>CAUPHU010000011.1:0-20707 GCA_963511095.1 uncultured Anaerococcus sp. | reverse complement strand
GGAGCCGGTGACTTTTCGCCTTGGTGGGTATTTGTCTTTGGCTTAGCCTTGGCTGGAGCTTCATAAGTTGGCTCTGGTTCATAATAATTATTGTCATAAGAATTATTGTAATTATTGTTGTAATTATTATTTGTGTTGTTGTTATAGTTGCTATTAGTGTTGTAAGAATTATCTTGCTGGTAGGTATTGTTATAAGTGTTTGATTTTGGGAATACATTCACCGGTGCTTGTTGGTTTATAGAAGAATACTTTGATTCTGGAAGGCCAGAAACTTCTTCAGTCCACTTCTTAAGCTTAAAATCAGCAAACTCATTATCAACAATATCCCAAGTTCCTCTCTCATCTGGTATATAGTAGCTAGTCCTATTTATCATAGCACCATTACCTGGTACTATAAAGGTCTCTACCTTGTCAGATGAAAATTTGTTGATGTTTTTAACAAGATCAACAATAACAGACATTGGCAAGTTGGTTTTGACATATTTTATATATGAAGAAATCACAGTCATGAGGTTCATTTGTTTTGATTTAATAACAGCCTGGTCAACCATGGCCTTGATGAAATCTTGTTGGGCCTCAACCCTTCCGATGTCTCCATTATCGTAAATATGTCTGGTCCTTAAATACCACATAGTATCTGTACCATTGAAATGGTTCATGCCTGGCTTGATATCTAGGGTCCATTTTCTAATCTCAACACCTTCTGGCACTTCATAATCAACACCACCAATAGCATCGACTATATTTACAAGGGCCTGGTAATTGACCTGGGCGTAATAATCTATATCAAGACCCAAGAAATTCCTAAGACTTTGAAGAGTAAGCTCAATACCGCCAAAAGCGTGGGCGTGGTTTACCTTATCATAGGTATTTCGAACTAGGACTCTAGAGTCACGAGGTATAGATAAGATTTTGATAGTCCCATCTTTTACATTAGCCTTCATAAGCATAATTGTATCCGTACGGGTAAAATCTTCGTTATTTTCTTCACCTGCTGCTTGGTCAACACCGACCATTAGAAATAAATATTCATCTTTACTTGTCTTAACAGCCTGGTCTTCGAAAGTCCCTCCTTCGGCATAGGTATTGGCATTTGACCTTTGATCTAAGAAATCTAGGACAAATTTGCTAGCCACAAAGGATAGGGCAAATACAAAGACTAGGGCAAAAAATCTTTTTATCTTCATAATAATCCTCTACTTATCACATTATACCCTAAATTTATCCTATCTTTAGAAAAAATAAAAAATATTAGACGAGAAATCTAATCAGAAAAAACGATTAAGCTTGATTCTTAGGTAAAATTCATTATAATTAGAGTATTAAATAAAAAATTAAGGAAGTATTATGGAAAATAGAAATAAATTTTCATCAAAATGGGGCTTTATAATGGCCTGTGTGGGATCTGCTGTAGGTCTTGCAAATGTCTGGGCCTTCCCCTATCAACTAGGCTCAAACGGCGGCCTGGCATTTTTGTTGCCTTACCTTCTTTTCGCCTTTCTTTTCGGCAGGGTAGGTCTTGCAGCAGAAAATGCAATAGGCAGAAAATATAAATCAGGCCCAATGACAGTCTACAAAGAAGCCTACAAATCTAGAAATATGGAAAAATTTGGCAAAATAATAAGATGGCTACCAATGATTGGAGTGGGACTTTTAGCAATTGGCTATGCAGTAGTAATTACATATGTCCTAAAAGCCTTAATTGACACAATTACAGGAAACCTCTTTGCCCTAGAATCAAGCGTCTGGTTTGAAGGAATCTCTAGCAAAGATTTTGGACTTCTCCCAGTCCACCTCCTACTCATGGTCCTAGTCTACTTTGCCCTAGCCTACGAAACAAAGGGAATAGAAAAAACCAATAAATTTATCATGCCCTTATTTTTTGTACTGTTTCTAATCCTTGCAGCGAGGATATTTTTCCTAGAAGGATCAAATGATGGATATGACTTTATCTTTAGGATCGATATAGAAAAATTAAAAGACATCAAAATCTGGGTTTCTGCTATGGGCCAAGCCTTCTTCTCCCTATCACTTGTAGGAACAGTAATGGTAGTCTACGGGTCATACCTGCCAGATGACGAAGACGTAGTAAAGGCATCCACAATCACAACAGGACTTGACACTACGGCAGCCATGATCTCAGCCTTCGTCATGCTACCAGCCTGCTTTGCCTTTGGATTTTCACCAGCAAGCGGACCTAAACTCATCTTTGTAGTGCTTCCTCAAGCCCTAAAAGAAATGCCCCTGGGGAAACTTTATGCAATCATACTTTTCCTAGCAATAGTATTTGCAGGCATATCCTCAATCCAATCGATGATAGAAACAATCACCGAAGCAATCGAATACAAGTTTCCAAAACTAAACAGAAAATCAATATTATTAGTACTAATAGGAATAATCTACCTGGTAGGAATTTTCATCGAACCAATCTCGAAATGGGGCCCATGGATGGACATAGTCACAATCTATATCCTGCCAATATCAGGAATTATAGGCGCCATAACTTGGTTCTGGGTAATAAAAAAAGAAGAACTCCTAGACGAAGTAAACAAAAGCACCAAGGGCAAATACGGGAATCTCTGGTACTACACCGGTAAATACATCTTCGTACCCCTAGCAATAGCCCTCTGCTTCATAGCAGTAAGATACCATATTTCGTTCTAGTTGAATTTGGAAAATAAAACAAAAACAAAAGGCAAGACCAAAAATAAATGGTCCTGCCTTTTTGCTTGAAAATAACTTTCGAATTTGAATTCTTTTGTCAAAAATTTTTGAAGTTAAAACAATATTTTATTTAAAATTTTCAAATCATATTCCGAGATATTTTTATTTGAAAATTACAACTATATTTTGAGATTTTTACTAAGTCTTTCTTGCAATTTCAAGAAGTTCTTACGATTTTCTTTTACTTCTTCTTCTCTTTCTTCCTTAGTTCCATACTTTTTTCAAATAATTCTCCGTATCTCTCCATCTCTTTTTCAGTCATAGATGGTGCAGTATGCAACATTTTTCTAGCTAATATAGTTAGTTCTTTTTCTTCTTCTGGCCGTAATTCTCTTTCCATAACTAATCCTCATCTGGAGCAAATCAAACAAGGTTGCTCCACTCTTTCTTAGCCTTAGCATTTTCTTCTTGATATCTTTTTATTCTTTCCTTGTCTTCTTCTGTAAGCTCTATATCATAATCCTCAGGACTTCCTTCTCCCAAAGCAATCATAATGATCCTATATTCCCTATTCATAACTAATCCATATCAGGCGCATAAAAAACAATATGCTTACCCTCTCTTTTAGCCTTCTCAGACTCCCTCTTGTACCACTCGATTGCTTCCTTGTCTTCTTCTGTAAGAATAATATTATTTGCCTCAGCAGTTGTATCCCCCAGCGCTATTCTCATTATTAAATATTCCCTATTCATCATTTCCTCCTCTATTTTCAATAATATTCATCGCTTCTTTTTTAGATATTGGAATAGCCATAATCCTACCCGTGTAAATAGCAAGCATATCCCAATCAGTAATCCAAGCCCTTGCATTATGATCGTATTTCTGAATCGGAAGATTCTCCCCTTCTCTTATCAAAAGACTATTGAGTTCTTTAGATATATGATAATTGTATTCATCCATTCTATATGAGCTATTCTAATCGCTTTCATTAATGATACGATTAGCTTCGTCTTCACTTATAGGCCTAGAAGGCATCTTGTCTGTAAAAATAGCCGCCATTTCTATATCAAAAACCCATTTTTTATTAGATACGTCATATCTTTCTATTGTGCCATCTTTACTATATCTAATCAAAATATTCCCATCATCATATGCTATTAAGTAATTATACATACCTACTCCTCACTTAATAAACCAACAATATTAGTTAATCTTGAAACATTCTTGTTTTGAAAATCTGAATTTAATAAAAATCTTTACTAGAAAATAAGTCGACTTGAATTTCAAATAATAGTGATTTTGATAATTAAAAATTGATAAATATAGAAATATAAAATAGAAAACAAAATTGAAAAAACTTCCGAAAAAAATCTCGATACCATAAAGGCTAAATAGAAATAAAATAGTATTAATACTCTCATAAGTATTTTACCCAATTTATCTTTTTTTATTCTTGAAAGCAAAAAAAGATATGATATCAATAAAATATCATATCTTTCTTTATCTTCCCCAAATTTCAACTCACAAGTATTAACAGTCACTATTTTATTTTTAATTCTGATTATATTTTTTTCTTTATCCAAAAATAAAATCAGCAATCTTTTTAGCTTCTATATTAGTTCTGTTTTCAATATCTTCAATTGTCCAAAGTGGATTTGTTTTGTTTTCAAAATCAAAAACAATTTTTCGAGTTAATCTGAAGATACTATCTTTGTATCCTTTTCTTTCTTTAACTGAATTTTGAATTTTACTTCTAAACCAAGCATTACCAATCGAACGATTTATGTCTTCTTCTAATAAGATTTTATTTCCAAGTTTATTGACAATTGCTAAAAATTCTTCCTTATCACTTATTCCCGCATCTTTTCTTATCTGATCAATATTTTTCCCACTTCGTGGCATGATGTGTTCAATTTCATATTTTTCAGGGAGAATAAATTTTTGTCCATTAGCCTTGCAAGCTATATACTCATTTAAAAATACAAGAGAATTCTTCGTATAATTTCTAGCTGCTATTTCAATTTCTTTTTTGTCCCACTCTTTATTTATGTGACGACTTATTTCCTCTTTTATTTCAGATAAATCTATACTATAATTCACAAGCTTTATATTTAAACCGAATAAAAAGGTTTTAAATTTAGAGCTTGAGTATCCTATATCAACTAATTCCAAAATTGTAAATAATTTTAGTAAGTTTTCCGCAAATTCTGTTACAAGACTTTCTGTAATTTCATCTATTTCAAACCTAAATAGATAAGATATTAGATAAAGATTTAGGTTTTCGTTAAATTTGGAGCATAATTTTATAATAGAATAATCTTTTATTTCATACCATATTTTAGCTAGTTTAAGTAAGTGAGCTGTGAGCTTTAGCGGATTTTGAAGAAGTTCGCTGTTTGTTTCAGTATAATATCTCCTCAATCCTGGAGTTGTGACATTAATAGAACCTTTTTCTGAAATGTATTCTTTATTCTGTGACCTATTAATATACATATACTGTTTCAAAACATCGTCAATGTCAGTAATACCATCTTCTTCAAGGTTTGAAATAATTTTCTTAAGCTCAGACCATTTAGTATTAAACCCTTCACGATCTTCACCAGAATTAGAATAAAGTTTTGCAGAGATAATATCTGAATCCAAAAGCGGCATTCCATCAGAGTTTAGAGAATTAAACATGGTTATTGCCTGCTCAATATTCCAACTTCTTATCTCAATTATCTCTGATTTATCTAAGATGTATTCAGCAAAGACATTAGCTTCAGAAGGAGTTAACCCTTCTAGTTTATTAAAGAAAAATTTAAAGTTTCTGAAAAAATTAGTGTATTTATTGTCTTTTTGCTTATATTTAATTTTTGTAACTCTCTCTTCTGCAGCATCAAAATTAGGACTTCTAATTATAGTTTGTAATTCATTCTTATAAAGTTCATTTATGGAATTATTCTCTAAAATTTGCCCAATTGGAGCAGTTTCCAGATCCTTTAATACCGATAATATCTGACTATCACTCACTTTATAAAGAATTTGTATTAATCTATCTCTTTTTTTCTTAAGTCCATAAGTAAGATCTTCAGATTCTTCATCTTTTTTTGTTTCATCTATTGCTTGAATAATTCTTAGTAAAAGAGCTTTACACAAGAGGATAAAAGTAGTTGTTCTTTGCTGCCCATCAATTAAACTTAGTTTCGTATCATTATCTTGGCAATTAATAATTATAGTGCCAAAGAAGTAAGGGTCGGTTCCTCCACTATCAATAAATCCTTCTATATCTTGCCATAACTTATCGCACTGCTTAATCTCCCAGGAATAAGCCCTTTGATATTCCGGAATAGAAAATATAGCCGTATCTTCTAACCCTAAATAACTACCAATCTTTTTCAATTCTGGATCAATATTTTTTGCCATATCTTATCTCCTATAAAAATAATTTTTATTACCTATATTGTATCATATTAATAGATTTCTTATAATCTAATTTTAAAAAATAGCCAAGTCCATAATATTGTGTAAAATTTACTAGCACAATATTATAGACTTGATTCCAATCTGTATTAAAATTTTAAATTAAATAAGTGTTAAATTCTAATTATCATTCAATGTCCAAGACATAAGTATTAACAGCGACAATTTCGTTTTTAATTTCTAATTTTATTTTCCTTTTCTTACCTAGGAATTTGAAGCCGTTCTTTTTTATTATGGTATTGCTTGCCTTGTTTTTTTCGTCGTCTTCTATGTAGATTTTTTTGTGGCCGTCTTTTTTTAGAAGGTCCAGGAAGACTTCGAAGGCTTCTGACATGTAGCCTTTGTTCCAGTAGGCTTTTCCTAGGACGTAGCCTATTTCTGGGATATCTCCGTCGTATTCTACTACATCTATCATGCCTATTAGTTTTTTCTCATCTTTAATCTCGATTCCGTATCTATAGCAGTCTTCTTCCTCATATTCTTCTATCCACCCTGCCAAAATATTTTCTGTTACTTTGATGTTTTCGTGAGGGTGCCAGGTTAGGTATTTGATGACTTCCTCATCATTTGCCCAACCTGCAAATATCATTTTAGCGTCTGACTTTTCTAATTTTCTTAAGACTAACCTTTTAGTTTCAATTTTTCCACAAGACTTCCTATTTTTTTCTATAGATTTTCCATTGTCCTTCAAATTCTGAAAGAACACTCTCTATTTCGCAAATAGACCAGGCTTCGTGCATGGTTTGGCCAAATTTATTGAAGCACATATCTTTATCCAGGCAAAATACTGCGTGGATTGGATTTTTGCCATCAAAAATTATTAATACGTCTTCAGATTTTATTAGATCAAGATTATTGATATTTTCTATTTTAGAATAGCCATTTGTTTCTAGGAATAATAGCAAGGTGTCCGCAAAAAACCATTCATTTATTAAGTTTTCATTTTTTGAAATGGCATAGATCACGCTTGCAAAACAATTTGGTCCATGGATTGCTGGAAAAACATTGTGGTATTTCTTTAAATAATCAAATCCTTCTATACTAGAGATATTTGTATTGGCTAGGTCGTCATCATTTTCTTTGAAAAACTTACCTCTTAGGGCATGGTCTAAAGTTTTCCATTTATTTTTTGTAAGGAGCATATCTCCGCACAAAAAGTCATCTCCATTTTTAATTGTTTCTTCTTTTAGTTTTTCCCTAAATTCTTCAGATTGCCCTTCATACCAGCCTTCTTCGGCAACTATTACATAGTCAAAGTCAATCCCCCAGGTTTCGTGGTTGCTGATATTATTCACATTTCCATACTTATAATGGTTAAAAAAATCTTCTTCACTGAGAACTAGGACATCTCTTAACTTATGTGAATTAGCTTTATAAAAATCTTTTTTTATAAAAAATAAGTCGTTTTCTATATATAAATCTCTCAATTATAACTCCTTTTTCACCTAAAGCCAAGCCTATTTAGACCAATATATTAAATTCATTAATAGCTAATCTTAGTCATTTTTTTATATTTTTCTTTGCCAGTTTTTCGACTGACTTTATTGTTTCTAAATAATCTTTTTCTATTTGGCTTAGGGTTTTTTGGCTATATTCTTTATATTCCCTATCTACCTTATTTAACATTTGTTTTCTAGATATTTTGCCCTTATTATTTAGAAGATCTTTTCCTGTTGCTAGAAGAATCCTATCTACATGATCTGACCAATCTTTCATTGTCATTGGAATTTCTTCTTCTGCTCTCATTTCAGCAAAGTCTAAATAACCTGAGACTAAATTATTTAGAGTCCTTAGCTCTTTTTCATCTAGGTAGTTTTTGGCAATTTTTGCCTCCTCGCGACTTGGAAGGTCTCCTTTAAAACTCTTAAGTCCCATAAAATCTTTATTGCTATCCACGCGATTATAGATTAACTCGCTAGCTGTAGAGTGATGAATGGCAAAGTGCATTTTATTTTGAACTGTAGCAAAAAATCTTTTGGCTTCGTCAGAATTTTTGTCATAGTCTATGCTAGTTGAAAATAGGTCTAGGACTTGGCGGTAGAAAACTTTCTCACTTGATCTAATATCTCTAATTCTTTGTAGAAGTTCTTTAAAATAGTCTCCTCCACCATTATTTTTCAGCCTATCGTCATCGAGGGCAAAACCCTTTACTATATATTCTTTTAGTACTGTTGTGGCGTATTTTCTAAACTGGACACCTCTTACAGACCTTACCCTATAGCCTATGGCTAGGATCATTTCTAAGGAATAATAAGCAATTTCCCTTTCAACTTCCCTATTCCCCTCATTTTGAACTGTCAACTTTGAGTTGACAGTTGATCTATCGACTTCACCATCTTCCAATATTGCCTTTATGTGCTTACTAATATTTTGCTTGCTAGTTTGAAATAATTCTGCTATTTCATTTTGACTAAGCCATACCGTTCCATCTTCATATTTTAAATTAATTTTCGCCTTACCATCTTCGGTATTATATATAATTATTTGATTGTTCATCTGATAATTCCTTTACCATATAATAATTAAGACCTTCACTGGTCCAACCTACTTGATATTTTTCTTACTTACATTACTTACAATGGTTAAAAAAATCTTCTTCGCTGAGAACTAGGACATCCCTTAACTTATGTGAATTAGCTTTATAAAAATCTTTTTTTATAAAAAATAAGTCCTCGTCTGTATGTAAATCTCTCACTTTAATTCCTTATATTTCTATTTTTTTAAAGATTATAAATTTATTATATCATAACTACTAATTTTGATGTTAAAAATGTATATGGACTCCTATTTTCTAATTGCTGAGTCTATCTCTTATTTAATATTAGTCTTGTCAACAAAACAATTTTTAAAAGAGAAACATTATCATTCTAAAGTACTTGAGGATTTTTAAGTAATTTTTTATAATAATGTTGTATATTATTTATGAGGGCCGTCCATTATGAGGTATAGTCATTTTAGGATGTTTTTACATAGATTTTAAGTGATTTTCACTTTTTTATAGATTTTTGGAGGTTTTATGGATAAGTTAGATTGCAATGTTTTTTATTCGCCCGTTGATGGCGAGGTTTTGGATATAGAGGACTGTGTTGACCCTATTTTTGCTCAGTCTATTGTAGGTGCTGGAGTCCTTCTCATGCCTACTGGTTCCAAAGTCTATGCGCCTTGTGCTGGTAAAATCACTGTAGTAGCTAATGGCAAACATGGCCTTACTATAAAAAATCCTGATGGTTACCAGGTCCTTATCCACATTGGTATTGATACTGTGGAGATGGAGGGCCAAGGTTTTAAATCTTACAAAAAGGCGGGAGATATCGTTGAAACGGGCGATTTGCTGCTTGAGTTTGATCTTGATGGGATTAAGGCTTCTGGCAGAAATATCCAGTCTCCTCTTGTGATTACCAATCCTTCTATAAAAAAGCTTGACTTTATAAAAAAAGGCAAGGTTAGCGTGGGTGATGTAATTTTTAAGCTTTGCAAGAAAAATTAAGTTAGATATAGAAAAGATTAGAATAAAAGATAGAAAAGATATTTAGTAAAGGATTTGTATGAAAAAGTTAATTGCAGTTGATGTGGATGGGACTCTTACAAATAGCAAGGGGATTATTACGCCTAGGACTCGTGATGCTCTAATTGCCGCAACTAAGGCAGGTCATGAAGTGATGATTGTCTCTGGCAGACCTACATATGGAATTAGAAATCAAGCTGAGGCCCTTTGTTTTGCTGAGCTTGGTGGAATTTTGTCTGCCTACAATGGCGGCCAGCTTTATGATTTTAAGAATAAGAAAATTTTGGCCAACCACCCTATGGATTATGATTTGGCTAAGGAAATTCTTGATTTTTCAAAGTCTCTAGACCTTGAAGTCATGGTTCCTTACGGCGAATATATCTATACAGATGATGCGGATAATTTTTATTCGAATCGTGAGTCTGGCATGCTTGATATGGAAATTAAGGTTATAAAAGATATTAGAGATAGGCTTGATTTTGTGCCAAACAAGCTGCTTTTTGCCCAAGATCCAGAAAAAATCGACCCAGAAAGCGAAAAGTTATTTGATAAATTCGGTGATAAGACTGTCCAGGTCAAGTCTGCGAGGTTTTTCCACGAGATTATGCCTCTTGGTCTTTCTAAGGGAAGTTCGATTTTAGAGGCTTGCAAGATTTTTGGAATCGATAAAAAAGACGTAATTTGTTTTGGTGACGAGATGAATGATGTGTCTATGTTTGAAGTTGCCGGAACTGGGGTTGCTATGGAAAACGCAGTTGATACCATCAAAAATATGGCCGACTTTGTGACAAAGACCAACAACGAAGACGGAATCGCCTATTACCTTGAAAATTTCTTACTAAAAAGGGAGGAAAAATGAATTTAATTGTTGCCCAATCAGGTGGACCAACCTCTGTTATCAACTCATCTTTGGCTGGGGTGATTGACAGTGGAATCGATAATGATTTTGACAAGATTTTCGTATCTATGAACGGTATCGAGGGGATAATTAATGACAATATCCGCCTTGTAGATACAGAAACTTTTGCAAAAAATAATATAACAAAGGCTCTTAAGGCAAGACCTGCATCTATACTTGGTTCTTGCAGATTTAAGCTAGATTATGACCTTGATAGCCCAATTTATGAGAAAATTTTTGAAAATCTCGCTAAAAATGAGATATCGCTTTTCGTCTATATCGGTGGAAATGACTCCATGGATACAGTCACTAAGCTTAACAAATACATAGAATACAAAAACATTGAGGGAATCAATGTGATTGGCTGCCCAAAGACAATCGACAACGACCTCGAAGGCATGGACCACTCTCCAGGTTTTCCTTCAAGCGCTAAATATATCACCCAGACCTTGAGAGCTCTAAGGTGTGACGTAGATATTTATGACCTAGAAAGTGTGACCTTCGTTGAAATCATGGGTCGACACGCTGGTTGGCTTGCAGCTTCAAGTCTCCTTGCCAATTATGGTTACAAAAAAGATTTGGTAAATCTGATATATGTCCCAGAAGATGAGTCTTCGATAGATGAAATCTTAAAAGATATAAAAAATGCCCTAAAGAGTGAGAAAAACCTCTTAGTTGTGATAGCCGAAGGCTTTAGGGATGTGGACGGTGTCCTATCTGAAGAAGTCTTCGCCAACACAAAAGACGGCTTCAACCACCCGGTAGTATCAGGCGTGGGCCAAAGGCTTGCAGACCTTGTTAGAGACAGACTTAATATCAAATCAAGGGCAGTCGAGCTAAATATTGCCCAAAGATCAAATATAATTATTTCAGAAACCGACTCAAAGGAAGCCTACAATCTAGGCTACAAGGCAGTAGAAATAGGGATTGAAAATACAAACCTAGTCCCAGTCCTAAGAAGAAAAGACAGCGAAGAGTACGAAGTCTACTACACAGAAGTAAGACCAGATGAAATCGCCAACAAGGAAATGAAAATCCCTCAAGAATGGCTCAAAGACATGAAAACCCTAGAAAAAAACATCCATAAATACGCCCTCCCACTTATACAAGGAGAGGTGGCTCAAACATTTGAAAATGGTATGCCTGTTTTTGTGGATATTTGTGATTTTACAAGAGAAATTAAATAAAAATAAAAATAAACCCCAGCCAAGGCTCGAAATAGGAGTCCGGCTGGGACTTTTATTTGGGTGGGTTTGTTGGGGAATTTTTATATACAAGTCTCCCGAATGTATGAAAAGAGCTAGCTTGGAGTGTACGTAGTAGGTCTCTCCATGCGCTGCGCTTAGTCGAGACGAGGGTAATCTGAGTTGGTTTCGGGGAATTTATTTTATTTTTATATAAATATACTCTCAAACTTTGGAAACTAGTTCGGATAGAAGACTCCCACCTCGAGGAGTAAGCGACGAGAGGTCTCTATAGTTCTCCCTGAATGGAGTTCGCTCTTACATCGGGATTTTTTGAATTAAATTTTCCGAATTTAGCAATGTTTGGCGAAAGCCAAACGAGCCCAGCTACATTCCAGAACTTCGAGACCAATTCTCCCTTCTATCGGGCAAAGATTTCTAATCAAGATGCCCGTTAAAAAAATCGAACTGTTTGAGGCATTTGCCGAGTTTTCGATTTTTAGGGCTACGATGATTAGAAATCTGTATGGACATAAAACAAATAATACGAAGCTATTCTCTCTAATAAAAAAGCTTGCCGATTAGGCAAGCAACATTTTCCGCACTCCGCTAAGGAGCCGCTTGTGGGGTGTAGCCGAGAGGGGTATAAGGGGAGGCGGGTGAGGACCCATGCGGAAGGGTCCTTGGGCCTCCCCTTTGAACGAAGATTCAACTGTAAATAGAATAAAAATCTATAATACTAAAATAAAATTAAAATTAAAGCCTAAATACTTTACCTGCATCAAGGATGCAAGCCCCACCTACTTATGGTACGGCTCCTTATTTATTATCCTGTAGGCCCTATAAATCTGTTCCATTAGGATTACCCTCATTAGCTGGTGGGGGTAGGTCATTTTGCCGAAGGATAGGCGGTAGTTGGATCTTTTTAGGACATTGTCTCCTAGTCCGTTTGACCCGCCTATTACAAAGACCATATCTCTTCCGAATCCGTCTAACATTTCATCTTGGATTAGCTTTGCAAATTTGATGGAATCAAGGTCTTTACCCTTTATTTCTAAGGTTACGACGAAGGCGTCGTCTTTTATTTTGGACAAAATCCTTTCCCCTTCAGAATCTTTTACCATTTCGACTTCCTTATCAGATAGGGTTTCTGGGGCCTTTTCGTCGGCTACTTCCACGATTTTGACCTTGTTGTAGGCCTTCATTCTCTTTTCATATTCTCCAATGGCGTCCTTATAGAATTTTTCTTTGATTTTGCCTACGGCTACTATTTTGATTAGCATTAGTTTTGATTATTTGCGTAGGTTTCATAGACGTCACTGATTTTTGAATAGCCGTCTTTTTTAAGGATTTCGATTACTATATCTCTAACTTCTGTGGTCTTTGTGACCCTTTTGTCATCTCCAAAAAATAGCCTATTTGAAATGTCTTTTAGGATTATTGAAACATCTGATGAGTTAAGTGGCATGCCCGCCCTGTCGGCTGCGTTTTTGATTGATCTTGAAATCTTATCTTCGTTATATTTTTGAAGACGGCCAGATTTTTTGACAACATACTCGTCCTTTCCCTCTAGCATTCTCATAATTTCGTCAACAGGCAAGTCTTCTGTGATATTTTTTAGGTCAAGGCCTTCAATTCCGTTATTTTTCAAAAAATTTCCTAGTAAATCTAATATTTTTTCTGTCATAATTTTCTCCAATCTTTTTATCTTCTTCTTATATTCATACCCAAAAATTAGAGTATCTTCTTAAGAATTGAAGTGTCTTGCTGGCAGGGTGATTATTTCGTTGATTTCCTTTGGAAGTTTGATGTCTCTTTTGAGGGCAGCAAAGGAAATGGCTTCTTTGCCGTATTTTTTCCTGATTTCGTAAATTGCCTTATCGCAAGATTCCTCCTTAAAATATTTGTCGCATTCCATAAAGACATCGAGCTGGCTCCCAAAGCCTAGGGGCTTTAAATTTGTCGCCCTGATTCCGACCGCCCTTATTGGCAGGTGCCAGTCATATTTTTCGCAAAAAAGCTCAAAACCAACATCGGCAAGGGTGATTGATGACTGGGTCGCAAGTTTAAGGTCTTTTCTAAAAATCTCAGAAAAAAGCTCATTATCCCTTATGAAAATTTCCACTCCATTGGCTTCAAGATTGGCTTCTCTAAGCCTTCTTGAAACAGAAAAGGATAGCTCTTGGAGGACGTTTTTGACCTCTCCCTTATTTACCAAATCCTTCCTACAAGTTGAAGAATTCCCGATGGTTTTTATGATGTCCTTATGGTTTATATCCACAACCGGACGTCTGTCTTCGCCGTTGGCATAGGTCCAAAGATAGATACCGTTGATGCCCAAAAGATTTTCCATAAGGCTTACCGGAGCATTTGCAACATCGCCTAAGGTATAAAGGCCAATGCGGTTTAGTTTTTTCTTTGTGGCCCTGCCGATACCGACCAAGGCCTCAGCCTTTTGCGGCCAAACCTTATCTTTCCAATTATTTTCGTCTATAACAGTTATGGCATCAGGCTTTTTCATGTCAGAACCCAGCTTGGCAAAGGACTTATTAAAGGAAACTCCGATAGACACTGTAAGACCAACTTCTTCCTTCATTCTCCTAGAAATCTCCTGGGCAATATCAAGACCAGATCCGAAAAGCTTGGTAGATCCACTCACATCTAGGAAGCACTCGTCAAGGCCGAAAGACTCGACCTGATTGGTATAATCGTAGTAGATTTTCTTGGCCATTTTTGAGTGGTTGAGATACTGGTCGTATTGGGGCGGCACAAGGATGAGGTCCCTGCACTTTGTTAGGGCCTCCCAAATAGGCATACCGGTTGCCACTCCCATTTCCTTTGCTTCCTGGCTTTTCGCAAGGATTATTCCGTTTCTATTTTTAGGATTGCCCGCCACTGCCATAGGCTTTCCCCTTAGACTTGGGTTAAGCTTGGCCTCAATTGAGGCGTAGCAGGCGTTCATATCTGAATGTAGGATGATTCTTCTCATAATTTCTCCTTATCTATCTTAAAATCACTTGATAAATCAAGACTCTTAATGTATAATTAAGACAATGAATGACTTTGATACAATTATAAGACGTTAAATGTCTTTTGTCAAGGCAATTTTTTAATAATCAGTCAAAAAAATTCCTTAGTTCAAAATATACAAGAATATTGAACTAAGAAAGATATAAGTTCAATGTAATTAAACATATAAAAAAAGAAAATGAGGAGCATTATGAGTTTTGCAAGCAAATTAAAAAGTCTAAGAGAAGAAAAGAAACTAACCCAACAAGAACTAGCTGAAATGACAGAGGTATCCCTAAAAACAATATCTCGATACGAGCTGGGTCTTTCCAAACCTAGATATAGGAAGACCTACGACCTCTTGGCAGAGGCCCTAGACACCAGCCACGACTACCTTGTCACAGACGAGGAAGACTTCATCCTCACCACCCGTGAAAGATACGGAATCAAGGCTGGCAAGGAAGCAGAAGAGCTTGTAGACGGAGTAATTGGCCTCATGGCAGGGGGCGAAATTCCTGAAAGCGACAAGAGGGCCATCCTAGATGCCATCTCCGAAGCCTACTATATAGCCAGGCAAGACAGCAAAAAATTAAGGAAAACTAAATAATGACCATCTCATATGATCAGATCTATGAGGACGTCAAAGATTTAATAAAAAACCACCAAAGCCGCGACCCGAGAATCATCCTAGAAGAACGTGGTGTCCACCTGCTTGCCTTCAAAGAAGACACAAAGCTTTTGGGTATGTACAAAATAATAAGAGACAGTCGTTTTGTAATCTACAATCCAAATGTGGACTACAGGATCCAGACCATGGTCTTCGCCCACGAACTGGGTCACGATATCTACCACCAAAGCCAGGCTGCTACTGCAATGGTAGAATACGAAATCTTTGACATCACAAGTGAAATGGAGCTAGAAGCAAACATCTTCGCAGCCCACCTCCTCCTAGACGAGAAAAAACTGATGGACGATATTATAGAAGGCTACACCTATGCAGAGCTAGCAAGCCTTCACGACGTCAACGTCAACCTCATGATCTTCAAACTCAACGAAATGCACAGGATGGGCATGCCAATTAGAAAAGAAAGCCAAAGCCAATCAGACTTTTTCAAAAAAATAGACGGCAAAGACATCAAAAATCTGAGGTCCTACTAATGGGAATGAGAGTCACAGACCTACTCAAAATAATAATAGATACAAAAAAAGATGCAAAAATTGCCGCAGACATGACAGTAGGCAAGGGCAATGACAGCAAATATATACTAGAAAATACAGGGGTCGAAAGGCTCTACGGTTTTGATATACAAAAAGAAGCGGAAGTTGAATCTAAAAAGCTAATAGGAGAAGACCCGAGATTTATCTTTCATTTAAAAAGCCACGACCAAGTCGACCAATATATAAATGAAGGCCTAGACCTAGTTGTCTATAACCTAGGCTACCTACCAGGCGGCGATAAGGAAATCACAACAAAGTACAAGACAACCATAAAAAGCCTAGAAAAAATCTTGACCCTCATGAATCCAAGCGGCCTAATAATCATCACAATCTACCCCGGCCACCCAGCTGGCAAGATTGAAAGTGAAGAATTAGAAAAATTTCTAACACAAATCGATTCAAAAAAAATACGCCGTAATGAAACTAGCCTACCAAAATAGGCCAAACAATCCACCGTATATAATGGTAGTAAAAACTTTGCGCTAAAGCATCAGACCTTCCAACCGTTTCTGAAAAGAAACGGGGATAGGGCTTCATGAGCAAAGTTTTTACGGTCTTCAATATTTTACAAGCACTGAAAGTGCGCAGGAAAATATATGAAGAACCTTATGCAATTTTTTCTGTAAGATGCGATGAATAAGAGCGTCTGGAGGAAAATATTGCTAATGGTAATAGAAAACACCCAAAAGACTATTTAGAAAATAGGAATTTGGGTGTTTTTTGCTTGTGATAATTTTTTCCGTAAATAATGCCGAATGTATGGCAAGTGCCTGATTTTAGGTGTACGTAGGAGATTTCTCCGTGCGCTTCGCTTAGTCGAAACGAGGGTAGATGTTCCAATTTAAATCTCATAGTATTTATTTAATCTTATAATAAATAATAATAAAATCGATAATAAGTATAATTTAAAACCTAAAAAACATTAAGAACCACCAACCCCACGTCTCTGAAGCCCTATCCCCATTTCTGAAAAGAAATGGAGGGAAGGACTGATGCAGAGCAGACTGAGAGAGCTTTCTCTCGCATGGAGAAATCTCTGGCCATGTCAATATAATTAATATGGTATGGGAGTCGACATACATTCAAAATCAAACAAACCTTCAACAAGCAGTTTTTGACAAAGACATACGAGCCTAGTAAACTCAAACCTCGAAATCAATTCTCCACTATATCGGCAAATGATTTCTAATCAAGGGCAACGTTAAGAAAATCGAACTGTCTGAGCGTAGCGAGTTTTCGATTTTTAGGTGACCGAAGATTAGAAATCTATGAGGATATACGTAAATATATACGAAGTGATTATCCTTACTAATAATAGCTTTCTGAAAGGAAAGCATCAGCTTTTGCACTCCGCTAAGGAGCCGCCCCGGGGGTGTAACGGAAAGAGGGCCTGGGAGAACCCGATTAGGGGGCATGCGGAAAGCCCCCTTGGGGTTCTCCCAGATACGAAGATTCAATTGTAAATAAAATAAATATTCTAAAAATAAAGATTAAAATTATATAAGATAAGAAAAATTCTTTTATCTTGGACACCTCCCAAATAAAAATACCCCCATCTTTGATGGGGTAAAGAACGTAATCTTTTTCAACGAATACTCCTTTTCGTCGCATTCTGTCCTCTACGAGCCGGACGGGCTGTCTCAAAATTACATAAGGTTCTACATATATTTTTCCTCGCACCTATGGTGCTTGAAAAATAATGTAGACCGCACAAATTTGGCCTACCAAATTTGTGCTACCATTAATCTTGGATGGGGATACTATTATTCTACCACATAAAACTTACCATCTATCTCCTCAATTCTTGTGTTTTGAGGGCTGGTTGGGAAGTTTGATTTTGCTTGTGGGCGTGGTTTTGTTTCGTTTATTGTTCTTGTTTTTTTGATTTCTTCGTCAGATTTTAGGAAATAATCGTAGATTACAAAGTCTCCTATGTTTTCTACATTTCCTTGGCTGAAGTTTATTATTGGGTCGTCCCAGGTGGTGTCTATGTGATACCAGCTGCCTAGGATTTCTACCATGTTCCACATGTGGTCTTCGCCGTTTTTTAGAGATTTGCCTGTGACTATTTGGCTTTTAAGTCCCGCTTCCTTGCTCATCAGATCAAAGAGTGTGGCGTAGGCGTTGCAGACTCCTCCATTTCCAAATAGGATTGAGGCTGGGTGGTAGATTGATACCCCGCCGCTTTTTTCCTGGCTATCGCCTTTGGTGTAGAAGTTTTTCTTGACTATGAAATCATGGATTTTCTTTACCTTGGCGTATTCTGTAAGACTTGGGTCAATATTTTCTGCTACCCAGTTTTTGACAAAGGAGTTGACCGCAAATTCTGTTTCGAGATCTACCCTGTATCTCACGTCAAAGCTTGCCTTTTCGATAAAAGTCTTGTCTTTACTTGATTTTGCTGGGTTGTAGGATGTATCGACCTTGGCCGATCCGTATTGGCCATAGAAAAAGTAGTCTTCTTCTTTTGCCACGTCCAAAAACAGGTCGGATATATTCTTGTTTGTGGTGACTTTTCCTATATCGATGCTAAAGTAGCTGTTCCTATTTTGTAGGTGTGGCCTAATTTGGTCCCTAATTCTAATATTGTCCCTAAATATCTCTTGGTATTTGATTATTTTTTCTATGTTTTCTTCGTTTCTCTTTATCTTCTTTTCTAAGTCATCTCTTTTAGCCTTAGAAATTTTCTTTGTTTTTAATAAATTCTTAGCCTTGGATAAGTTTTCCAACTGCTTGTCAGTGTCTATAGCTAATACTTTCTGTTCCAATTCTTGGTTCGAAGCATAGCTTGTTGTAGAACCTATTAGCAAGCAAAAGGCAAGAATTAATAAAATTTTATTTTTCATTATACCTCATCATTAATTAAATTCTCGAAAGTATATCCTCTGATTTTTGAATTACAGATTCAGCTTTTTTGATTTTTTCAATTAGTTTGCCCCTTACTCTCGCTACTGTATTTGGTGCACTTTCTAATAGAAACTTAGCTGATTTTACACTAGCCTTATTGTCTTCAACAGCAAGTCTTAATCTGTCGATTTTAATTAGCCTATCTACATCTTTCCAAACAACAGACTTAGCTTGATTTATATTTGCTGTGGCAACTGCAAGCTCTTCAAAAGTTGCAGCATCGCCTTTCTCTAAGACCATCTGTCCATTAGCTACAGCCTTTTCGTAGGCAGCCTTTGCATCCTCTGATGCATAGGAGTTGTAGGCTTCTGTGCTTACTACTACCGCCCTGTCAGCAATAGCATAGGATAGCTGAGACTTTTGTTTTTGATAATCTTTTGTAAGTGGCTCTTCTGCAGCGTAGCTTGTATTCACATTTGTCTGGGCAAGACCCAAAAATGCAAAGTTTGCTACTAGGACTGAAAGAGCAATTTTCTTGATATTCTTAAACATTCTTATCCCTTAATCCCTTTTATTCTATATAATAAATCTTCAGAATCTTTTATCACTTCTCTAGCCTTTTTAATTAAAGTATTTAGTTTATCCTTAACTGGTGCTACTGTTTTAGGTGCAATTTCTAATAGAGTTTCCCCTGATTTAACAGCAATCTTATTTCTGTCTATTGCTTCTTCTAATTTTTTTACAGCATTTTCTAATCTTTCGTTTTTGACTTCTTTTTCAACAAGGGCAAGTCTTGCAGATTTGAGTGTGTCTGCGATTTCCTTGTATTCGCTAGCAGTCTTGATGTTAGACTTATCTTCTACGCTTGTTTCAGCAAGTCTTAGGGCTGCTTTGAAGGTCTCGAAGCTTTTTTCTGTATATTTGTCAGCATCATCTCTTAACTTGCTTGAAATTAAAATCTCTTCCTTAAGAGCTGTCTTGTTTACAACTGGAGCATAGGCATCTTCTATATTTGCCTTTGCTTTCTTAAGCTTATTTGCGTATTCATCTACTTTTGATTTTGAAATGATGTCTTCGTCATATCTGTTAAGGATATAATATCTGTTTGCATTGTCATAAGCGTCTAGGTATTCTCTTTGAGCCTTGATTGTTGCACTTTTGAATGCTTGACTGTCGATAAATTCGTAGTGTTTGTCTAGTAGGTCTTTGATATCCTTTAGTGTTGCTTTTTCACCGTTTAAAAGATCTAGAGAATACTTGATATCTCCAGTCACTATAGCCATATTAGTTTTTGCAGTATCACTTATTACATATCTGCTTACTCTTGAATCTAATAATTCGGCTTCGCTTAGGGCCCTATCTAAAGATCTTTGGCTATAATAGCCAGCATTTATATATTTATAGCTATTTTTGATAGCTCTAGCATCTTTGATAGCCTTTTGGAAATTATCGTAAACTTCATAGTAATTTAATTCTGCTCTTGTTGATTCTGTAGCATATGATTTTTCTACATTTGGTCCAACTGCTACTGCTCCAAGAGCAAGAGCTAGGATTATTTTTCTAAAATTTTTAATTTTCATATCTTACCTTCCTATTTTTTACATAGTTCTTTACTATAATATACCCTTTTTAGCATATTTTAAAAGAAAAAGACTTGCCAAGCAAGTCTCTAACTTTTTATTAATTTTGTGCTTTATAATCTTCAAGTAATTTTTCTGATTTTTCGATTATCTCGTTTGATCTTTCTACAAGTTCTGTAAGTCTTGCTTTCATCTCTTCAGAAAGATTTTCTGATGTTTCTTCTAGAAGGATTTCAGCAGCCCTTGCTTGAACTCTGTTGTTGAAGATTGCGTCTTCAAGTTTTTCTACAGGTGTTTGGCCGCTTTCTGTCTCAGCTTCACTTGTAGCATCTTCACCTTC
>CAUPHU010000010.1:0-20740 GCA_963511095.1 uncultured Anaerococcus sp. | reverse complement strand
ACCATATTAAAAGAATTATAAACAAAGAAACTTCTAAAAATATCACAAATAAACAACAAACATTAAAAGAAACTACTCGATGAGGCAGAGCTTGCCAAAGAGGAAGACTCAAGCCTTTTAGGACTTCCTTACGAATCAATATTCCCAAAAGATAAGCCAGAATACCGCTGGCACGTCTTCAAAAATATTGGCGATGCTAGCCATATGTTTAAGCTCATGCAAACAGAGATTTTCCCTTTTATAAAAAATCTCAAGGGAGATGACGAAGACGCAGCCTTTTCCAAATACATGAAAGATGCCACCTTCAACATCAACAAGGCCCAGACTTTGCAAAAGGTAGTCACAGCCATAGATGACCTGCCAACAGAAGATAACGACATCAAGGGAGACATCTACGAATACCTCCTCTCAAAACTTGCCACATCCGGCACCAACGGCCAGTTCCGTACCCCAAGGCACATCATAAAAATGATGGTGGCCCTCACAAAGCCTGAAGCAGGAGATGTAATCGCAGACCCAGCTTGCGGCACATCTGGATTTTTGGTCGCTGCAAGCGAATATCTAAGAGAAAATGATCCCGACTTATTTTTCGATCCGAAAAAGGCAAATCATTTCCACAATGAGATGTTCCACGGCTTTGACATGGACACAACCATGCTAAGGATCTCTGCCATGAACATGATGGTCCACTCTGTAGAAAATCCTGACATAGCCTACAGGGACTCGCTTTCTGATGACAATGGGGAAAGGGATAAGTATAGCCTAATTCTGGCGAATCCTCCCTTCAAAGGATCTCTCGACTACGAATCAGTATCAGCCGACATAATAGCAAGTATCAAAACCAAAAAGACCGAGCTCCTCTTTGTAGACCTCTTCCTCAAAATGCTCAAACCAGGCGGTAGAGCAGCGGTAATTGTACCTGACGGAGTATTATTTGGAGCAAGCAAGGCCCACAAAACCTTGAGAGAAAATTTAATCGAAAACCACGAGCTAAAGGGAGTCATCTCCATGCCATCCGGAGTATTTAAGCCCTATACAGGAGTATCAACAGGGATCTTAATCTTCAACAAAACTGGCATAGGCGGAACCGACAAGGTTTGGTTCTACGATATGGAAAACGACGGCTACAGCCTAAATGACAACAGAAACCCAATCGAAAAAAATGACATCCCAGACATCATAGAATGCTTTGCCAATCTCGAAGACCAGATAGACAAGCCAAGGACAGGCAAGTCCTTTATGGTAGATAAGGAAGAAATCGCCCAAAACGACTACGACCTATCAATCAACAAGTATAAGGAAATAGAATACGAAAAAATCACCTACGACGCCCCAGAAGTCATAATAAAAAGGATAGAAGAAATGGAAAAGGACTTTGCTGAGGGAATGAAAGATTTAAAAGCAATGCTGGGTGATATGTGATGGACAAACTTTATCTGAAAGATATATTTCTAAAACCTTTGTCTGGAGAATGGGGAAAAGAAGTAAAAAATGATGAGAAAGGCCATCCTGTAATTAGAACTACAAATTTTACTAATAGCGGAGAAATAGATTACGATAATTTAGCCTACCGTGATATAGATATTTTAAAGAAGAAAAATAAACTCTTAAAAAACGGAGATATTATTATAGAAAAATCTGGTGGAACACCTAAAACACCAGTTGGTAGAGTCGTATATTTTGATATTAATAACGAAAATTATTTTACAAATAACTTCACCGCCATATTGAGAACAAAAGGTGATTTTAATTCAAAGTATATTTTTTATATGATGTATTATTTTCATAAAATTGGAGTTGTATTAAAATATCAAAATAAAACAACTGGAATAATCAATTTGAAATTGAATGATTATTTAAAAAATACAAAAGTAAAAATACCTCAAATAGATATTCAAAATAGTACAGTCTATAAGTTAGATAAATTAAAAAACATAATCCAAACCCGCCAGGACCAAATCCAGGCCTTGGACGACTTGATTAAAAGTACATTTTTTCAATTTATAAATGAGTATGAAATAAAAAATATACTATTAGATCATATTTTTGAATTTATTGATGGTGACAGAGGAAAAAACTATCCTAAAAGAGATGATTTGTTAAAAGAAGGATATTGTCTATTCCTAAATGCTAAGAATGTTACTTTAAACGGTTTCAAATTTGATGATTTAGAATTTATTAGCAAAGAAAGAGATGAACTTCTAAGAAAAGGAAAGTTAAAAAGAGGAGATATTATATTAACTACTCGTGGAACTGTTGGAAATATAGCTTATTATGATTATTCTGTAGATTTTGAGAATATTAGAATAAATTCAGGAATGGTAATATTGCGAAAGAAGATTAATATAAATCCTATATATTTTCAGGAAATCATTAGAAATACACATGTTCTAAACTCTGGAATGAGTGGAAGTGCACAGCCACAATTACCTATAAGGAATTTAAAAAATATTAAAGTACCAATAATTGATATAGAAAAACAAAACCAATTCGCAGCCTTTGTTGAAAAAATCGAAAAGCAAAAGCAAATTCTAAATGCTTCCCTAGAAGACTTGACTAATCTCTTTGATTCTTTGATGCAGGATGCCTTTGATGGGTCTATGACTATGTAAGGAGGACTTATGGCAGGCAACTTTGATTTCTTATTACAAAATTCATACTATGATGACTTTGCATCTGCCTGTGTGGAGGCCGAAAGGTCCATGCTTATTTCTACCGTGTCAGCCGTTGCGGCTAGCCGCAGGGCCATGGAGCTTATTATCAAGTGGATCTACAAGGTGGATAAGTCTATTAGTCTGCCTCTCTATGGCGATAGCCTTATGGATATGATGGCAAATCCAGATTTTGTGGACAATCTCGATAATCCTGAGCTTTTGGATTTTCTCCATTTGATTAGAAAGCTTGGCAACAAAGCCATTCACGGTGGCGGAACAATTTCAAAGTTAAAGGCTATGACCATTCTGAGGGCACTTTTTGATTTTGTCGATTTCATAGAGTGCGCCTATGGAGAGGCCGGCTACGAGAAGAGATATTTTGACGAAGACAAGGTCCCTACAACAGATGACCTTAAGGATTTCATGAGCCAAAAAGAAGCTCGTGGCCTTGAGGATAAGTACCAGGTCAAAAATGACAAAACTCTTTCCGAGGAGAGGGAAGATACTTCGGATAAGATCCAAGACGAGATTGAAAAGAATAAGGAAGAAGCCAAGACCGATCCAACAAGGACCTACAGGGTTGATCCTTACACAGAAGCTCAGACCCGAAAAGAATTTATCGACCTGGACCTTGAGCTTGCAGGCTGGGTCATGGGGGAAAACCTCTTGGCAGAAGTCCCTGTGAAGGGTATGCCAACAGAATCTGGCGACGGTTTTGCTGATTATGTTCTATACGGCAAAGACGGCAAGCCCCTTGCGGTTGTGGAGGCTAAGAAAACCCAAAAGGACCCAAGAGTTGGCTCTCACCAGGCAAAACTCTACGCATCTTGCCTAGAAAAACAATACGGCAGGAGTCCTTTCTATTTCTTTACCAATGGTTTTACTACATATTTTGTAGATGACGACGGCCAGAGGAAGGTGTCAGGTTTTTATAGCCAGGAAGATTTGCAAAGACTTATGGATAGGAGGTCTATTGCAGATAGTCTGACTTCCTATAGTATTGACCCAAATATTGCCGGCAGGACCTATCAAAAAGAAGCCATAAGGGCAAGTATCGATTCCTTTAGGGATAAAAGAAGGGCAGTACTTCTGGTTATGGCAACAGGTACAGGAAAGACCAGGACGGCTATTTCTATTGTTGATATTTTGACCAAGGCAAATTGGGCCAAGAATGTTTTGTTTTTGGCAGATAGGACCGCCCTTGTAAACCAAGCCAAGAAAAATTTTGCCAAACTTTTGCCAAGTCTCTCTGTGGCAAGCCTTACAGAAGCTAAGAGAAACAAGGCTGAATTTATAAAAGATTCTAGGATGGTTTTTTCGACCTACCAGACCATGATCAATTCTATCGACGATATGGTCGACGAAAAAGGTGACAGGGTCTTTACGGTTGGCTATTTTGACCTAATAATAATCGATGAGGCCCACAGGTCGATTTACCAGAAATATAAGGCGATTTTCGATTATTTTGATGCGAGAATTGTAGGCCTAACCGCCACTCCTCGTGATGATATAGACAAAAATACCTATGACGTTTTTAATCTTGAAAACCAAGTCCCAACCTATGCCTACAGCCTAGAAGAGGCTATAGCAAGCCATTACCTGGTAAATTATTATGCCATAGAAGCAAGGCTAAAACTACCTACAAGTGGGCTTAGCTATAAGGAACTTGATCAAGAAGAAAAAGAAGAATTCGAAAAGATTTTTGGAGAAGATGCCAAGGATTCTGATGTGGCTGGTTCTGCCTTTAATAATTGGCTATTTAATATTGATACGGTTGATAAGGTCATCAGACATTTTATGAAAGAAGGCATCAAAACCGGAACAGGCGATGATATAGGAAAGACCATTGTCTTTGCCAAAAACCAAACCCATGCCAACTTTATCAAGGAAAGATTTGATATTCTCTATCCAGAAAAAGGACCAGACTACGCCAGGGTCATTACCTACGATATAAACTATGCCCAGGACTTGATTGACAGGTTTTCTGTCAAAGAAGAGCTCCCACAGATTGCAATTTCTGTGAATATGCTGGATACGGGTATAGATGTGCCGGAAGTTGTCAATTTAGTTTTCTTTAAGGATTTGTATTCTAAGATAATGTTCTCGCAAATGATCGGAAGAGGCACAAGGCTTTGTCCAGACCTCTTTGGGCCGGGCAGAGATAAGACCCACTTTCTAATCTTTGACTACGGTGGCAATTTCGAAAGATTTGGCGGAGGTGAACAAAAGGCTGAAGCAAAAGTTCAAAAATCCCTCACAGCCAATATTTTCAACACCAGAGTCCAGCTAATTATGTACCTACAAGATGAAAATTACAAGGATGAGTCCTATCAGTCCTACAGAGCTGAACTTGTTAAAGATTGTCTAAAGAAAATAAGAGGTCTTGATGACAGGGCATATGATGTGATAATGAACCGTGAATATGTTATAAGATACAGAAATAAAGAAGCTTTTGAAAGTATCGAGCCAGTTGACTATAAAAACATAAACGACCACATTTCCGACCTAATAATAAAGGAAAAAAGCCACGAATTAAGCCAGCTTTTTGACCTAAACATGCTAAAAATAGAGCTTGACCTTATCACAGGAGCAGTCCATCCAAACAGATTTAGGATGCTTGTAACTACGGCAGAAGGCTTATCTCATAAGGCAAATGTAAAAAAAGTTAGGGAAAAAATCGACTATATAAATCAAATTCTCGAGCCAGAATTTAAAGACAAGCTTGATATATTAATAATAGAAGATTTGAGGAAAAACCTAAGAGACTTAATCCCTCTCTTAGAAAGAGTCGCTCAGGAAAAATATTATTCAAATTTCACAGATGATTTAGAAGCCCATGAGCCAACTACTCCAAGTATAAATGTTGTAGACCTAAGGCCATATGATAAAAAACTTGAAGACTATATAAAGGAAAAGGCCCATGACGATGAGGTCCTACAAAAAATTTACACCAACGAAGACCTTGATGAAAGAGACTTCAAGAAGCTAGAGAAAATTCTCTGGCAAGACCTTGGCACCAAGGAAGATTATATAAAAATCTACGGAGAAAACTCCATCTACAAAATCCTAAGAGGTTTAGTTGGTCTTGATAAGAAGAAAATCAGAGAAAATTTCGAAGAAATCTTCGATAAATACGAATTAAACAACCAACAAGCCCTCTTTATCAAGACAATCATGGCTTATTTTGAGAAAAACGGATACTTGGAATTAGGAGAAATACAAAAAGACCCCTTCAAATCTATAGGGAAACTAGCCCAAGTATTTAGCCAAAACAAGGACCAAGCCATGGAAATAGTTGAAATAATAAATCGATTAAATAGGTACGAAGGAAGGGCATAAAGCGGATAAAAAGTTCGCTTTTTTCTTTGAAAAAAAGAGATTTTTGACATAAAATCTCTTATCCTATATAATTAGAAAACCAATATAAAAATAGGAGAGGAAGATATGGGGAAATTTGATACTTTTAATCTCTACTTGCTACTTAGGATGACCATGGCCCTTTTAGCAGGATTTATCATAGGATCTGAGAGAGAAAACAAAAACAAATCTGCAGGGATGAGGACCCACACGGTTGTTTGCCTGGGAGCATGCCTTGCAATGATAATCTCAAAATACGGATTTTATGATGTGGACCACTACGATGCGGCAAGGGTTGCTGCCCAAATCGTATCCGGAGTAGGTTTCCTGGGAGCTGGGGTGATTTTCGTAAAAAACAACGGAGTCACAGGACTTACAACCGCAGCAGGCATCTGGACTACGTCAATAATCGGCATGGCCTTTGGATCTGGCATGTATTTTCTAGGCGTCATCGCCACAAGTTTTATAGTGTTTTTCCAATCATATATGTTCCCAAAGGAAATTTTCCAAAAACACACCCAATACACAGCCCTAATTGAATCCAAAAGCTCAAATATAGTAAGCAAAATCGAAACTTATGTAGAAGAAAACAACCTCCACAAAAAAGGCTACAACCTAAGATTTAAGGACGAAAAATTCATCCTAAACTTCAACATCTACCCCAAAGACCAAGAGGAGCTTACAAACTTCATAAACTACCTAGAAGATGACCTCCACGTTGAAAAATTTGATATATTTTGATAAAATAATTGTATCCTTGATTAAAGTCAAGGAATAGATAGAGTATGATTCTCCATAGGATCAAAAAACAAGGCAGTAGTTCGTACCTACTGCCTTGTTTATTTTCTTAAAATAAATAAATATTCGTGAGCTATCAATAAAAAGTTATAATCTATACTTCTTTGCTTCCAAAATCCTGTTGCCCTTGTGTTGTGTTGTTCCTTTATAATCAATTCTTTTAATTTAAATCCTTCATCTTCAAAAACTTTCAATACATCAAATCCAAGATGAACCATGTGCTTATTTTTTCTAGTATCACCCATTAGAACCGCACAAAACTTATCTTTTTTAAGTACTCTATAGGATTCAGCTGCTACTTTTTTCATCTCTTCGAGAAAAGTATCTATTTTTAGAAGAGATAAATCATCTTCTATATCATCAGAATATTTTATAATATCTGCATATGGTGGGTGAGTGCATATTAGGTCAATGCTTTCATCATTTAAAAAATCAAGATTTCTAGCATCACCTTTTACAAGTTTTACATTTCCCATAGGTCTATCAGTTAGATTAAAATCTATTTTATCTTTGCACCTATTTAAGGCTACATCGTTGACATCTACACCAATTATATTTCGGTTTAAAAGCTTAGCTTCAACTAAAGTTGTGCCTCCACCAGCAAACTGATCTAATACCAAATCTCCTTCTTTTGAATATCTTAACAGAATATTTCTAGGTATATATGGCGACCAGTTTCCTCTCCATTTCGCATCATGAGTTGCCCAATTTCCTCTTTTAGGAAATGACCAATGTGTTGTCATCTCTAATTCAAAATCATCAGGTTCCCATTTTTTTATTTTAGCCATTTATATAATTACCTCTTTCAAACATCCGTCTTTCATATCATTAATATTGAATATTAAGTCCATACATTCAAAAGTTTCTTGAAGATTTCTCTTTGCTGACTTCCATCCAAATCCATCGGTTATCCATACAAATTTAAATCCTTCAATGTTTGCAGCTTCAAGTGCTATATTTTTATAGCTTCTAGCTGTTTCATTGAGTTTTGATCCCCCGCTGTTGTAAAAATTCGTTTCAATTGCATAAATATTTTCATCAGTTTTAATTACATAATCAAATCTCTTACTAGATTTACCTTCATTTACTATAGAACCTAAGTTTATATTCCACTGACTCTCAACATCTTTTGCATACATCTCTTTAAAATAATTTTCATCTCTAATGAAGCCAGCATCTATAATGAAATCTTCAACTAGATCTTCCATTATATGGCCTCCTCTATTTTTTCTTGCATTAGAATCAAGCCCTGTTTCAACTCCCATAGCATAATCAAATAAATTGCTAGTTATTTTATTTTCCATTAAATCAAACAATCCAGTTTCTCTCATGAAATACATATACTGTTCTGGGCTCTGGTTAACTTTGTCAAAGGAATAAATAAAATCTCCATTATCATCAAAAGCATGAATCTCTATTGTCCTTACAGCTAAAAGAATAGGTATTGCTTTTAAGCACTCAGGATATTTTTTCACCAAATTATAAAAATCTTTCTCAATGTCTTCTGAACCTATTAATGAATTTAATATATTTAGCTCTACTTTAAATTTATTGGCGTTTCTGTAGACCTTTTCAAAGTCTACATAGTATTCATATGTTCTTAAAAAATTAGTAAATGTTAAAAGCCATTTGTTGAAATCTCTCATCATTATTCTCCCTAAAATTATTTATTAAAAGTTCGTATACAAATCCCCTATTATTCTTATTTGAATTTATATATCTCTTTGCCATAACCCTATTTATATTGAAATCCTTATACAAATCATCAAAAAAATTATCATCTGAATTATAATTTTTTGGATCTGAATTGCTAAGTAATAAATGAGCAGATTTTTGATCCATCTTTTTGAAAAATTCAGCTAATTCAATTTGATCATCGTCATTGAAGCTATCTTTTGAATAGGCAGTAAAATTTGACGTAGGTTTTATAGGTCTATATGGCGGATCAAAATATACAAATGTATTTGCATCTATAAAGCTTTCAGATTCTTTATAGTCACCGTGAACTATTTGAACATTTTGAATCTTTTTATTTACATTTATTAGATTTTCTTTATCTAATATTTTAGGATTTTTATATGAGCCTATAGGAACATTGAATTCTCCACTCATATTTTCTCTGTATAGACCATTAAAACCCGTTTTATTTAAAAATATAAATAATGCTGCTTTTCTTAAACTATTAGAGTTTTTTGACAATTTTAGTAAGTTGAATTCTTCTCTATTTCTATAATAAATAATTTTTCTTTGCTCGTGATTTAAGTCTTGATATTCCTTCTGAAAACCATCTAATATTTCGATTAAATTATCTACATCATCTCTGATTACCTTGTATAAATTCATAGCTTCTTTATTAATATCGCTAATATAGACTTCTTTTAAATCAAAATTATTGAGGACATCAAATAGAACTGCTCCTGCTCCAACAAAGGGTTCACAATATTTATTAATTTCTTCATTAAAAGGATAAAATTTTCTTATTTCATATAATAATTGACTTTTCCCACCAGCCCATTTTAAAAATGGTTTGGCTAAATTTTCTCTTTCTTCTTGACTCATAGGTGCCCTTTCTATCTAATGTTACTATTATTTACTTTACTCTTTCGCTTAGTAAAGATCCTCCTATAATTTTCCACACAAAAAAAGAGCACCCTTTCGAGTACTCTTGTTTTTTTATTCTCCTACATAGTCTACTACTACGTATCTTTGTGGTTCGCGGCCTTCTGAGTGGCTTTCTACATTTCTGTGTTTGCTGATTTCTTCGTGGGCTAGGCGTCTTTCGTAGGAGTTCATGTATCTTAAGTTCCATGATTTTCCGCTTTGAGCTACTTTTTCTGCTGTGTCTCTTGCTAGCCTTACGATTTTATCATCTCTGCGTCTTTTGTAGTTGTTGATGTCTACATTTACTCTTAGGTTGTTAGATCTTGAGTCAATTGCTTTTCTTATGATAAATTCAATTGCATCTAGACTTTGGCCGCCTTTGCCGATTGCGATTCCTGTATCTTTTTCGTCGACTTTTGCTTCAAGTTTTATGATTGATCCTTCTAGGTTTCCTATTACGCTTACATTTTCAAAGTGCATAGCTCTTAGGATTTCTTCTAGAAGTTCTTTTGCCTTGTAGTAGTTGTCTATGTTTGAACGTTTTTTGGATAGGGCATAGTCTCTATGTTCTGCCTTTTCCTCTTCGTTTTCTTCTATATTTTCTTCTTTATCTTCAGTATCTTCTTCGTCTTCGAAAAACTCGTCAGTTTTCTCTTCTATCGTTTCTTCGATTTCGTGGAATTTTTCTTTGGCCTTTTCTCCAAATTCTTTGGCTTCTTCTTTGATTGAGTTTTCTTCTTTATCTTCTAAGCCTTCTTGTTTTTGGATTTCTTCGCTTCTTTTTTTGACGTCGTAGTCTTTTCCTACTTCTTTTAGGCTATCGATTTCGATTTCTGTTTTTAGGTTTTCTAAAACTCGGTCTAGGTCTTCGTCGTAGGATACTCTTACTACTGCGTCTTTACCGCCTATTAGGCCTAAAAACCCGCCACTTCCTTCTTCTATTATGTCTACTGTGACTTGGCTTCTAGTTTTGCCTATTTCATCTAGGGCAAGTTTTACAGCTTCGTCTACTGTTTTAGCTGATTTTGTTAGGGATTTTTTCATTTTTCTTCTACCTTTTTGCCTTTCATTGCCAAATGCATTACTACCATTATTATGAGTCTGAATACTGATGATAGGGTGTAGTATAAAGGAAGTCCCGCTGGTAGTTGTCTAAATGTGAAGAAAAATACTAGGGGTAGGACTAGCATCATTGTATTCATTCCACCCATTGCTTGTTGCTGTTGTGGGTTGGTTTTCATTGAAAATAGGGTGGTGAGTAGTTGTGATAAGGATGTGAGTAGGGGAAGGCCGTACCATAGTGGATCGGCTTCTAGTAGGGTTGGGATCCAGTAGAAGTCTGTTCTTATGTGGCTCATTCCTTCAGGAAATACGTAGACTCCAGTATCTCTCATCATTCTAAATAATCCAAATAGGACTAAAAGTTGAATTAGCATTGGCAAGCATCCGCCAAGTCCTGGTGCCACGCCTTCTTCTTTATAGAATTCTTGCATTTTTTGTTGAAGAACTTGTTGGTCGTAGCCGTATTTTTTTTGAATTTCGTCCATCTTTGGTTTGATGGCTCTGGTTTTTTCTGCTTGCTTTTGGGTTGATACTGTAACTGGTATTGATATTAGACTTACAAGCAGGGTCATTATTATGATTGCTATAGCATAAAAGCTTATAGATTCTGGTTCGGTTAAGCTATTTGCTAGGTTATCATAGATAAGTCTCATTAGCTTACCGAGTATTATCGCTATAAAATTAAACATATAATCTCCGTTTTTAATCTGTGGTATTATCTCATTTTACTGGGTCGTAGCCGCCCTTTGAGAATGGATTGCATCTTAAAATTCTCCACAAAGACATAAAAAAAGCTCTAACTGGCCCGTATTTCCTAAATGCTTCTAGGGCATAGTTGGAACAAGTAGGGTAGTATTTGCATTTTGAATGGCCTAATTGTGGAGAAATGAATTTTTGATAAAATCTTATCATTTTTATAAAAACTTTATTTAGCATAAAATATCTTCTTTTTTCTAAATGCTTGATTTAGGGCATGACCTAGAGAGGATTTTAATTTTTGGTAGTCAAATTCTGTGGTATGTTTTTTGGGAATTATTACTATATCAACGCCGTTTAGCCTTGAGTAATTTATCCTTGTTATCTCTCTAAGTTTTCTTTTGAGATGATTTCTATCATGGGCCTTGCCGATTTTTTTCGATATAGAAAAGCCAAAACGTGGATGGTCTAGCTCGTTTCTTCTAACAAGGACTGTGAAATCTCTATTATAACATGCAAAGTTTTTTTTGTAGACTTTTTTAAAGTCAGCGTCTTTCCTTAAGCTTAATCTTTTTTCCATTAATTACTTCTATAAAGATTAAGCAGAAAGTCTTTTTCTATTTTTCTTTCTTCTGGCTTTTAGTACTCTTCTTCCGCCTGGAGAAGACATTCTTTTTCTAAAACCATGATCTTTTTTTCTTCTTCTTCTATTTGGTTGATAGGTTCTTTTCATTTTTACACCTCCTAATAAATTTTGACTCTTACTATTATATTGAAAATAAGCTTGTCTGTCAAGATTAATTTCTACTTTTTATAGCTTATTACTAGCTTTCTTCATTATTTATTTTTTATTTGCATAAGTATTAGGATTTGTTAGGTATGATTATTCTTTTTTATGTCTTTTTTGAGTATAAATATTAAATGTTGATATCTTTGTGGAATTTTTCTTTTCCACAAAATATCCAGAGAAAAATTCTTGTGAATATTTTTTATTTTTTGTGATTATAGTTTTTGATAAATCTTAAATTTTAGAGAAAATGTATTTTAGAATATACAAATCATTTATAAATACACAGACTTATCCACATATCAACAAAGGATTTTTTATATATTTGAAGCTCTTAAAAAACTTATCCATATTTTTATTAAGATTTTGTGGATAAGTTGAAATAATGGCTAAATTATGGTAAGATAAGATGTGTAAAAGTTAGGGTAAAACTCTATTTTGACTTGAATTTTGTCTTGTAAGTGTGGATAAGCTAGGAAATTTTCTTAGATCTTATCATTTTTCACCTAATAAATCTTATAATTTCAAGGCAAATTTTATCAACAAGGAACTTATCCACAACTTATCCCTATTTTGGGGATAAAGTCCAATTTTTTATTGCTAAGCTTAATTTACAAAGAAAAATCATATGTGGATAAGACTTCAGAAAGGAATGCTTAGATTATGAATCTAGAATTCATTACTAGTGAATTAAAAAATGAAATGAAAATGCATGTATCCGATTCCCAACAATTTGATACATGGATTAGTATTCTAAAACCCCTAAATCTCTATGACGGAGTCTTATACCTTGAGATTCCAAAGAAGGATACGCTTTTTATCTTTGAGGGCATTTGGCAGGCCAAACTCCAAGAAGCCCTTGATAATATAGGACCTAAAATTGGGGGAAATCTAAAGGTAAAAATTGTTGCAAAGGACGGGGACGATTACCAAAAAGTTCTAACTCTTGGCAAGAACTATGACAGGGACGGCCAGATGAGGCTTGACCAGGTCAAATCATTTCCAAAGCCACAACTTGAAGAAGCCAATGTCTTCGAGACTTTTGTCCAGGGTAAGTCCAACCAATATGCCCTTGGTATTAGCCAGGCTGTAGCAGATACAATCTCTAGGGGTGATGTATCTAAGGTTTATAATCCGCTTTTTATCTACGGATCAAGCGGTCTTGGCAAAACCCACTTAATCCAGGCTATAGCCCACCAAATCCTAGAAGCAAGGGATGATGCCTATGTTATGTACTTATCAAGCGAAAAATTTACAAACGAGATGATTGCCGCCCTTAGGACTAACAAAAACCAAGAGTTTAGGGAAAAGTACCGTTCGGCAGATATACTTCTTATAGATGATATTCAATTTATTGCCAACAAAGAGGCGACTCAAGAGGAATTTTTCCATACCTTTAACGACTTATATAATGCAGGCAAGCAAATAGTTATCACATCTGATAAGCCACCTAGGGAAATCAAACACTTAGAAGATAGGTTGGTTTCAAGGTTTAACTTCGGAATTATAGCAGATATTTCAAGGCCTGACTATGAAACAAGGGTGGCAATTCTTCAAAAGAAGCTTGAGGACTTGGGAGCTATAATTGATAATTCAATCCTTTCCTATATAGCCCATGAGATTGACACAAATATCAGAGACCTTGAAGGCGCCCTATCTACTGCCATTGCCTATGCAAAAAGCGACGGCAGGATAGAAGTATCTATGGAAGATGCAATTAAGGGTGTAGGCACAAGGGTTAAAAACAAAAGGAAAAAGCTTACCATTGCCGATATCCAACAGGCCGTGGCTAATAAATATAATGTAAAGCTTGCTGACCTTAAGGGCAAAAGCAGGAAGAAAGAAATTGTAAATCCAAGGCAAATCGCCATGTATATTTCAAGAGAGCTTCTCGATGATTCTCTTGTCACCATAGCAAATGCCTTTGACAGGGACCATACAACAGTCATCCACGGTATAGATAAAATTACCGATATGATCGATGAGGATGAAGATATGAAAAACGAACTAGAAGCCCTAATAAAGGAAATAAGGGACTGATTTGTGTATAAGCCTGTGGATAAGTATGTTGATAAGTATATTTTTGATCTTAGTACAAAAACTCTTGTGCAAAGTGTGGAAAACTAGCGATTTATCCCTAGACTTATCCTAAAGTTATAAACACAAGAAGAGATTGAAATATAAAAGTTTTATAAAGATATCCACATTTATACACAGCCTACTACTAATACTACTAAGTTTAAATAATAGTTAAGGAGACGCTATGAAATTTGAAATTAAGCAACGAGAACTAATGAAGGCCCTCTCAATAGCAAATAGGGCAGTATCGAAATCAACCAATATACAAATCCATGAATTAATATACTTCTCTACAGAAGAAGGTAGACTCTCACTGACTTCCTTTGATGGAGAAATATCAATCAAAACCCTAGCAGATGCCAAAATCATAGATGATGGGGTTATGGCTGTTAAGGCAGATCTGATTACAAATATTATAAGAAAACTTCCAGATGAACTTGTAAAAATCGAATTGGATTCCGGAAAAATCAAAATTTCTTGCAAGAGCTCGAACTTCAACCTAGTTGCCTTTGAATATTTTGACAAGGAAGATATGAAGGTTCCACAAAATACGGCCCTAACTATAGACAATGACAAGCTAAAAAGATCCATAAACCAAACAGAATTTGCAACAACTCTTGACGAAACAAAGCTTGCCCTAACAGGTATCCTTTTTGAACTAAGGGAAGGCTCTCTAAATATGGTAGCCCTTGACGGCTATAGGGTAGCCCTAAAGAAGATTGCGCTTGATTATCCAGGAGATTTTGAAAATACCGAATACATTATTCCAAAAAGGTCTCTCTTAGAATGGTCAAGAATTATTTCTGACGATAACAAGACATCTTTATATAGGAATGAAAATGACCTTATGTTTGTATCTGAAGACACTACTATGCTATGCAAGGTAATAGATAAAAACTTTATCGATTACAGAAATATAATAAACGATATATCAGAAATATCTGTTATTGTAGAAAAATCCGCCCTACAAGCAGCTCTAGACAGGGCTCAAGTCTTATCAGATCCAGGTAGGGCCAACCTAATTAGAGTTAATATCGAAGATAGGGCCATGACCTTAAGATCTAATTCTGAAATCGGTGATGTAAAAGAAGTTATAGAAGTGGACCAAGAAGGCGAGGGCCTAGATATAGCCTTCAATGCAAAATATATGCAAGATGGGGTCAAGGCTTGCGATAGCGAAAAGATAAAATTAAATTTCAAATCAAGCCTGAATCCATGCCTAATCTATCCACAAGAGAGTAAGCACGAAGGCGAAGATTACACATATCTTGTCCTTCCAGTTAGACTTGCAAGGTAAAAAAATGGATATAATAGAATTTAAAAGTGAAGAAGTAAGACTTAAAGACCTCCTAAAGGCAACAGACCTTGTGCCATCAGGAGGCCTTGCCAAGCTTATTATAAGGGAAGAAGGAGTCGTTCTTAATGACGAGCCTTGTTTTGTAGCTGGCAAAAAGCTTCATCCAGGAGATGAAGTAATCTTCGACGGAATAAAAATCATAATCAAATAATGTGGATACAGGATATTAAATTATATAATTTTAGGAATTATTATTACCAAACAGTTTCTTTTAATGACTCAATAAATATCTTTATAGGGGATAATGCCCAGGGAAAGACAAATCTTCTTGAATCTTGTTACTATCTTGCCAATGCCACTTCCTTTAAGAAATTAAGGGATAAGGATATCATCAAATTTGGCCAGGAATCTATGGAAGTAGCAGGCACTATCAGAAAGGGGCGCCAATTCAAGAAGGTTGAGATAAGGGTAGAAGGGTCAGATAAGAATATTTTTGTAAATGAAGTAGAATATAAGAGGAACAAGGATCTTAAATCGCTTTTTAACCTGGTTTTATTTACGCCAGAAGACCTTTCTATTATAAAGGAAGGCCCAAACCTTAGGCGAGATCTTTTGGACGAGATAATTGCGTCTATTGATTTTACCTACAAAAAAACTAGAAAAGACTATGATAAGATTTTGTTTGCTAGAAATAAACTACTAAAAAATAAATCGTCCTCATATTTTAACGAACAATTAGACGCCTTTGATAAGTCCTTGGTCAAGGAAGGCTTTAGGATTTACAAGACAAGGTCAAAATTTGTAAAGTATGTAGAAAAGTATGCAAGAGATTTTCAAACCGCTCTTACAAATGGGGCTGAAATCCTTGAGATTGACTATATACCAGATATAAAAGCAGATAGCCTTGAAGAATATCACAAGGAATTTGTAAAAAAAAGAAATGAGGACCTAAGATACAAAACAAGCCAGGCTGGCATCCACAGAGATGATATAGTAATCAAAATCAATGGCAAAAACACCAGACTTTTCGCATCTCAAGGCCAGCAAAGGTCTGCAATTATCAATATAAAGCTTGCAGAAGTTAAACTTTTAAGAGAAATTAGTGGAGATAAGGCTGTAATTTTATTAGACGATGTATTTTCAGAGCTAGACGAAAAAAGAAGTCTCTTTCTTTTAGAAAACCTAGCCGACTACCAGACCATAATTACAGCTACCAATACCAAAAGTTTGGAAAGTGTGCCAGCTGATAGGATTTCTTATATCACGGATGGCAGAATTAGAAAGGAAAAATATGACAGAAAATAATTACGATGCCGGTAATATTAGGGTCTTAGAAGGGCTTGAGCCCGTTAGACTAAGACCTGGTATGTATATCGGCTCTACAAGTACAAGGGGACTTCACCACCTAGTCTACGAAGTTGTAGACAACTCCGTGGACGAGGCCCTAGCCGGTCGTTGCGACTACATAAAGGTAAGCATATCAGAAGACAATGTAGTAAGCGTAGAAGACGATGGGTCAGGTATCCCTGTCAAAGAGCACCCAACCACACACAAATCAACACTTGAGACAGTCCTTACAGTCCTTCACGCAGGAGGTAAGTTTGATGACTCCGCCTACAAGGTATCAGGTGGTCTTCACGGTGTAGGTGTGTCAGTAGTAAATGCTCTTTCTGAATACCTTATAGCAGAAGTCAAAAGAGACGGCCACATCTATAGGATGGAATTTGCTAGAGGTGAGGTCACAAAAGACATAGAGATCGTAGGAGATACTAAAGAAACAGGTACAAAGATCACCTTCAAACCAGATGCTGAAATCTTTGATACAACTATTTTTGAAAGATCAATACTTGAAAATAGGTTTAGGGAGATGGCCTTCCTAAACAAGGGAGTAGAGATTATCTTTGAAGATAAGAGAGAAGATTTTGAAACTTCCTTTAAGTTTGACGGCGGTATTTCAGAATTTGTTACATTTTTAAACCGCAACAAAGATCCAATCATGGATATGGTTCCACATTTTGATGGCAGCCAAGAAGGGGTAGAAGTAGAGTTTGCCTTCCAATATACAGACGGCTATAGCGAAAATATCCTATCTTATGCTAACAACATTCAAACACCAGAAGGCGGTACCCACCTTTCAGGTCTTAGGTCATCCTTAACAAGAACTGTAAATGACTATGCTAGAAAATATAATTTTATAAAAGAAAACGAAGATAACCTTCAAGGTGAGGACATCAGAGAAGGCATTACAGCCATTATTTCTGTAAAAATTTCCGAGCCACAATTTGAAGGTCAAACCAAATCCAAACTTGGAAACTCAGAGGTAAGGGGAGTGGTAGATTCTTATGTATCAGAAAATCTATCTGCCTTCCTTGAAGAAAACCCAAAACCAGCCAAGTCTATAATCGATAAGGCCCTTGCAAGTAGGCGTGCAAGAGAAGCTGCAAGAAAAGCAAGAGATTTAACTCGTAAGAGATCGATCCTTGATTCAGCAACTCTTCCGGGCAAACTTGCAGATTGTCAATCTACAGATATAGGAGAAAACGAAATATTTATCGTCGAAGGTAACTCTGCGGGTGGATCTGCCAAGGGCGGAAGAGATAACAGAATTCAAGCTATCCTTCCACTTAGGGGTAAGATTATGAACGTCGAAAAAGCCCATCTTGATAGGGTTCTAAACTCTGAAGAGATTAAAAACATGATCACAGCCTTCGGTACAGGTATTGGCAAGGAATTTGACATATCAAAACTTCGCTACGGCAAGATTATAATCATGACCGATGCGGACGTGGACGGGGCTCACATCAGGACCTTGCTTTTAACCTTCTTCTATAGGTACATGAAAGATTTAATCGACGAAGGCCACGTATATGTTGCTCTTCCACCACTTTATAGGATAAGCCAAGGCAAGAAAGAAAGATATGTATATTCCGATGATGAAAAGGATAAGTATATCAAAGAACTTGGAGAAGGAAACTATAAAATCAACAGGTATAAGGGTCTAGGTGAGATGAACGCCGAACAGCTTTGGGAAACAACTATGGACCCAGACAGGCGAGTTCTCCTAAGAGTAGAAGAAGATTTGGAATCTACAACTACAGACGATACCTTCTCGCTACTAATGGGAGAAAAGGTAGAACCTAGACGTAACTTCATCCAAGAAAATGCCAAGTACGTTACAGATATAGACGTATAGGAGGCGTAAATGACAGAAAATCAAAACATAATTAATATAGATCTTGAGAAAAAGATGAAAACATCTTATCTTGAGTACTCAATGTCTGTAATAGTATCAAGAGCCCTACCAGATGTCCGTGACGGACTCAAACCTGTTCACAGGAGAATCCTCTACGGCATGCAACAACTGGGTCTTGATCCAAATAAACCAACCAGAAAATCAGCCAGGGTTGTCGGTGATGTAATGGGTAAGTTCCACCCTCACGGTGACTATGCAATCTACGATGCCCTAGTAAGGCTTGCCCAAGATTTCTCAACCAGGTATCCGCTTGCCCAAGGCCAAGGTAACTTTGGTTCTATAGACGGGGATGCGGCAGCTGCCATGCGTTACACAGAAGTAAGGATGAGCAAGATTGCTAAGGAAATGCTTAGGGATATAAACAAGGATACAGTAGACTTTGTTCCAAACTTCGATGGCGAAGAGATGGAGCCTGCTGTTCTTCCTTCAAGATTTCCAAATCTTTTAGTAAATGGGTCAAATGGTATAGCCGTAGGTATGGCAACCAACATGGCCCCTCACAACCTAGGAGAGGCAATCGACGCTTGCATTGCCTACATGAAAGATCCGGAAATTGAAATCGAAGATCTAATTAAAATAATCCCTGGACCAGATTTCCCAACAGGAGCTTTGATTTTAGGAAAATCAGGAATCAAAGATGCCTACATGACAGGCAGGGGCAAGATTAAGCAAAGGGCAGTAGCAAGAATCGAGCCATTTAAGAAAAACAGGGAAAGAATCATAGTTTCAGAAATTCCTTACCAAGTCAATAAGGCAAGATTAATTGAAAAAATTGCCGATTTAGTTAAGGAAAAAAGAGTAGACGGAATTTCTGACATCAGAGACGAATCTGATAGAAAGGGAATGAGGATTGTAATTGAAATCAAGAGAGATTCCAATGCAAATATAGTCCTTAATAACCTCTACAAGTACACCCAACTCGAAAACACCTTTGGTATCATAAACCTAGCTTTAGTTAATGGCGAGCCAAAGATTTTAAATCTCAAAGAGTTAATAGCCCACTATGTTGAACACCAAAAAGAAGTGGTAACAAGAAGGACCAACTTCGATTTGTCCAAGGCTCGCGAGAGAAAACACATAGTAGAAGGTTTAATCATTGCGATAGACCATATCGATGAGATTATCAAAATCATCAGGTCTTCTTATGACAATGACGAAATCAAGAAGATTTTCTTTGACAGGTACAAATTATCAGATGCCCAATCTCAAGCGATTCTTGATATGCAATTAAAACGCCTATCAGGTCTTGAAATTGAAAAGCTTAATGCAGAAAATAAGGAACTTGCAGAGACAATCGAGTATTTATTATCAATCCTAAACTCTGAAGAAAATCTGATCAACCTAATAATCGATGAAATTAGTGAAATTAAGGAAAAATACGCTGACGAAAGACGCACAAAGATTGTCCCAGATGAGGGAGAAATTGATATAACTGAGCTAATTGAAGAGGAAGATATCCTAATTACCCTTACAAAAGACGGCTATATCAAGAGACTTCCTATTGATACCTATAAGGTTCAAAACAGGGGTGGCAAGGGAATTGCTGCAGGCAATACCAAGGAAGGCGACTTTATCAAAAAGATAATTACAACCAATACTCACGAAGATTTACTAATATTTACATCTTTTGGAAAAGTTTATTCGCTTGAAGCCTACAAGGTGCCAGAAGGAAGCCGTACTTCAAGAGGCCAGGCGATTATAAATATTCTAAACCTAGAATCTGGAGAAAAAATCACTGAGATGATTACTCTTTCAGAACTAGGCAAAAATAGCCAGCTAGTCCTACAAACCAAAGACGGCCAAATCAAAAAGACTGACGCAGAAAATTTCACCAATATCAGAAGAAACGGTATTATAGCAATTTCTTTAAAAGATGGTGACAAACTAATTTCTGTAAGACAAATCGAAAAGGACGAAGAGCTAATTATTTCGACTCAAAACGGTATGACCATCCAGTTTAATACAAAGGATATCAGAACCATGGGTAGGACAGCTATGGGTGTTAGAGCAATCAGACTTGATAAGGATGACGAAGTTGTCAGCATGAATATCAAGGGCGATGAAACCTATCTTTTAGTTGTGACAGAAAATGGCTTTGGCAAAAAGACAAGCTTCAACAATTTCAAAAACCAAAACAGGGGCGGCAAGGGTGTAAG
>CAUPHU010000009.1:0-21985 GCA_963511095.1 uncultured Anaerococcus sp. | reverse complement strand
TCCGGTCACCTAAAAATCGCAAACTCGGCTTTGCCTCAAACAGTGCGATTTTTTACGGTGACCTAGATTATAAATCATTGGCCGATATACGGGATATTTGTTCTCGAGATTTAGTTTTTTAAAGCTTATCTAAACTAATGTGATGTCCAGAGTGAAAATTATATTATCTAAAAACATAAACAAGAATCTGTCATACTTTTGATATCTTTGAAAAATCACATTGATAAAGAGGAAATGGCTGCCTAGCCCTAATTCAACTATCTCAAAACATCTTTAAACTGAAAAACCTAACAACGTCCAATCATTTCATTTAAAATTACCTTATCAGTTTCTTTCATTCCTTCCCTTGCTATGTTGCCTATGGTTTTTATCATTTTGTCTACATCTTTTTTTACTATGCCGTCACCTTCTTTGAAGCTATTTCCTGTTTTTGCTTGGAGGTAGGCTAAGTTTGCCATTTTTAGACTTGACGCTATTTTTATGGCACAGGATTCTTTGGCCCCGTCGCACAATAGGCCAGAGTTTGTGGCGAGTGCGTTTATGATGGTGTTTTTTATTATTTTTTTATCTTCATTTTTTATAAAGCATATACCAGCTATGGCGGCAGCTGCTGCTGATACTACCCCGCAGTAGGCGGATAATTCCCCTATGCCTTCTTTTATGTAAAGGGCTATGAGGTTTGCGAAAATCAATCCCCTATAAAGAGTGTCCCTATCAATATCATTATCTTTAGAGTAAAAAATTATAGGCACCGAAAGGGTTATGCCCTGGTTTCCTGATCCAGAATTAATTACAACTGGCTTTTCGCAGCCTGACATGCGGGCGTCAGAACCTGCAGCTGCGTAGGCAACATATTTTTCCATAGGATTGATACTTCCTTCTCCCAAAACAAGTTTGCCGATATTGGCTCCCCAAGGATTTTCCATACCCTCTCTGGCTATAGCATAATTGTAGTCAATTTCCTTATCCAAAATATCGATTAGGCTTGAGTAATCGCCATTTCGAGCAAATTCGTAAATACTATCAAAATCTAAATTATTATCATTTTTATCCTGGTTTTTTTCACATCTTTTATCTAGCAAAATCTCTCCATTTACATTTTCATAGATAATATTGGTGTGATAATCTTTTATAATCACCTCAGAGCTTTTTTCGACATTTTCCATACAAATATTTATATAAAGGCCTGTAACATCATGGTCAAGCTCTACTTCTACAAGACCCTCATCGATTAGCCTGTCCATAAGTGGAAGTTTTGTCTTATCAATATCAGAAATTACTTCAAGCCCCTTTGTATAATCTCCCAGAAAGGCACCAACTACAAGAGATATTTCTATTCCCTTTCTACCATTTGTGCCCGGCACCTTGACGCTGTTGGCATTTTTTATAATATTTCCCGACAATTTGGCATGTATTTTTTTAGGATCTTCTCCCAAAAGGCTTCTTGCCCTGCTTGACGCAAAGGCCAGGGCAACTGGCTCTGTGCACCCGTAGGCAGGGATCATCCTCTCTTAATAATTCACAAAAATCCACACTTCCTCCTTATATCTAAAAGCAAATTCATATCTTTTGTATAAAACAAAATCCTCTAGCTCTTACTTTTCGAAAGTAAAAACGATTTCATTATCCTTATAAATAGCGATTTATTTTATTTATCAACCATAAGTTGTCAAATTTTTGAACTAATATAAAATCTCTACCATTAATAATTATTCAAAAACGGTCTGATTATTAGGTTATTTTCTATTATTATACCATATTTATAAGTTAAAATTTAGTTAAGTTCGTCAAAAAGCCAGGCAAATCCCATTTTTTTGCTAAATAAATTAAATTTGGTAAAGTCTAATAGTAATATAAAGACTTTTAAGGAGGCAAATTTGTTAAAAAATAAGAAAAATGCTATTATCTTTTCTATTATAGCCATGTTTTTGTGGGGATCAGCAATCCCAACAATCAAAACAACCTACCTAGAAATGGGAATAGGAGCCGCTGATACGGGCGAGAAAATCCTGGTTGCAGGACTTAGGTTTTTCATGGCTGGTTTAATCACCTTTTTATACCTAAAGATTTTTAATAAGGAAGAGATAAAGAAAAGCGAAATTAATTGGAAATTTATAATCCTAATCGGAATCCTCCAGACCTTTATCCAATACATCTTTTATTATATAGGCCTATCTCACATAGCTGGTGTAAAATCCTCTATAATCCAGGCCGCAAACTCATTTATCGTGGTGATTTTTTCCCTAATTCTCTTACCTGGTGATAAAATTAATAAAAATATGATTATAGCCCTAATTTTAGGAACAGCAGGAATTATCATAACCAATATGGGCAAGGGAAATGTGGCAGAAGGCTTTAAACTAACAGGAGACGGCTTTATCATAATGTCAACCACAGTCAACGCCCTCTGCACAGTCCTAATTAGAAAGTATGGCCAAAAGGAAAACTCCTACTTTTTGATGGGAGCCCAATTTATAGTTGGATCAATCCTTATGATTCTAACAGGCCTAATACTGAGAGAGTCTAGCCTAAGCTTTAATCCAAAGGCAGTAATGCTTTTAATCTACGCCGCTTTCATATCGGCAACCGCCTTTACAATCTGGACAATCGTCCTAAAACATCACTCAGCAGGAGAATTTGGAGTCTACAAACTCTTTATTCCACTTTTTGGCTCAATCCTTTCGGTTTTAACATTGGGAGAAGCCTTCACAATAAACCTTGTAATCGGCATGGTCCTAGTCCTCTCAGGATCTCTTTTCCTTAATAAGGACAAGGCTTAATAAAATATCCGCCCCTAGGAGACCTCCTCCCTGGGGCTTTTTTTTGAAATTTAAAAATCTTTAGTTGGTTTTTTTTTATTTATTTTCTAATTTTCTATTTTATTTTTATTCTCACTTTCATTTTAATGTTCTTTTTAATAGTAATCATCATTTGATTTTTTATTTTTTTAAAAAACTCCCTCCTATCAAGCATAGCACTCAAACATAATAGCTTTTAAATATAAATACTTGACATTTAATATTAGAATGATTATAATTATTAGTAGTAGAGATGATGTTCTCTAAGCAAAAATAAATTTTAAGGAGTATATAATGGCTTTAATAGGAAAAACATTACCAGAATTTACACTTGACGCATATAACCCAGCAAAAGATGAGTTTGTAACAGTTACAAATGAAGACCTTAAGGGTTCTTATACTGTTCTTCTTTTCTACCCAGCTGACTTTACCTTTGTTTGCCCAACAGAGCTTGAGGATATGCAGGAAGCTTATCAAGAGCTTAAGGACCTTGGTGCTGAAGTTTATTCAGTATCTGTAGATACACACTTTGTTCACAAAGCATGGCATGATAACTCAGAAGCTATTGGCAAGATCCAATATACAATGATAGGCGATTCTAACAAGGAGCTTACAAGAGAACTTGGCCTTCTTGACGAATCAGGTAAGGCTCACAGAGCAACACTTGTACTTGATCCTGACAATGTTATCCAAACTATCGAAATCAACGCTGACGGTATTGGTAGAAAAGCTAATGTAAATATAAACAAGGTTAAGGCTGCAAAATATGTTGCAGAACACCCAGGTGAGGCTTGCCCTGCTAAATGGGAAAGCGAAGCTGACGCTACTCTTACACCAGGACTTGACCTAGTTGGTAAAATCTAATATGTTAGATCAAAATCTAAAGAACCAGTTGGCCCAATATTTCGACCTCTTGAAAACAGAGGTCACTATTGGGCTTTCTGCTCATAATGACGAAAATTCTAAAAAAGTTAGGGAATTTGTAGAAGAAGTAGCAACTCTTTCTGATAAGATTAGCCTTGTCGAAAAAGATTTACCGCTCACGCCTTCCTTTGAAATCAAGGGTGCCTTTGACCACGGACAGATTGTATTTGCAGGTCTGCCTCTAGGTCATGAGTTTGCATCTTTTGCCCTTGCTATGCTTCAAGCAGGAGGAGTTGAACCAAAGGTGGATGAGTCTACAAAATCAAGAATTAAGGGACTTGAACCTAGTGATTTTGAAACAATTGTTTCCCTATCCTGCCACAACTGCCCAGATGTTGTCCAGGCCCTTAATATTATGGCAATCCTAAATCCATCTATTAACCACACAATGATTGAAGGTGGCATGTTCCAGGAAATAGCAGAAGCTAGGGACGTCCTTGCTGTGCCTGCAATCTTTAAAGACGGTGAGTTTTTCGAAGGTGGCAAGCAATCTATCGATAGCATCCTAGATAAACTTGGAAGCAAGGTTGATAAAAATGAGTTTAAAAACAAGGGTGTTTTTGATGTCCTAATCGTAGGTGGCGGTCCTGCCGCAGCTACAGCAGCAATTTATGCCGCAAGAAAGGGAATTAAGACAGGAATTATCGCATCCGAATTTGGTGGCCAAGTTAATGAGACCTTGGCTATAGAAAATATACCTGGTTTTAAATACACAGAAGGGCCTGATTTTATGAATCAAATGCAAGACCAAGTTTCTTCTCTAGGTGTAGATATAATGACTGGTGTACTTGCAGATGACATAACAAAAACAGACGACCTTGTTGAAATTACCCTTGATAACGGGGCAAAACTAAGAGCTAAGACTGCAATTATAGCCACAGGTGCAAGATGGAGACTGATTGGCATCCCTGGAGAAACAGAGTTTAGAAACAAGGGTGTTGCCTACTGTACCCACTGCGACGGTCCACTCTTTAAGGGCAAAAATGTAGCTGTAATCGGCGGAGGCAACTCCGGTGTGGAAGCTGCGATTGACCTTGCGGGAATTGTAAAACACGTTACAGTCCTAGAGTTTTTGCCAGAGCTTAAGGCAGATGAAATTCTTCAAAAGAAACTTCATTCCTTAGATAATGTAACAGTAATTACCAACGCCCAAACTACAGGCCTCTACGGCGATGGTAAGGTAGAAAACCTTCGTTACACCGACAGAGTGAGTGGCGAAGACCACAAAATTGATATAGCTGGCTGCTTTATCCAAGTAGGTCTAATCCCAAATACCGAATGGCTAGAAAATTCTGGTATAGAAAGAAATAAGATGGGAGAGATTATCACATCAAATGATGGCTCTACAAATATCGAAAGAATCTACGCTGCAGGCGATGCTACAGATGTTAAGTATAAGCAAATCGTAATAGCAGCTGGCACAGGAGCTACAGCAGCCCTTGGTGCCTACAACCATCTTATGGTAAGTGAATAAAATTAAAATCGTCCTTCGGGGCGATTTTTTTCTAGGACAAATTCGGCTTGATTTCTTGTTTATAGCTCACTTTTGCTTGCGTGTAGAAAATCATTAGACGGACTAAGTTTTTAATGGTATAGTAAGAAAAATAATTGAATAGAGTGTTTCTAAAGCAAGTATATTGCTTTAAGTGTGGATTGTTTCTATTAAGGAAAGAAAAGAGGAGATTAATATGAAAATAATAGGCGACGGCTTAACTTTTGATGACCTACTTCTTGTACCAGGACCTTCAGAAGTTTTGCCAAATCAAGTAGATATCAAGACAAACTTAACCAAAAAAATTAAGCTAAATATTCCACTTATGACAGCTTCCATGGATACTGTCACAGAATATGAAATGGCGATAGCTATGGCTAGACAAGGCGGTATAGGTATTATACATAAGAATATGTCTATTGAAGAGCAAGCCGCCCAAGTTGACAGGGTCAAAAGAAGCGAGCACGGAGTTATAACCGATCCTTTCTACCTTCACCCATACAATACCCTTGGCGAAGCCCTTGATATCATGGCCCACTACAGGATTTCTGGTGTGCCAATAGTTGATGACGACATGTACCTAAAAGGAATCCTTACAAACAGGGACGTGAGATTCCAAAATGACGAAAGTGTCAAAATCGACGACATAATGACCAAGGACCACTTAATTCTAGGTCATGAAGGCATTTCCATGGAAGAAGCCATCAAAAAAATGGAATCTGGCAAGGTTGAAAAGCTTCCAATAGTAGATGATGAGGGCAAATTAAAGGGCCTTATCACAATTAAGGATATAGAAAAAACCAAACAATATCCAAATTCTGCCAGAGACGACCAAGACAGGCTCTTAGTTGGCGCAGGCGTTGGAATCACAGGCGATATGATGGAAAGAGTTGACGCTCTTGTAGGTGCAAAAGTCGACGTCATCGCCCTAGATACAGCCCACGGCCACTCCAAGGGTGTTATGGATGCTGTTAGAAAAATCAAGGCAAAATACCCAGACCTCCAAGTAATAGCTGGTAATATTGCAACAGGAGAAGCTGCAAGAGACCTAATAGAAGCTGGCGTTGACTGTGTCAAAGTCGGTATAGGACCTGGTTCTATCTGTACAACCAGGGTTGTAACAGGTGTGGGCGTTCCACAAATATCTGCCATAATCGACTGCGTAAAAGTTGCTAAGGAATATGATATTCCAGTAATAGCAGACGGTGGTATCAAATACTCAGGAGATATTACAAAGGCCCTTGCTTGCGGCGCAAGCGTTGTAATGGCTGGTTCCCTCTTTGCAGGTACTGAAGAAAGTCCGGGAGAGACAATCATGTTTGAAGGTAAGCAATTTAAAGAATACCGCGGCATGGGATCTCTTGCTTCTATGAAATCAGGATCAAGCGACAGATATTTCCAAAATGACACCAAAAAATACGTTCCAGAAGGTGTAGAAGGCCGTGTAGCTTATAAGGGCTATGTAGGCGATGTAATCTACCAAATGCTGGGCGGACTTAGATCTGGTATGGGCTATGTAGGAGCAGCAAACCTTAAGGAGCTTTACGAAAAATCTAGATTTGTAAGAATCTCTCCAGCTTCTCTAGTAGAAAACCATCCACACGATATTCAAATAACAAGAGAATCTCCAAACTATACAAAGAAATAGGGATGATAAAAGTGACTAGCTAAAATGCCGGTCACTTTTGTTTTGCTTTGAAATTTGATATTAAATGTGTTTTTGTTCTCAAATTCAGTTTTGCTTTTAAATAAATTTTTGATTTGCTTTTAATTTTTCTTTTTAAAATCGAACTATACTTTGATTTTCAAGCTCATTTACAAGACAAATTTACTTTTATATCTGATTTTAAACTCGATTATTCTTTTGAAAAATCCAATCCAATTTTAAAACTCTTATGATTTTTAAAATCAAATCCCCCTCCTATTCTAAAAAATTATAATTTATTATAGGTTTTAGCCAAGAATTCATTTTATTTTAAAAAGCAAAGAAAATATTTTATTTTCCTTGAAATATCAAGATCAATCTCAGGTGACAAATCATAATTCTCTCTTGTTAATTTATTATTTTTTCTAGATAATGCAAATCATTCTTGACAACCTAGTTGATAGGTGTTATTATTATCATAGTTAGTTAATCGATTGACAAAATCAAAAATATAAAAATATGAGGTAATTATTATGAAAAACAATAAAAAAATTGCACTAACAGCCCTACTTTCTCTAGGTCTTATCCTAGCAGCTTGCCAAAAGGATGCTCCTAAGGAAGAAGCTAAAGAAGAAAGCAAAGCAGAAACTCAAGTAGAGACTCAAGTAGAAGAGTCTGCTAAAGAAGAGGAAAAAGCACAAGATGAAGCAACCATAGCTGATTGGGAAGGTAAATGGAATGACATGGGCGGCTACCTAGAAAAGGCTGAAGTCCAAGAAGCATTCAAGACCCTAGCTGAAAAAGAAAATACAGATGAAGCTAGTGCCAAAGAAGGCTATCTCAAAAAAAGAAAATGTGACTTCGGTGGTCTAGAAATCGCTGGTGACCATGTTAAATTCTTAAAAGAATTCCCAGATGCTAATGGTGAAGTAATCGGCGAAGCTGACTATACTTTCAAAGAAAAAATCGAAGTTGAGCACGGCGGCCACAAGCTAGAGTGGGATATCTTTGAAGCTACAAGTGAAGATGCACCTTACAAAGTACTTATGATGATGCCTATCCACGGTGAAGAAAGCCTAACTCACTTCCACATGAGATACGGTGATGATAAGGAAGCACTTCTTAAGGAAGAAGGCTGGTACCCAACCTTTGTAAAACCATCTTCTACCGACCAACAAATCATAGATGAAATTACAGAATAGTTTTAAATTCTTTAGTCAAAATTTATCTAAGAAGGGACAAATTATGAAAAAGTTACTTAGTATCTTTGCTATATTTGTCCTAATTTTGGCAAGTGGATGCAGTAGCAAGGCGAGAAAATCTAATGATAAGCCCCTTGTTTATACTTCGTTTTATCCAGTCCATGACTTAACTAAAATGATTGGTGGCGATACTATCAATGTCGAAAGCTTTATGCCCCTTGATAAAGACCCACACATTTGGGAACCCTCTCCTAAAGATATGAAAAAACTTGCGTCCTGTGACCTGCTTGTAGTTAATGGAGCCAACATGGAGCCTTGGCTTGATACTGTTAGGGAAAACCTACCAGATCTTGATATCTTAAAACTTTCCGACTCTGTTGACCTCATTACCTACAAGGGTGCAGCTGCAGTTGGTGATTTCCAGTACCTTTCTAGGATTGAAGTTGAGTCTAATAAATTAAAAATTGATTTTGGCCACACCCACGAAGATGTGATGAGGGTAGCCTTTATGAAGGATACCGGTCTTGGGCAAAAAGAATTGGTAAAAAAAGCCAAAGAAATAATGAGCCAAAAAGGTGAGCTAGTCCACCAAAAATCTACAAATAAGGTAGAAGAAGGCAAGGTTTACGGTATTGAGATGGGCCACGAATCTGGAGAGGTTTTCTTTGACTTCCCAGAAGAAGGCAATTGGATTTTTATCTCAGATAGGATAAGCGAAGACTTGCTTCCTTATAATCTTGTAGATAATAGGGGTGATTTCCTAAAAGATAATGGCAAGGAAGTATCTCTTATGGAAGGATCCTCATCAGGCTTTGACAAAATCACCTACGACCCACATTCTTGGCTATCTATTGTAAATGGCAAAAAATACCTAAATGCAATCCAAGAAAAATTAATAGAAAAATATCCACAAAACGAAAAACTTTATAGAAAAAATAAGCTGAAATACGTAGACCAGCTTACAGACATAGATGCAGAATATAAAGAGAAATTTTCAAAGCTAGATAAGACTAGGAAAAATTTTCTAACTCTCCATTATGCTTATGCCTATATTGCTAGGGATTTTGATCTTGTTCAGTACCCTCTCCAAGGACTCACAAGCCTTGAAAACCCAAGTCTTAAGACGATTAAAAAGGCAATTGATTTTTCAGACTATTATAATATCAAAACAGTCTTTTATGAGTACGGACAAAACCCAAAACAAGCAAAATCTTTGGCAGAAGAAATAGGCGGAGAGACTTCTCCCCTTGCTTCTATGGAATTTGTGACTAAAGAACAAAAAGAAAAAGACCAAAATTATGTTGACCTAATGAGGATGAATCTTGAAAATCTCTACGAATCTATGGTCAAGGAGGAAAAATGAAAGCAATAGAAATAAAAGATTTGAATTTTGCCTATAATAATATTCCCGTCATAAAATCTTGTGATTTTGACCTAGAAATTGGAGATTTGGCCCTCATACTCGGTGGCAATGGTAGTGGCAAGTCCACTTTGATAAAACTTATGCTAGGTGAGCTAAAAAAAGATAAGGGTAAGATAAAAATTTTAGGCAAGGATATAGAAGACTATAAGTCTTACAAAGATATAGGTTATGTTCCCCAAATAAATATAGTAAATAAAATTTCATTTCCAATAACCTGCCTAGAACTTGTATGTCTAAACCTTTATGAAGACTTTGGCTTTATCAAAATCCCTAGAAAAAGCCACTACCAAAAAGCAAAAGATATGCTTATAAAAATGGGGATGGAAGCTTATATAAATACTCCTGTTAATGAATTATCTGGTGGTCTTGCTCAAAGAGCAATGATTGCCAAGGCAATGATAAATAATCCCCAAATCCTTATCCTAGATGAACCTACAGCAGGTGTTGATAAGGAAAGCAAGAAAAACTTTTTTGAGACAATTGATATCCTCTCTGAGAAATTTTCTATTACAATTGTCATGGTCACCCACGAACTAAAGGAGATGGAAAGTATGGATCTTAAGATGGAGAAATACGAAATGATTGAAGGGAGATTGGTAAGATGCTAGAGTTTGCCTTTATGAGAAAGGCCTTGTTTTTGGGCTTTCTTCTTTCAATAATGATTCCTATTATAGGAATTGTCATGGTCAACAGAAAGACATCCATGATTGGTGATGCCTTATCTCACACAGCCCTTGCTGGGGTTGGTATGGGCCTAATCTTAGGTTTTGATCCCCTCCTTGGCTCTGCTATAATTTGCGTAATCGCAGCCTTTTTGATAGAATTTATCAGAAAAAAATTCCCTCAATATGGGGATATGGCAACAGCTGTTATCATGTCAACAGGACTTGGTATAGCTGCTATACTTTCAGATTTCGCCCCTGGTGGCAATTCCTTAGAGTCCTATCTTTTTGGATCAATTTCATCAGTGACCACAGCTGATATTATAAATACTTCTATAGTATTTATCCTAGTTATAATCCTTTCAGTAACCAGGTACTCGGCTCTTTTGGCTATAGCCATAGATCCAAATACAGCAAGGCTTTCTGGTATCAAGGTCAAGGCAATGGATGCTGTCTTTACCTTATTATCAGCTATTACCATTGCCCTTTCTGTAAAGATTATCGGAGCTTTGATGGTCACAAGCCTAATTGTCCTACCGGTAGCAACATCATTAATAGTCGCCAAATCTTATAAACAAACCTTTTTCATAACTACTATCCTTGGTGTCATATATATGATGGTGGGAATTATTACATCCTACTATTTTGATATTAAACCAGGTGGCGCTATTGTTATAAATGCTCTTATCGGCATGGCATTTTTCGCAATATTTAAAAAATTTGTTAAAAAATAAGCCAAAGCCTTGTACCCTCCAAATATCAATGGCTTGGCTTATTCTTTAAAATAACTTGTTACCCCTTAAATATTAAAATAAAATGCTAGGATTTCTCAAATGAGACTTCCTAGCATTTTTTATCCTTCGTATTCTCCAAGTTCTTCCTTGTATTTTTTTATAAGTTCAGCTTCTGTGATGTCTTTTGCCCTCACATCTATGGCAATCCTTCCCTTATTTAGCATGATTATCCTATCAGAATATCTGACCACGTCCCTAAGGTTGTGGGAAATCAAAAGTGTAGTAATTTTTTCTGTATCGATTAGGCTCCTTGTCTTATCCATGATATTGCGGCTAGTTTTAGGATCTAGGGCCGCTGTGTGTTCGTCAAGTAGGAGAAGTTTTGGCCTCTTAGCTGTTGCCATCAAAAGCGATAGGGACTGTCTTTGCCCCCCTGAAAGAAGACCGGTCTTCGTGTGGAGTTTGTTTTCAAGACCCAAATTCAAAGACTTAAGCCTTTCTATAATCTCTTTTTCGTCAGCGTTTTTCTTTAAGTTTTTTAGGGTGAATTTCTTGCCTTTTTTTAGGGCAAGAGCCATGTTTTCGTAAATATCAAGGTTGGTTGCGACTCCGTCTTTTGGATCTTGGTTGACCTTTCCTATATAGGCCGCTCTTTTTTCTTCAGATAAATTTGTCACATCTTCCCCATCAATTAGGATATTTCCTCCGTCAACTGTAAGGCTTCCTGAGATTATATTCATAAGGGTCGACTTGCCACAGCCGTTTGGGCCGATTATGGTTGTCGCAACTCCTTCTTCTATTTTGAGGGAAAAGTTATCAAAGATTGTCACTTGTTCGGGAGTGCCGATGTTAAAAGATTTGGATATATTTTTAATTTCTAACATTTTTTACCATCCTTTTTACTTGTTTTTTGCTGAGGTAATTATTATAAGCAATGAAGGCTATTACGATTAGGGCAGTGATTAGCTTTAGGTCGTTTGGATTTAGGCCAAAGAAGATTGCAAGGCCTGATATTATCCTATAAACAATAGCACCTATAATCGCCCTGGTCGTGTCTCTGAGTTTGGTCGAATTTTTGCCGATGGTATCGCCTATAATTATTGAGGCAAGGCCTGTTACAATCATGGCTGTCCCCATGCCTATATCTGCAAAGCCTTGGTAGTTTGTCATTAAGCCTCCCGCAAGGCCAATTAAGGCATTTGATATAATTAATCCCCAAAATACATAGGTGTCTGGGTCCTTGCCTAGGGCCTTGACAAGTTTTCTGTTATTTCCAGTGACCTTTAGCAAGTATCCCTGCTCGCTTCTTAAAAAATGATCAATCAAATATTTTATTACAAGGACAAAGGCGAGGAGGATTATCCATTTTGGAAAGCTAGCAAAGATTGATGGATACTGAGCAACCGGGATATTTGACACTCCCTTTATCTTTAAATTCACTGAATAAAGCATGGTTAGGGTCAAAATACCTGTAAGAAGTGGCTCGACTTTCACTTTTTTATAGAGAAAATAAGTGATAGAACCTGCTGCCGCTCCACCTAGGACTGATAAAACAAGGCCAAGATAGGGATTTAAACCACTTGTGATTGCCGCTGCTGTAAGAAATGCTCCGAGCGGATAAGATCCTTCTAGGGTCAAATCATAGTATTCCAAAATTTTGTATGTTAGCATGTAGCCCATGGCGAGGACACCGAAGATTAGGCCAATTTCAACCGATGAGGCCATGATATTTATTAAAACTGTCATTTTATTTTCCTTCCTTATTTTCCATAATATTTGCTTTTTTGAGGGCTTCTTTGTTTAAGTCAAGGCCCAAAATCTCTGCCGTTTCCTTATTTACAAGCATTTCTAGGTTCTTGGCATCTTCAAAAGGAATGTCCTTTATATTTTTATTTTCTGTAAGGATTTCCCCTGCCATCTGGCCAGCTCTTGTGCCGATTTTCCTGTAATTAACCCCTTCTGCAAGAAGGGCTCCATTTTCAACCGAACCTTCATCAAAGGCTAGGCTTGGAATTTTCTCATCCTTCAAGGTCTTGGCTATAACTGGCATAGCATTTACAACCACATTGTCTGTAACTGTAACCATGGCGTCTGTCCCTGATTTTAGACTAGCAAGGGCTTGAGGAATGTCGTTAATTGATGAAACTCCCTGTTTTTTAAGGCTTAATCCCCTTTCCTTGAGGGCCTTTTCTAGGGCTTCGATTTGGACAAGAGAATTTTGTTCATTGGTGTTATACATAGTAGCGAAAATCTTAGTTTCTGGATAAATTTCTAAAAAATCATCAATGACCTTGGCTGGGTCGACATAATCGGAAACTCCGGTTATATTGGCTCCAATTTTTGTTTTTTCATCCACAAGACCTGCTCCGATTGGGTCTGTGACGGCCGTAAATAAGATTGGCCTGTCGTTAACTATATTATAAACGCCTTGGGCAGCAGGAGTGCCTATGGTGTAGATAAGATCTGCCCCCTTAATTTTAAGGTCACTTGCCAACTGGGGGATGAGGGAAATATCTCCTCCAGCCCTGTGGTCGATTAGCTTGTAGGATAAACCTTCCTTGTCAAGTTCTTCCAAAAATCCCTCCCTGGCTGCATCAAGTGATGGGTGGTCTGCTATTTGGATTACCCCTATTATGTATTCCTTTTTCCCTTCCTTGCTAGCACAAGAACCTAAGCTTATAATTCCAACTAGAACAAGAATTATCCCGCATATTTTTCTTAATCTTATTTTCATACCTTATCCTTTCTAATAAAATCTCAATAAAAAAACCCGTCCATATAGGACGAGTGTAAATTCGTGGTACCACCTAAGTTTATAATCTAAAAGATTACCTTTACAGAAGTCTAACAACTTCTTGCTTCTGATAACGGTAGCTTCCGTAATAGCTTACTTGCTTCGGCTATTCTGCATACAGAGGGAATAAGTAGATAATCCTTATTAGACTTGCACCAACCGTCTTTTCTCTAAAATAATTCATATAAACTGTCTTTCTGTAATCACATTTTTATTTAGTATAATAATACAACATAATTTATATTATGTCAAGAGCAGATCGCAAACATCATTTCAGCTCTAAATCTGGAGGCTATTTATAGGGATTTTCTAATAAAAAAAGGTGACTCGCTCATGACTTATCACCTTGAATTTATTTTATATTTTGTAATTATTCATATTTTGTCCAGCTATAGCAACTGTTGACATATTATGAATTAGCGATGAGTTTGTATTTGATAAAAGTCCTAGGACTCCTAAAATAATCAAACTAGAATTAATGCCTATTATCTTCTTATAATTAGACTTAATCTTCCTATCCATTGCCCTTGAAAGTTTAATTACTTCAATCAAACCTTCAAGACTATCTGTGCCTATAGATATATCTGAAATTTCCTTGGCAATATCCGCTCCCTGGTGCATTGCTATTCCAACATCTGAAGCTGAAAGTGCCACAGAATCATTTATCCCGTCGCCAATCATAATGACCTTTCTTCCTTCAGACTTTTTCTTTTTGATGTAAGCTTCCTTATCTTCTGGAAGGACCTGAGACTTATAGTAATCAAGGCCCAGACTTTTTGCAACAGCTGAGGCTGCGTTTTCTGCATCTCCTGTAAGCATTGCTATTTCATTAATGCCAAGCTTTCTTAGCTCTTTAATTACAGCTTTAGCTTCAGGCCTTAGGGGATCTTCTATGCAAAGGACTGCAATGAGCCTATCTGCAAAAGCTAAGTAGAGTAGGGAGTAATTTTCCTTTAATTTATCAATCATTTCCCTAGTTTGATCAGAAATTTCAATCCCTTCGTCCTCTAAGACAAAGTGTTCTGACCCGATTAAGGCCATCCTATCTGCAATATATGCCTTTATACCATGGGCAACTATATATTCTGGCTTTGAATGCATCTCCTCGTGGTGGAGGTCCTTATCTTTAGCGGCCTTTACAACTGCATTGGCAATTGAATGTGGGAAGTGCTCTTCAAGACATGCCGCAATCCTTAGACACTCGTCTTCATTTATATCTGTAAGAGCAATGACCTTAGCAAGATTTGGCTCCGACTTAGTCAAGGTCCCTGTCTTATCAAAAACAATTGTATCTGCCTTGGATAGATTTTCTAAAAACCTACCGCCCTTTACTATTACATCCATATCTGATGCTTGGCTTATAGCCTTCATTGTAGCAATTGGAATAGTGAGTTTTAGGGCACAAGAAAAATCTACCATCAAAAATGACTTAGCCTTGATGAAATTTCTTGTAAGTAAATATGTGAGTCCTGCACCAATAAAAGAGTATTTTACTAGAGAATCCGCCATATTCTCAGCTTTCTTTTGAGATAGAGATTTATTTCTCTCACTTTCAGAGATAAGATCAATTATATGACTCAATCTTGATTCGTCATATTTTTTATTCACCCTAATTAGTATACTACCTTCTTCAAGAACTGTTCCTGCAAAAACAACAGATTCTTTGTTTTTCTTTACTGGATTACTTTCGCCTGTGAAAGATGATTCATTTACCATGCCAAGGCCTTCTACAATCTCACCATCAACTGGAATAGTAGATCCCATTTCAACCTCGACAAGCTCTCCTATCTCTACGTCTTTGAGAGCTTTTAAAGTTTTTTTGTCATCTTCAATAACAAAGACCTTATCAATGTTTAGGGCTAAAGAATGTGCCAAGTCTTCTTTAGATTTCTTGAGAGTATAATCTTCTAATTTTTCTCCCAAGTCCAAGAGGAACATAATGTTGGCCGCATCTCCAAATTCACCTGTTGCAAGCGATACAGATATGGCTGTCGCATCCAATAAATCTACATTAACCTTTCTTTGACAAATCGCCTTTAAGCCATTTTTAATGAAAGGATATGCCCTAAGAAGGATAAAATACGGACCAATAGCACGTGGTATAAAATACCTAAAGAAAATCCTCCTATAAAAAGCATCCCTTACAATCCTAAATACATCCTCTTCCTCTTGAGGATAGAAATCAGAATCTTCAATCACAAGATCCTTTATTGTTTCAATATTTAGGTTGAGAATGAACCTTGCTATCTTTGGAAGGCTTCCTTTTTCAAAGCTCACAGTAAAGGAATTTGCAAGAGGGTTTAGCTTGCAAAACTTAACACCTTTCTCATTTTCAACTAAGTACTTTAAATTATTGGCTTGATTAAAGTCTAGGTCCTCTTCATAGACGAACCTAGCCCTTGTTTCTAGCCTATGGGCTAAACTTGCCCTCATTCTTTGTCTTTTTCCTCTTTTAATTCAGCCTTGATTTCTTCCTTGATTTGCTCTTTTAAGTCCTCTTTTGAGACCTCATTTATATCAAGTTTAGCTTCTTCTTCAGCTTTCTTTGCTTCTTCCATAGCGTTAGCTTCTTTAGCTTCTGCAACTATATCATCAGCAGAAACCCTAACTTGCTCTACTGTTTTATCTATAGATTCCTTAACCTTAAGTCCACCTGCAACAGCACTTACAGCTGCTTTTTTAGCATATTTTGAACTTAAGACTTTACCACCAAGAGCTCCTACTACAACTCCTGCACCAATTCTTAATAACTTTTTGTTTAACATATTATTCTCCTAATAACAAATACTAATATTCGCATAAATATTGTAATTTTATTATATTGAATTTCCTATATTAATTCAAGCATTCTAAGTAGTTTTCTTTGACGTTTATTGATGAAATAACAAAGTTTAATAAAGTTTACAAGGTCAAGTATTTTTTTAGATTTTTTGACTATTGATAATAATTATTATAATCAAAATATGCATATCCATTCATATGAGCCTTTGTCAATGTATATTCTATCAATTAAAAAATGTTGACTCATAAATTATAAGTCAACATTTTTCCTATAGAAGTTTTAAATCTAGGGCTGGGTCTTGGCGGAGGGTAGAGTATAAAATCGCCTTGACAGCTGGTATCCTATTTTCTGTTTGATCAAAAACCATAGATTTTTCCGATTTGAAAACTGAATCAGCTACTTCCATTCCATCAAAATCTAAGTCTCTCATATCTTCAGGAAGTTTGTCCAAAACTTTTTTTGCAAGATTTGACTTTTGATCGTGGAAGGCTGGTAGGCAGTGCATAAATATTGCATTTTCGCTGCACAAATCCATAATTTTTTCATCAACCCTATAAGGGTAAAGCTTTCTAATCCTCTCCATTGGTGGGTTTTCCTTTTCTGTGAGGGCTATCCACATATCCGTATAAATAATATCGGCATCTTTCACTGCTTCATTAATATCTTCAGTATAAATCACATCTGAATCGTACTTGTCAGAAAACATCCTAGATAAGTTTACCAGGGCCTTATCTGGGAAGAATTCTTTTGGCCCACAGCCAACAAAGTCTATCCCTAGTTTTGAACATGTTATGGCGAGAGAATTTGGCATTATATCACCTGGGTAGCCCAGATAGCAAAGCTTAAGGCCTTTGAGTTTACCAAATTTTTCCCTAATTGTAAGCATATCCGAAATCATCTGCGAAGGATGAAACTTATCGGTCATGGCATTGTAAATCGGCACTTGTGTAATTCTTACGAGCTTTTCTAAGAGCTCTTGGTCATTTCCCCTATAGACAATCCCATCGTAATAGCGGTCGAAAACCGAAATTGTATCTGCAATAGACTCATTTTCCCCTAGTTTGGCCTGGGTGTAGTTTATAAAAGTCGAAGTCATGCCAAGATCTGCCGCTGCAAGCTCAAAAGATGTCCTAGTCCTTGTAGAAGCCTCCTCGAAAAGAAGGATTATATTTTGCCCTTCCAAGTATTTATGAAGTCTTCTTTTATTCTTAAGGTCCTTAAAATGAGCCGCAAGATCGATCAAATAGAGGATTTCCCTCTCTGTAAAATCTTTAAGAGCTATAAAATTTCTCTTTCTTAAATCAATATCCATTTTATTTCCCATCTATAACTGTATCTGAAAATACAATTACCAAATTCATATCTTTGTTTTTTATTTCTAAAATTCCGTATTCTACAAGGTTTAGAAGAGGATTATCCTTATATCTTTTATCAGGTCCGCCGTCCTTATTAGTATGTAGGTAGGTTTCTTCGATAAAAGTCGCATCGGCAACTTTCTCTTCTTCAAGGAAATTTTCGCTCCTTAAATCTACTTGTAGGTCTTTATAATCAACAGCCTTATTTACTCCATTTTTATTTATAAGCAAAGCATCTGGTAGAAAAGAAAGGCTTAAATCTCCTGCTATAAGGCTATAGGTTTTGACATTGGTAGAAATCCCTTTGCTAAGGCCTTCTTTGACTTTGAGTTCGACCCTATCTGTGATAACATTTCTATCAATATCAGCTTCAAGACCGGTAACCAGCCACACCTTATCGCTTTCTAGAATCCCTGCAAGGAGCTTGTTTGTAAGGTCATATTCTTCGCTGGCATTCCCTTCAAAATCATAATTAATTTCAACTGGGCTTTCCTTTTTATAGAAATACATAAGAGCACCTATAATTGCAATTACAACTAGTAAGGGCTTTACAAAGGTCAGAATAATTCCCAATACAAAGACAGGAAGTCCTATCTTTCTTAAAGGATATTTAACTCCTGCTTCTTCCAATACGTCCCTAAGTCCTGTTGATTCGAGATTTTTAAAATCAAGACCAAAATCTCTTTCCTCTCTTGTATCTTCATCAATATTTTCCCTAACTTTTTTTGTATTTTTCTTATGTCCACCCGCAAGTGGGTTTGAAAAATCTTTTTGATAGGAAAGGCCCGTGCCTGGTATATAGGCCGTAGTTCTAAAGCCACCATTTGCTTTTTTGGTTACCCTAAATCCCTTGCCGCCCCAAGAAAATCCTGGACCGGACTTAGACATATTGATCCTAAAGCCCTTTCCTAAATTTATACTTTTTCTAAATCTAATTCCCATTTCATCCTTCTTTCTTATAGGTATTATACCCAAAGACTTCGCTTTGACTATTTTCTAATCATTATAAATTTTTAAAACTAAACTTTACATATCATAACTTGACTTTTATATAAACCTAGTATAATGATATTAGATATTAAGATACTTAACATTTAATTTAAAAAGTAGAGGAATGTATATGAATAAATTAAGAAAATTAATACCAAGATATTTCAGAGCCCTTACAAATAAAAACACGCCAGCCATGGCCAAGATCCTCGCTGCAGCATCCCTAATTTATATAGCAATGCCAGCAGACATGATCCCAGATGTATTCCCATTCCTGGGCTACATCGACGATACAGTCCTAACAGCAGGTCTGATTTACTTTTCAAATAAGTTGATACCCGAGGAAATCTTTGAGGAAGTAAAATCAATTGAAAATTAAATAAAAAATCAAAAAAATGGATCCTGACGATCCATTTTTTTATGATTTTATTCAGCTGCTAGGACGCCACCGTCTATTACAAGACCTGCGCCATTTATAAATTTAGCGTCATCGCTTGCCAAGAACAGACATGCCTTAGCTATATCAGATGGCTTGCCCATAGGATTATCATCTTCTAGGGCTGACATTACCCTGCCAAGTCCAAATTGGTTAAGTTTTGAATAGTCGCCAACAACTCCAGTTTCAATTCCTCCTGGGATTATAGAATTGATTCTAATTCCGTCTTTTTTGTACATGTGGGCTGAGTTTTTAGAAACTCCAAGCATAGCGTGCTTGCTTGCTGTGTATGCAGCTCCTGCCTTAGCTCCGCTCACACCTGCTAGGGAATTAATATTTACAATATTACCTGAGCCTTGCTCTCTCATGATGTTAATTGCTTCTTTCATGGCAAAGACTGGAGCATTTAGGTTAAGTTCCATTACCCTGTCGTAAAAATCTCTTTCCAAATCTCCTAGTGGAATGAAATCGTCCATTATACCTGCGTTGTTAATCAAAACATCTAGTTTGCCTGTTTCATCAATTGCTTTTTGAAGCATGCCTTTTACAGCATCTCCATCTGTAAGGTCGCCTGGGAAAGGAACAATTCTTCCTGCAAAGTCCTTGCACTCTTTCTTTAATTCTTCAAGTAAATTTTCTCTTCTGGCTACTGCAACAACTACAGCACCTTCTTGGGCAAATTCTTTGGCAATTTCTCTACCAATTCCTGAACTTGCACCTGTTACAACTACTGACTTATCCTTAAATCTCATAAAATTCTCCTTTTCTCTTCCTTTAGTATCTACCCTTAAAGAGAATTTAGTAAACTAAATCTACTCAACAGTTACGGATTTGGCGAGATTTCTTGGTTTATCTACATCAATTCCCTTGGCTATTGATGTGTAATAGGCCATAATTTGGGTTGGGACTACTGTTAGGAGTGGATATAAAATGTCAATTGTCTCTGGCAGGTCAAAAATTTTGTCAGTGATTTTTTCCATCCTAGCATCCTTGTGAGATGTGATTATAAAGACATTTGCTTCCCTTGCTACTACTTCTTCTACATTTGAAAGAGTTTTTGCTGTGAGCCTTTCTTGACTCATAATAGCAATTACTGGAACGCCTTCTTCTATAAGAGAAATCGTCCCGTGCTTAAGCTCTCCTGCTGCAAAGGCTTCGGTGTGGATATAGGATACTTCCTTAAGCTTAAGGGCAGCCTCTATACTTGTCTTGTAGTCAAGGCTTCTTCCTATATAAAATAGGCTAGTCTTATCCTTTATTTCTTCCGCAAAGTCCCTAATAATTTGGTCATTTGCTAAAATTTGGTCAACTTTTTCTGGAATCTCTTTTAGGCTTTTAATTAGATTTTTGTAAGTTTCTTGGTCTACTTTTTCTAATTTTTTTGCAAAATCTAGGGCTAGTAGGTAGAAATTAATAAGTTGGGTAGTGTAGGCCTTGGTGGATGCAACTGCGATTTCAGGTCCTGCATAGCAGTAAAGGGACCTGTCAGCTTCCCTATCCATGGATGAAGCCAAAGTGTTTGTGATAAGTAGGGTTTGTGCCTTATTTTCCTTGGCAAATCTTAGGGCCTTTAGGGTATCCGCTGTTTCTCCTGATTGGGAAATTAGGATTACCAAGGTATTTTCATCGACAAATGGTTCATCATACCTAAATTCTGAAGCTAAATCACAAATTACAGGTATTTTGGTAAGCTTTTCTATAATTGGCTTGGCTACAAGCCCAGAATTGTAGGCTGTTCCGCAAGCAACAATATAGATCCTATTAAATTTCTCAATTTCTTCTTTTGAAAAAGAATCTCCATCAAAACAAATCTCATCGTTTTTTATATTTAGTTTTAAAAGTTCTCTAATTGCAGGGCCTTGCTCGTTTATTTCCTTGATCATAAAGTGGTCATAGCCCGCTTTTGTGGCCGCATCTATAGACCAAGTAATTTTTTTAACCTCTCTTTTTACCTCTTCATTTTTCTCATCATAAATAGTAAATCCGTCGTTTTTTATGTCGATTAAATCGCCATTTTCAAGATAGATTACATCTTTGGTGTATTTTAGGATTGATGGGATATCACTTGCCATTATTACCCCTTCTTCCGTAAGACCAACTACAAGAGGACTTTCATGTCTTATTCCTATTAGCCTGTCTGGTTGGTCAGCTGAAATTATTCCAAGTGCAAAAGAACCTTCAAGCTTATCCTTTACAATTTTAACAGCTTCTAAAAGGTCCCCGTCGTAATATTTCTCTAGTAAAACCGCTATAACTTCAGTGTCTGTAGAGGATTTGAAAGAGTAACCTTCCTCTTCGAGCTCTTTCTTTAATTCTCTGTAATTTTCGATAATACCGTTATGAACTACAGCGATTTTCCCATCATTTGAAAGGTGAGGGTGGCTATTTACATCACTCGCTTCACCGTGAGTTGCCCATCTAATATGTCCGATGCCTATACTTCCTCCGATAGGATTATCCTCTAAGGCTTTTTTTAGGTTTTCTATCTTGCCTTTCTTTTTAACAACAGATATGGCTCCATCATTAATAACAGCAAGACCTGCAGAATCATAGCCCCTGTATTCAAGCTTTTCTAGACCATCTACAACTATCTCTCTAGCCTCGTTTTTTCCCTTATAACATACTATTCCGCACATAGTGCCTCCTTATAAAATTTTTAATGAGGCCACTGTGTCTTCTCTGTCACAGAAATTGCTCTCTGCTTTTGTCTAACACTAGGGCTGTGAACCCAGGAAGCTCCCGCCGAAT
>CAUPHU010000008.1:0-23680 GCA_963511095.1 uncultured Anaerococcus sp. | reverse complement strand
AGTTTTTAGATTCTAAATCATCATATTTTATAGTATATATTTTATTTCCATTTAGCGTGAATAAAAAGATAAGTAGAATTATAATGAAATATAAAATTGTCTTTTTATTTGAATGTCTAAGCATAATCATTTATGTGGTTTCTCCCGAAAACGGATTCTATTACCATATTAGCCAATCTTGAAGTTTCCCAATATCGGCCACTTACACCATGGTAGTAAATTTTCCCTTTATACTTACTTCTGCCATCATTTATAACATAAAAATTAAATATATAAATTATTCATGTATTTAAATAAAATTTGTTTTATCTGGTTAAAGTATACATTCATAATAATTGACTGTCAATAGATAAAATTTTTAGAGTCCCAGATGGGGCTCTTTTTAATCTTAAATTACAAAAATTGTAATGGTTAAAGATTTATAATAATGTAAAATAGAAGTATGAAGAAGTTTAATAAAATTTTTGCCCCTATTTTTGCAATAATTCTCGTATTGGGAATTTTTTATGGGACCAAGAAATATTTAAAAGAAAAACATGATAGTCAATTTGTTTCGAAGGCAGTTTATCTCTATAACCTAACTGACGATAAGGAGGTTTTGTCTAAAAATGAAAATGAGAGACTTCCAATGGCCTCTCTTACAAAAATTATGACTGTAAGGGTCGCTCTTAAGCATATTGACGATTTGGGAGCTCTTGCACCAATAGATACAAATGCCTATCATAGAGCTATTGACATGAATGCTTCTATGGCAGGTTTTTATGGAGGAGAGACTACAACTTTTAGGGATTTATTATATGCAACTATGCTCAAATCTGCAGGAGAAGCGGCGGATAGCCTTGCTATAAACGTAGCAGGGTCTATGGATAATTTTGTGGCTCTTATGAATAAGGAGGCGGAGGATTTAGGCCTTACAAATACCTCCTACGGCAATTCTGACGGCATGGATGATCCGAGAAATTTCCAATCGGCTAAAGATTGTGCCATGCTTATAAAGGATAGCCTAAATGATGGCGATTTAAGAGCGATTTTTACAAAAAGAGACTTTGTAACAAGTCCTACGGCCGAACACCCGGACGGACTTTATATTGATTCGACAATATTTAGGCCACTTTCTAAGTATGAACAAAAGGGTTTTGAAATAATCGGTGGCAAGTCCGGTACGACTGATAATGCAGGTCTTTGCTGGGCAACTCTGGCAGTAAAAAATAATAAGGAATACATCCTTGTTGTTATGGGTGTGCCCTATAATGATATAAATGATTTAAATGACAACCATATTGAGGAGACTTTGAGGATTTACGAAAGTATAGGAGATTAAATGGATAAGATTATATTTTTAGAGGGGCAATTTTCAGAAAAAATTTGGGGCGGATCAAAGCTTAGAGAAATCTATGGTTTGCCAATTCCGTCAGATAAGACTGGTGAATATTGGGCCATATCCGGCATGGAAGGCCAAAGCTCAAGGATTATGAATGGAAGCTTTGAGGATAAAACCCTAAGAGAAGTCTATAAAAACAATAAAGAGCTTTTTGGAAATCCAAAAGATGAAGAATTTCCGCTTCTAGTTAAAATTATAGACGCAGCAGATGATTTATCAATCCAGGTCCATCCAGATGATAAAATGGCGGCAAGGCTTGAAAACTCAAAGGGTAAGACCGAATGCTGGTATATCTTAAACGAAAATCCTGCCTCCATTATTTTTGGCCTAAATGTCGAAACTAAAGAAAAAGCCATTAAATTAATTGACGAGAGAAAATGGGATGACCTTCTAAGAGAAGTTCCTACAAAAAAGGGAGATTTTTTCTTTGTAAGGGCAGGATCCGTCCACGCCATCAAAAAAGACTCTCTAATTTTAGAAATACAACAAGCAAGTGACATTACCTATAGGCTCTATGACTACGATAGGAAAGACGATAAGGGAAATCTAAGAGAACTCCACCTAGAAAAATCCAAAGAAGCTATAAAAATTTTACCAGAAGAAAATGAGATAGAGGAAATTAAAAACCAAGGCTATGTAGAAAAAATCCTAACAACAAACGAATATTTTGAAGTAAGGGAATTTGAAATCGAAAAAGAAGCAGCTTTCAAAAGAGAAAAGCCATACCTATTAGAAAGTGTAGTAGAAGGAAAAGGGGAAATTATTATGGAAAATGAATCCTACTCGATTAAAAAAGGCGACTTTTTTATTCTTACATCTTTCGCTAATGAATATAAGTTTAAAGGGAGTCTTACGATTGTAGAATCAAACCCAGTGGAGGTATAAGATGAAAAAAGGAATTATAGAAGGCTTTTACGGTATCCCTTGGACCTTTGAGGAAAGAAAATCCATGATAAATTTCCTTGCTGAAACCTGCCTAAACCAATATATTTACGCCCCAAAAGACGACCCTTATCACAACAAAAAATGGAGAGAAGCATATCCAGATGAGGAACTTGCAAAGATAAAAGAATTGGCAGACCTTGCAAGCAAAAAGAACATAGAATTCACCTGGGCAATACATCCTGGACAAAATCCCTTTGACTTTGATAAGTATGATGAAGAAATAGGAAAGATTTTTGCTAAGTATGAGTCCCTAGCTCGAGCAGGGGTCAAATCTTTTGGTCTTTGCATGGACGATATTGACAAAAAAATTGCCTATGAAAAAAGATTTGACCATATGAAACTAATAAAAGACTTGGCAGATTTTGTCTACAGTAAAACAGGCGAAAATCTTTATTTTGTCCACCCTTGGTACAACGATGACTGGATAGACGAAGAAGGCTACCAATACGAAAAGCTTCTAAAAGATATAGGAAATATTAATATCATGTGGACAGGAGACCAAGTAGTTTGTCCGATTTCCCATAAGTCTAACGAAGAATTTACCAAAAGAAATAATAAAAAACCCTACATCTGGTTTAACTGGCCAGTAAATGATTATAGGCCTGATCAGATTTTTATGGAAGTTTTTGAGTTTTTTGACTCAAAGGAAATAAACTACGATGGCTTTTATCTAAACCCTATGAATGAAGCTGAAACATCCAAGATTTCAATCTATCAAGCAGCAAAATTTCTAGAAAATCCAGAAAAATATCAAGCGGAAAAAGCCTTTAAAGAGGCGTTAAAATATATAGAAGTGGCTTGCTTTGAAGACCTAGAAATAATAGCCCCTAGTTTCTACGGGTCCTTGGTCTACGAAAGAACAAAGGATAATAAATTAAGAGAAGATTTGGAAATAAAGGCTGCATTTGATGAGAAAAATACAGAAAAACTAAAAAAACTCCTAGAAGAAAAGATAAAAGCAATAGAACCTTATCAAAATAATTATTCAAATAAAGCCCTATACAAAGAAATAAAACCTTTTGTAGAAAGCTTAAAACTCCTAAGCCAGGCAGTCTTGGCAAAAATAGACGGCAGAATAAATGAATCTCAAACCCTTTACGAAAAATCTAAAGATATAAAGATTGAGATTTTAAAAGAAGATGGCCCTGATCAAATAAGTGTGAACACAAGCGGGGTAATAGAAGAAATCTATGCTAATTTAGATAGTAAATAGCTTTTTATAGAAAGTTTTGTAAAGAAAATATTAGGACTTAAATTGTGCCGAATGTATGGCTATTACTTGCTTTCAAGCGTTGGTAGGAGATTAAAAATAAAATCATAATCTCCAAACAGCAATCTTTGGCAAAACCAAATGAGCCAAGTAAAACTCAAACTTCGAGATTAATTCTCCACTCTATCGGCAATGATTTCTAATCAAGGTCACCGTAAAGAAAATCGCATTGTCTGAGCGTAGCGAGTTTGCGATTTTTAGGTGACTGACGATTAGAAATCTGTACGGAAATACAACAACCAATACGAAGTAATTTTTCCTACAAATAAAGCTTTCTGAAAGGAAAGCATCAGCTTTCGCACTCCGCTAAGGAGCCGCCCGGGGGTGTAATGGGGTGGTTTTAGGAGGGGCATAAGGGGGCATGCGGAAAGCCCCCTACGCCCCTCCTATTTACGAAGATTCAACTGTAAGTAGAATAAAAAAATATGAGATATAGGAACACTTAAAGCAAAAGTGCTAGATAATTACCCTGGATAAATAACCTCGCCTAGAAAAAAACTATGGTTTTCCCTTTTTACGAAGATTCAACTGTAATTAGAATAAATAATCCTAAGATAAAGACAAATTTAAAGAAAATAAAAAGATAATAATCCTGGATTATAACAAAAAAATCGCCCTAGCATCTAAAAAACGCCTGGCGATTTTTCTATATTTTTTATTTTGATTTTGCTTCTAGAATTAGTTTTTGTTTTAAATTCCAAAGTTCTTGTGATAGGTCCACGTAATAGTTGTGGGGTTGGTCGTATCTTTTCACCTCATCCCAGAGGGATTCTACTTCAGACTTTCTGTAGGCTGCGATTTCATCTAGGCTGGGCTCATCGTAGACAAGCTTTCCATTTTCAAAAATTGGCACTTGCATTTCTCTTGCTGTGTAATTTTTCATCTTTTTCATCTTCCATGTGAAAAGTGGGTCGAAGATTACTAGTGGCTCTGAATCGTCAATTACTTCATCCCTTAGGGCGATATAGTCAGCTTCTGCCTTGCCACTTTCCTTATCATAGAGCCTGTAGACTTTTTTGTAGCCTGGAGTTGTGATTTTCTCGACATTTTCAGAGACTTTTATCTTAGATTTAAGTTCTCCATCTTTTTCTGTTGCCACAAGCTTATAAACTCCGCCAAAGACTGGGTCAGACTTGGCTGTAATCAGTCTTTCTCCTATACCAAAAGAGTCGATTTTTGCTCCTTGGGCTAGGAGGGATTCGATCTTAAATTCATCTAGGGAGTTTGATGCTACGATCTTAAAGTCTTCAAAACCATTTTGGTCAAGTCTTTTTCTGACTTCCTTTGATAGGTAGGCTAAATCGCCTGAATCAATCCTGACTCCACCTGTAAGTCCCTTTGGCACAAGCTCTTCTTCGAAAACCTTCATTGCATTTACAAGGCCAGATTCTAGGGTGTCGTAGGTATCAATTAATAGTATACAATTATCTGGATACATTTTTGCATAGGTTTTAAAGGCTTCGTACTCTGTGTCAAAGGCTTGGACCCAAGAATGTGCCATGGTTCCTGATGCCTTAAAGCCATATTTTTTCGCTGAATAGGTATTGGATGTGATTGGAGCTCCTGCGATGTAGGCAGCCCTTGCACCTGTGATAGAAGCATCTGCTCCCTGGGCACGTCTTGCCCCAAATTCCATAACTAATCTATCTCCTGCAGAAGATACAATCCTATTTGTCTTTGTTGCGATTAGTGAATTAAAATTCATTGACAAAAGCAAGTAGGTTTCTATAATAGAACATTCAATAATAGGTGCCTTTACTGTTATAATTGGCTCGCCAGGAAACATTACAGATCCTTCTGGAAAGGCATAGACATCGCCTGTAAATTTGAAATTCCTTAGATATTCCAAAAATCCTTCTGTAAAGTGGCCTTCATTTCTAAAATATTCTATATCTTCATCTGTAAAATGTAGATCTTTGATATAAGAGATTATATCGTTTAGACCTGCAAAAATAGCATAGCCTCCGCCGTCTGGATTTTTCCTATAAAAAGCGTCGAAGACTGCTATAGTATCATTCATTCCGTTTTCGTAATAACCGTTGGCCATTGTGAATTCATAATAATCACTCAGCATGGTTAAATTTCTATATTCCTTCATAAGCTCCTTCTTTATTGTTCATCTTTCTTTATTTATACCCCAAATCTTATAAATTGCTTATTTATTTTCTTATACCTATTTATTAAAAGAAAAGTACAATGATAGCAAAATCAATTAGTGAGGAGATTTATGTATATATTTGATATAGATGGTACCTTGTTATACACGATAGATACCATTTCTTATTTTATAAACCAAACTTTGAAAAATTTTGACCTAGGCCCTTGCCCAAAGGATAAGGTAGAAGCCTTTGTGGGAAATGGTCCGGTTGTCCTTTGCGATAAAACCCTAGACTATGTGGGAGCAAGCAAGGATGAAAATTTCAGGAAGGACTTTTTGGATTCTTACAACAAGGCCTATGATGATAATCCTGCCCACCTTACAAAAGCCTATGACGGGGTTAAGGAAGCCCTTGATGAACTTAAAAAATCAGGAAAGCCTTTAGTTTGCTTTTCCAATAAACCAGATGAAACATGCAAAAAAGTCATCCCAGCTGTCTTTGGCGAGGGATATTTTGATGAGATCCTAGGCTATAGAGAGGATTATGAGAGAAAGCCATCTCCAGAAGGAATTATGATCCTAAAGGAAAAATTTGGAGTGGATTTTTCTGATATTATTTATTTTGGCGATAGTGAAGTTGATATGAAGTGTGGGAAAAACGCTGGAATCTTCACTGTAGGAGTATCTTGGGGCTTTAGGGATAGGGCTGTTTTAGAAAAAGAAAGGCCAGATTTAATAATTGATGACCCAAGCGAAATGCTAATAAGGAAGGCATAATGGCAAAAATTAGAATTTTAAGAGTTGATTCAAGGCTGGGTCACGGCAAAACCATTAGGGATATTCTAAAAAAATATGGCCTAGAAAAGGTGATTTTTGCAAATGATGAAGTTTTCAATAACCAAGTCAGAAAGGAAGTCGAAAGACTGACTGTGCCAGAAGATGTAGAAGTGGAGTTTTTGAAAGTATCCGATGTTAAAGATTTCCTAGATCAAAAAACTGGCGAGTATTTTCTCATAGTTCAAAATACTTCTGATTTAGAAAGCCTAGTTGACAGGCAAATTCAAATTGAAGAGGTAAATATAGGCATAATCAATCTGTCGATTGGGAAAAAATCCCTTACAGAAATGGTTGCAGTTGATTCCGAGGATATGAGAATTTTTAGAAAATTAAGAGATCTGGGAATTAAAACTTATATCAGAAAAGAAATTACAGATAAAAAGCAAGATATAGAAGATTTTTTGTAAAATAAAATAAAGATAAGACCTTGACAAGCTTGATTTTTGTAGTAATAGATGTTATAATTAGATGAGTTAAGGTTAAGTTATGAGGAGGGAAGTTTTACTTCCCTTTATTTACTTAACTATCTAAAGATGATTTAAAAAAGAGATAAAAATTAAAGGAGTAATTAATGAGTGAAGTTAGAGTAAGATTTGCCCCATCTCCAACAGGATATTTGCACATAGGTGGCCTAAGGACAGCCCTTTTCAACTACCTATACGCAAGACATACTGGCGGCAAAATGATTCTTAGAATAGAAGATACAGACAGGACAAGATTTGTAGAAGGTGCCTTAGAAAACCTCCTAAAGGCCCTTAAGTGGTCAGGTGTAGAAATTGACGAAGGTGTTATGCTTGACGAAAATGGACATGTAACTGAAAAAGGTGACTTTGGTCCATATATCCAGTCTGAAAGAGTAGAAAAAGGTATTTATGACAAATACATTGACCAATTAATCGAAGAAGGCAAGGCCTATTATTGCTTCTGCTCTCAAGAAAGAGTTGACAAAGTAAGAGATCAAATGAAAGCTGACGGCCTTACACCAAAATATGACGGACTTTGCAGATCTATTCCACTAGAAGAAGCAAAACAAAGAGTTGCAAATGGTGAAGAACACACAGTTAGGCTTAAACTACCAAAAGACTATGACATTTCTTTTGACGATAGGATTAAGGGAAAAATTACCTTCAATACCGACGACCAAGATGACCAAGTCCTTATAAAAAGAGATGGTTATCCAACCTACCACTTTGCTGTAGTTGTAGACGACCATTTGATGGGAATTACCCACGTAGTTCGTGGTGATGAGTGGATTTCATCAACACCAAAACACGTTTATTTATACGAAGCCTTTGGCTGGGATGCTCCAGAATATATCCACCTACCAACAGTTCTAAACAAAGACCACAAAAAATATTCAAAGAGAAACGGCGACGGAATGGTAGAAGACTTCATAGAAGAAGGCTACATGCCAGAAGGACTTATAAACTTCCTATCACTTCTCGGCTGGTCACCAGATAGCGAAGAAGAAATCTTTACAATGGAAGAACTTGCTAAGCAATTTGACTTTGATAGGGTAAACAAAACTGGTGCGGTTTTTGATAAGAAAAAACTTGACTGGGTAAACGGCCACTATGTAAGAGAACTATCTCCTGAAAAACTTGCAGAAGAAATCAAACCATACATGGTTAAGGCTGGATTAATTGACGAGTCTTATGACCATGACAAACTAGTCCTACTTGCAGAAACTTGGCAATCAGCCATTGATAAATTCTCAGATGCGCCAGACCTTGCCAAAAACTACTATATAGACAGCGATAAAATAGAATATGATGATGACGCAAAAGAAGCAATTTCAACAGAAGATGCAAAAACACTTTTCGACGCATTTTTAAAACATCTAGACGAAGTAGAAGAAATTGACGCTGACTTTGCCAAATCAATCATGAAAACTATCCAAAAAGAAACAGGTATCAAGGGCAAGAACCTATGGTTCCCAGTAAGGGCTGCAGTTACAGGATCAGTCCACGGCCCAGACTTATCAAATGCCTTTTTAATCATGGGCAAAGACCTAGTTAAAAATAGACTTGAATTTGTAAGGGACAACTTTTAATGAAAATTTATAATACCCTTAGCCGCTCTAAGGAAGTATTTAAACCAATTGAAGAAGGTAAAATCAAGATGTATGTCTGCGGACCTACAGTCTATGATTATATGCATATAGGAAATGCCAGACCCCTTGTAGTCTTTGACACCTTTAGGCGTTTTATGGCCTACAGGGGTTATGATGTGACCTATGTTGTAAACTTCACCGATGTGGATGATAAGATAATCAAAAAATCAATCGAAGAAGGTATCACAACAAAAGAAGTTACAGACCGCTACATTGCCCAATATATGGCAGATGCCAAGGACTTAAACCTAGACGAAGAGGATACTATCCACCCAAGGGCAACCGAGGTTATGGATGATATTATAGATTTTGTAAAGGGTCTTATCGATAAGGGCATGGCATATGAATCTGATGGCGACGTCTACTTTGATGTAAGCAAGAAGGAAGACTACGGAAAATTATCCCGTAAAAACCTTGAAGACCTAGTCCACGGTGCAAGCCAAAGACTTGATGATAAGGACGCTTTTAAAAAGAAAAATCCAGCAGACTTTACCCTTTGGAAGGCTACTAAGCTTGATGGTGAAATCGCATGGGATTCTCCATGGGGTAAGGGTAGGCCAGGTTGGCATATAGAATGTTCGACCATGAGCAAGAAGATTTTGGGAGATACAATAGACATCCACGCTGGTGGGGAAGATCTAGAATTTCCTCACCACGAAAACGAAATCGCCCAATCAGAAGGCCTAAATGATGTCAAGTTTGCAAATTATTGGATGCACAACGGCATGATCCAGGTAAATGGATCAAAGATGAGTAAGTCTGTTGGCAATTTCTTTACCCTTGATGACATCAAAAAAGAATTTGACCTAATGACAATTAGGTTTTGGTTACTTACCACATCCTATAGACAACCAATAAACTTTACCAAGGAAATAATTGAATCGGCACAAAATTCACTTGATAGGCTAAACAACGCTTATTTTAAAGCAGAAGAAGCCTTTGCCAGTGCAAAAGAAAGTGAAATCACAGATTCAGAAAAAGATTTGCTACAAACCCTAGCTGATAAGGAAAATGAATTTATAAATGTAATGGAAGATGACCTAAATACAGCAGATGCCATCACAGTTTTATTTGACTTGGCCAAATTTATAAATACCAATATTAATTCTGATTCTTCTAAAGAATTTATCGAGAAAACTTTTGAAGTTTACAAAAGGCTCTACGAAGTTTTAGGACTTCTTGCAAAGAAAAAGGAGTCTGAAGTAGACGAGTCTTTTATAGAAGAAAAAATCGCAGAGAGAAATCAGGCTAAGAAAAATAAAGATTTTGCCACAGCTGATAAAATTAGAGATGACCTTAAAGAAATGGGCATAATCCTAAAAGATACCAGAGAAGGCACCAAGTGGGAGATAGGCTGATGGATAAGATTTATGGTAGAAAACCTGTGATTGATGCCATTGATTCAGGTGTAAAAATCTACAGGGCCTATATAATAAAGCAAAATTCAAAAATAGTCGATGAAATTATAAATAAGCTTAATAAAAACAATATTGAGATAAATTTTGTAGATAAGAGATTTTTTGATAAAATAGATATGAACCACCAGGGAGTATGTGTGGAAGCAGAGTCTTTTAAGTATAAGGACCTATCAGACCTTGAAACTTACAAGAGACTTATTATACTTGACCAAATAGAAGACCCTCACAACCTTGGTGCAATTATTAGAAGTGCAGAAAGCTTTGGATTTGACGGGGTGATTATCCCAGAAAGAAGGAGTGCATCTGTAAGCCCGATTGTCTATAAGACAAGCGCTGGTGCTATTAATAATATAGATATTATCATGGTAAAAAATATAAACAGGGCTATAGAAGAGATTAAAGAATCCGGTTTTTGGGTCTATGGCCTTGCCGGTGAAGCCTCATCACCAATTGACAAAACCGACCTTAAGGGCAAGGTTTGTCTGGTAGTTGGAAATGAAGGTAAGGGTATCTCTAGACTTGTAAGGAAAAATTGTGATATACTTATTAATATACCGATGAAGGGTTTTGTAAATAGCCTTAATGCTTCAGTAGCCAGTGCCATTGCTATGTATGAGGTTTTAAGACAAAATGGCTTTAGTTAAGAAAAACATAACCTTTGTCGACGGCTACAATGTAATAAATAAGTGGCCTCAGCTAAAAGATATAGCAAAAAAAAGCCTACAAACAGCCAGGGATAATCTAGTTGAAGACCTGGCCGAGTATTCCTATCTGACCGGAGAAGAACTTATTATAGTATTCGATGCCTACAACCTTGATAGGCTTAAAGAGACATCTTCCATCAAGTATGGTATGGAAATAGTCTTTACCAAGAGGTTTCAAACGGCAGATACATACATCGAAAGGGAACTTGCTAAAATTGCAAGAAGGCACAATGTCAAGGTCGTAACAGACGACGGAGCGGTCCAAAACCTGGCCCTTTCTAAAGGCGCCACAAGGATGACAGCTCTAGAGCTAAAGCATGACCTTGATAGTCTAAGATCTAAGATAAAAATTAGGCAGAAAAAAAGTTTTAGCCAAAACTATGACGCCTATCCCATATCTAAAGCCTTAAAAGCCAAGCTAGATGAGATAGATTTAGACATCACAGACGACTAAGAAAACGGTAAATAAATTCAAACGGGTGATAAGATGGATAAAATAAATTTAAAAGATAAGGAAACTTTAGAAAAACTCAGGGACTATCTTGATACGACAGATATGACCGAAGAAGAGTTAATCGAAGTTGTCGAATCGATGACAGATGAACAAAAAGAAGAAATACTCGACATAATCTCCGAAGACGACGATGATGAAGATTTTGACGATGACGACCTAATTGGATCTGCCAAAAAAGGTGTTAACACATCCCTTGCCCCAATCAGACGCAAGGACATGATGAAATTATCAGACCTTAACAACGAAGAAATCGTAGAGCAATTCCAACTAGGCAATCAAAACGCCCTTTCAGCCCTTGTTGAAAAAAACCAGGGACTTGTAAGGAGTCGTGCTTCATACTTCTTCAGGTCCCACGGCAACGACCTAGACCTAGAAGACCTAGTCCAATCGGGCATGCTTGGAATGATAAGGGCAGCGGAGAAATTTGACCTAACCTTAGGCTACAAATTTACAACCTATGCCTACAAGTGGATTGATAAGGCAATCAGAAAAGCCATAAACAAAGAAGGCCATACCATAAGAATTCCAGCAGGAAAGTATTTGAAACTTAATAAACTAAAACAAATCCTAAAGGCAAATCCAGAAGCAAGTGATGAGGAGATTTATAGGATCCTAGAAAATGAAGGCATCAACAAAAAACAAGCTGATGATCTCTTCCTCATAAATAGAAACCAAGTCAACTCCACATCCCTAAACATCAACCTGGATTCTGAGGACTCCACAGGTGATGAGCTAATGGATATGGTTGGCGATGAGTCAACTCCTGTAGATATGCTGATTTTGGAAAAAGACATGGAAAATTTCCTCATGCAAGCCCTAGACCAGCTAACAGACAGGGAAAAGCAAATCATAATCTATAGGTACGGCCTAGATAACGAAAAACCAAAAACCCTAGAGCAAATTGGTTCGATTTACGATTTGTCACGTGAAAGAATAAGACAAATTGAAAACCAAGCCCTAGGCAAACTCAAAGATTATTCTGATTCAATAGGATAAAATTAAGCGTCTTTTGTGGACGCTTTTTTTTGTGATTTTTTTAATAAAAAGTAAAATATTAAGTAAATTGATTTAATTTTTATTAAATAATTATGATAAGAATTTACTTGTTTATACTTTAAAAATAATACAAAAAAGGAAGTGAAATATGATTGAGGTTAAAAATTTTTCCAAAGAGTATAATGTTGGCAAAAAAGCTGTTGACGATATATCTTTTGAAGCGAGAGATGGCGAAATTTTCGGATTTTTAGGACCAAATGGTGCTGGTAAGTCCACAACAATTAAGTCTATTGTTGGGATAAATTCAAAAACTGCTGGCGAGATTATGATAAATGGCATTAGCCTTGAAGAAGACCCAATGGCCTACAAGAGCCAGTTTTCCTATGTGCCTGACAATCCGGAATTATTCGAAAATTATTCGGGAAATGAATACATAAATTTCATCGCAGATATTTATGGGATTGACACTGAGACTAGAAAGGAAAGGCTAGATTATTACCTAAACTTTTTTGACATCAGAGATGCTATGAAAGAGCAAATCTCAACCTATTCTCACGGCATGGCCCAAAGGCTTGCCATCATCGGCGCCCTTCTTCATGACCCACAAGTTTTAATCCTTGATGAGCCTATGGTAGGTCTTGATGCCAAATCATCTTATAACCTTAAGCAAATTTTAAGAAAAAGAGCTGACGAGGGCAAATGCGTGATGTTTTCAACCCACGTCATGGAAGTTGCCCAAGAGCTTTGCGACAGGATCGCAATTATTTCTAAGGGTAAGATTATAGCAATGGGTACTCTTGATGAAATCAAACACATTGCTAATAATGATGGAACCCTAGAATCAATTTTCTTGGAGCTTACCGATGAATAAGTCAAATATCCTAACCCTTGCAAAATACAGCTTAAAAGAGACATTTTTTCCTTACATGCCAAGGAAAACTGTCCCAGGCATGCCAAAATCATATTTGGGCAGGCTCTTGCTTTTAATATGGACCTATATATTTTTTGGTGCAGTTTTCACGGGAGTTTTCATGGCTTCTGCCAAGCTTTATGTGGCAAATGACATGGCCTATATGTACTTTGTGACCTTCGCCATGTCTACAACCCTCATGGTATTTCTCTTTTACCTACCACAAATTTTCTCAAACCTCTACACCAAGTCGGCCATAGCCAATTATCAAACTATGCCAATTAGCCAGGGTGAACTCTTTGTAGGCAAGGTTTTTGGCGGAGTTTTTAGTTTTGTGGACTTTTTACTATATTTAGGAATTGGCCTTGTAATATATTTTAAGGAAGCAGGCTTTGATCCTTGGGTTCTAGTCATTGGTATTTTGTTGTACCTGCCAATGGTCTACCTACCTTATGGGATTTTGTCACTAATCTTACTTATAATTAAAAAGTTTACCAATGTTAATAGGCACGCCAAGCTCTTTAAGACAATTGGCTATTTAATTATGTTTGTTTTTATGGGAGGAATATACTATTTTTCCTTTAATGGCGGAAGACATGCTGGGACGGGAATGAATGTCGATCTTAGTCAGATAACAGACATTTTGAGTACAGTATCAAATATATTTTTTAATGCAAAAGTATACGGCCTTGCCCTCGCAGGAGATATGAGCCAAAGGCTAATTTTTACAGGAATACTTTTAGGATTGTGCTTGGTTTTGACCTTTGTTTCCTATAAATTAGCAGACAAATTTTACTTTGAAGCAGTTTTTGATGAACACCTAGATACATCAAAAAGGGAAGCTAGTCACAAAAATGATGTCAAAATCGAAGCTGGCAGCCAATTTAAGGCTATTTTTAAAAAAGATTTGAAGACACTTTTTTCAAATGTAGTTTTTTTGGCAACACCAATTACATCTTCAATTATGGTTGTAGCTTTAGGTTTAGGTCAGTCTTCGGTTATTTTTAGTGAAACTCAGATTGATACAAAGACTCCAGAATTTTTGCTAACAGTCTTTTTGATTTCCCTGGGAGTTGGAATCTTTATTTGGCTCAATGGTGGGCTTGCCAATACATCGCTATCGAGAGAAGGAAGAAGTTTTTACCTAATTCAGACCTTGCCAATAGATCCAAAAAGTCACATGGCAGCAAGGTTTGTTTCGGCTTACCTGGTAGTTTGCGGTTTTAACTTGATTATTGCTACAGCCTTTAGTATCTTATTTAAATTTACTATCCTAGGCGGATTGGTAATATTTTTAGGACTTTGCATTTCGAGCGCCTTTGCAACAATGCTTAGCCTTTACTTCGGGACCTTTATGATCTATACTAAGTGGAAAAAACCTCAAGACATCCAGAGGGGTGGAGGACTTAAGATAGCAGGAATTTATCTTGGTTCTTTTGCTCTTTTAGGACTTCTAGGATTTTTGATTTATTTGATTACAGAAGCGACGGACAACATATTTTTAGGGGCAGGAGTTGCCATCCTAGTTCTTTTGATCATAACTTTTGTAGTTTACAAGGCGGCCCTTAAAAAATATAGCAAAGGCTTTATGGACGTATAATTTTAAAAATTCCCAGCTTTAAAAAGCTGGGTTTTTTAGTATAGTAAGTTATCAGAAAGGAAGAATTATGGAATATCAAAAACCCTTTATTTATATAGATACAAACTTCAGTCCGGCTGATGGACTTTTTATAAAAATGGCCCTAGATTCTTTTGACTTTGAAATCGTAGGTTTTTCTTCAAACAAATCCTATATGTCAAGCGCTTCTGCAGGGGAAAACATACTTGGACTTGTAAATAATGAAGATTTATTTTTAAGTGTTGCAAAAAACTATGACGATATAAAATCAAAACACGATGAGGAAATTTTTACACCTCAAGCTGACTATTTGGAAGACATGGACGCATATGAAAACTTATACGATTTGGCTTCCGACTGCGGAAGGCTAGATATTATCGCGACAGGCGACCTATCTAATATAGGAAAAGCCATTCGCAATTACGATGATTTTATTGACTTTGTAGACCACATCTTTTTAACAATCCCAGATTTAAAAACTCTATCAAAAGAAGACTTACAAGATTTAGACCTAATTTTATCTTCTGGTATAGAATTATTTATAATTGAGGAAAAATTTGCGGAAAAATTCACCCTCGATCAAAAAGATTTGGAAAAAATAATAAAAAAACATCCACAAATGGAAAAACTTCTCAAATCTTATGACGGAGAAGCTCTCATAGGTGCCCTCCTTCTCTACCTATCCCAAAGGCCAGAAGCCTTTATCTTTGATGCGGCAGGTCTTAAGGTAAACTTTGAAGAAAAACTAATAGAAAATGCTTCAAATAGGCCAAAAGCTTATCGTGTAAATAAGGTCAACGAAGATAGTTTCTACGATTATCTAAGAGGAATCTTATGCGACTAAAGCTTCCTGGACCTAGGATAAGAAAGACGGGCCTTGCTGTCATCATATCTATGGTAATTTCTTATTATAGGCCAGGTGAGGGACTCGCCTTTTATTCGGCAATTGCAGCTATAATTTGTATGCAGCAAAATGTCCACCAAACTTACCATAAAGGATTAGGAAGGATTATTGGTACAATTTTTGGCGGAATGATGGGTCTTATCTATCTTTTGGTCTTTCCTGCAGGCTCTATTCCAGAAATCCTAAGGCTTGTTATAAGTGCAAGCCTAGTGACCTTTATTATTTGGATTATGGCATCTGTTAATAAAAAAGATGCCGTATCTATAGCTGGAATTGTTTTTTTGTCCGTAAGTATAAACCATGCAGCCGACCTATTTCCTCTTAATTTCGCCCTAAATAGGGTTATTGATACTCTAATTGGTGTGCTTGTTGCTTTTTTTGTAAATTATCTCGATTTTAAAATTAGAAAAGAAGAAGAAAAACTTTTTATAGACAAGGACTAAATATCAACCCTAAGAAAATTAAGAATATTTTCTAGGGTTATTTTTTTAGCCATATCTATTATTGTGGTATAGTTATATGGAATATTATTTTATATTTTTTAGGAATTTTTCCTAGATAGAAAAGGAGTTAGAATGAAAAAATTAAGCACACAGAAGCTTGTATACATGGCCCTATTTACTGCCTTAGTTTACATATTTACTAGGTTTTTTAAGATACCTATAACCACACCCCTAGGCCATACCATGTTCCATCTTGGAAATGCTTTTTGCCTACTTGGAGGAATCTTGATTGGACCTGTCTATGGTGGTATATCAGCAGGATTGGGTTCTGCAATTTTTGACCTTTTTGATCCAATATATTTCACAAGTGTTCCAATCACTTTTGTGTCAAAATTTGCCATGGCTTTTGTAGCTGGGATGATTTATAAAAACAGGAAAAAGTTGGTCAATACTCCAAGATTAATCCTTGCAAATGTTCTAGGTCAAATTACCTATACTTTCCTTTATCTTTTAAAGGCCTTCATCAAAAACAAATACATCCTAGGTTTTACCATGGAAGCAAATATGACAGAGCTTATTCAAAAGGGAACAGTTTCTACAATAAACGGTATAATTTCAATAATAATAGCGACTATAGTAGGAATTGCTTTGCTAAAGAGAGTGAAATTTGAGGACTAGTCTTATCTTTTGGGTAGATATTAAATAAGCTTAAGAAGAGAAAGGTAAGATATGAAAAGAAGAGAAAAAACATTTGGGGTAACTTGCCCAAAATGTCATCACAAATTTGAAGAAAATTTACCAACAGCCATATTTTCAACAGGTGAAGAAAATGAAAGGATAAAGGCAGGAGACTTTGCAGGCCTTACCTGCCCATCTTGCGGCAATGAATTTATCCTAAACTACCGTTTTGCCTACACAGATGAGATTAATCGCTTTATGATTGTAAATGATCCGGCTTTTGTAGACAGGAAGGCAAGGCTTGCCTTTTCTACATCTCTTGGCCTAATTGGAGCAGCTCGCAAGGACGAACTTATTAAGCACACCCTAAGGGTGACCTACGACTACGACATGCTTAGGGAGAAAATTCAAATCTTTGAAGCAGGCCTTGATGATAAGGTTGTTGAGCTTATGAAATATTTCCTAATAAATAGTGAAGACTTCGCCTACAAGGCAAGCGACATCAAAGAAATGACTTATAATTCTGACGGGAAATTCTACCTTAAAACAAACCTAAATGTAGGCCTAAGTCTTGATTTTTCTGACATGCTTTATGAAACCATAGTTAATAATTATGGTGACTTACTAAAAAAAGACATGGAACTTTTGGTAGATAGGGCTTGGGCAGAGAGATTTTTGACCCAAGAATAAGGAAAAAGTTTTAATACTTTATTTTTAGGTCATTCAGACGAACGAAGTGAGGAAGAATCCCATGAATTATAGTTTTTAATAATGGCTTTTAATTTATAGGATTGTTTAAATAAGAAAGGGCTCAGGCCCTTTTTTTATAGGAAAATTATGAGAATTTACTTAGAAAATGAAAATAAAAGAAAAATTGTATATGATATCCTAAATATTTTCTACGACCAAAATGAATTTGAATTTGTAGGAAAAACTGACATAAAAGACATAGAAATTTATGAATCGTATTTGGCTTACAAGGAAAATAAGATTAGTTTTTCAACTAATAATGAATTAAAATCTCAGCTTTATGACATCTTGGCTAGAGAAACCAAATACAAATCACCTTGGGGGACTCTTACAGGTTCAAAACCTTCAAAACTTTTGAAAAATAAAAGCCTAGAAGAAATAAAAATGACTTATAAATTGTCAGATGAAAAAATAAAACTTTTAGAAAAGGTAAAGGAAAACCAAGATAAGCTAGACTTTTCTCCAGATGATTTTAGCCTATATATCAATATTCCTTTTTGCCCAACTAGGTGCGACTATTGTTCCTATCCGACCCTAATAGGTGCCCACCACGATAAGGGCCTTTATGTAGATTATCTTATAAGAGAGATTGAAGGGATTAAGCTAGCCTCAAAGCTTGATGCAATCTACATTGGCGGCGGCACTCCTTCATTTCTTACTCATTTAGAGATAGAAAAAATCCTAGCGGCCATAAATAAGAAATTTACCTACAAGGAACTAACTTTTGAAGCGGGCCGTGAAGATACACTTGATAGGAAGAAACTAGAAATTTTAAAGGAAGGCGGAGTTTCAAGGATTTCCCTGAACCCTCAGACCTTTAATAGACAAATTCTCCAAAAATTAAACAGAGACATAGACATGGACCATTTCCTAGATATTTTGTCCTTGTCCAAAGAGCTTGGATTTATCATAAATATGGACTTTATTATTGGACTTCCTGGGGAAGGATTTGAATTTTTTGAGAAAAATTTTGAGATTTTAGAAAAACTCCTCCCAGATAATATAACCTTCCACGCCCTAGCCATAAAATCAGGATCAAAATACAATGAAGCCAACAAAACGGGCGAGAGGGAGGCTTCCCTTAAAATATCTGCGGCTATAGAGGATTTTACAAGAGAAAATAATTATGAACCCTATTATCTCTATAGGCAAAAAAATATTATTTCCAACCTAGAAAATGTCGGCTATCAAAGAAATAAGACAGCCCAGAGGTATAATATAATCATAAATGAAGAAATCGCATCGATTCTTGGCCTGGGTATGAATTCTAATTCTAAGCTAATAAATGGGAAAAAATTTAGAAATCCAAGAAATCTTAGAGATTATTACAAGGATTTCAAGAAAAACCTTGACGCTAAGAATGAGATGATAGAAGAGATAAGGAGATAAAAATGGAAAAAAATTACTCTGAAATAGTTTTAAAATATTTTAAGGACCTTGCACAAATTCCTAGAGAATCTGGAAACGAAAAAGAAGTTTCTGATTTTCTTGTAGGCTTTGCCAAGGAAAGAAAGCTAGAAGTCGTACAAGATGACGCCCTAAACGTAATAATTAGAAAAAAGGCAAGTGCTGGATACGAAGATCACCCAATTGTTGCCCTTCAAGGTCATATGGATATGGTTTGTGTCAAGGAAGAAGGATCTGATCATGATTTTGAAAAAGACCCAATCAAGCTAATCGAAGAAGACGGTTGGATTACAGCAGATGGGACAACACTTGGTGCTGACGATGGTATTGGAGTTGCCTTTATCATGGCAGTTTTGGATGACGATAGCTTAAAACACGGACCAATTGAAGCCATCATCACAACAGAAGAAGAAACTTCAATGGGCGGAGCTGGTAAGCTTGACCTATCACAAATTACTGCAAAATACCTTGTAAATATCGATTCTGAAGAAGAAGGGATCCTCACAGTTGGTTGTGCAGGCGGACTTGACCTTGAAATCGAATTTGATAAAGAATACGAAAAGGCTGAGGGCGACTTTATAGAAGTAGGACTCAAAGGATTTGCAGGCGGCCACTCAGGTATGGAAATCGATGAGTTTAGATTAAATGCCAACAAAACCCTAGGAAGACTCTTAGAAGGAATTGAAGGCCTTCAAATTGCAACAATAAATGGTGGTGTAAAGAGAAATGCAATCGCATCTTCTGCAACAGCTGTTGTTGCTGTTCCAAACAAAGATGAGGCTATTAAACTTATCGAAGAAAGAATAGCTGAAGTTAAAAACGAATACAAGGACGTAGATCCAAAGGGAGAAATTTGGGTAAAAGAAGCTTCATTTGATGGGGAAGTTCTAACAAAAGACCTATCAAAGAGAATAATCGATCTCCTATTTGTAATCCCAGATGGTCTATATAAAAAAGTAGGCGATTCAATTGTAACAAGCTCAAACCTTGGACTAATTGAAGATAGGGACGAAATAATCTGGATTTCTTCAATGTTTAGGTCAGAGATTGACTCACAAAAATTCTACAAGGCAAATATTTCAAAGAAAATCGTAGAAAGCTTTGGAGGAAGGGCAGAAGTTACAAGCGAATATTCAGGCTGGCAAAGAGAAGAAAGCCCAATCATAGACCTTGCCAAAGAAGTTTGGAAAGACGTTCACGGAGATGAGATGGAAATTGCCACAACCCACGGTGGCCTAGAATGCGGACTCTTTAAGAAAACCCTTAAAGATACAGAAATGATTTCCTTCGGCCCAGAAATAGAAGGTGCCCACAGCCCAGAAGAAAGAGTAAATATCAAATCAATAGCAAATAACTACAAATTCTTACTAGAACTACTAGAAAGAATTTAAAAAAAATAGCCCCCGAGGAATTCTCGGGGGCTTTGCTTATTAATTTGTGATTGTGTAAGGGGATTTTTCTATTGTTTCCATTTCAGCGTTTGCCTTTGTAGCAAGGGCGCCTTTTTTAGTTTCAAGCACTCCTGATTTTAGGATATCATCCATGGCTTTGTTTATATCCTCATCTTGGTAGGATTCTTTTGGATAATCGACAGAGACAGTTCTTTGTGTGTTTTCAGCGTCTTTGAAATATAATTTGAGTTTTTTGTTTGTTATTTTTTCCATTTACTTATCCTTTCTTATAATATATCGCCTGAAGCAATTTCTTCTTCGTTTGTCTTAGTAATTGAATATTTTGCAGCTTGGCCCTTTCTATCAACTAGACCAAGATAGGCTTTCGCAAAGATTTGCAAGTTTTCTTTTGTGGAAGCATCGTTTACTTGGGCAAAAGTTTTGCTATAAGTTTTCTTGTTGATCCCTTCAGCATCTTTGATTTCATATTTAAGTTTAATCTTCATTTCTACTCCTTATTTTATTTTTTTATTGGCGCCGTACTAATAAGTAGAAAATTTTATAAAAATGTCCCTGATATTGTTGACAATTTATGTACATATGTTATAATATTCATATGAAAGATTAATCATATGTATATCAATCGAAATGAAAGGCGCTAGAATGGTAGATTTAAAAAATATTTCGGACAATACCCTAAGCGACCTAGCAGACTTATTCAAAATCTTTTCTGATTCCACGAGGATGCGAATCATGTATGAGCTTTTTGATGGGCCTGTCAGTGTGGGCGATATTGCAGAAAGGCTTGATATGAGCCAGTCGGCTATCAGCCATCAACTTAGGAATCTCAAAGAAAACAAGCTTGTAAAAAGCGAAAGAGAAGGCAAATCTATAAAATATTCCCTTCTTGATGAACACGTAAAACTTATTATTGAAATTGGTTTAGACCATATAACAGAATAAAAGAGAGGTAAATTATGAAAAAGAAATTTAAATTTGAAGGACTTGAATGTGCAAATTGTGCAAACAAAATTGAAGAAGCTATCTCAAAAATGGATGGTGTAGAAAAGGTCAGAGTGTCTTATCTTGCCGAAAAAGTAAAGTTTGACCTAAGAGATGATATCGACCTAGACAAATTTATAGAAGATTGTAACGAAATCGCTGATAATATAGAGCCAGGTTCTAAAATTGTGGTGGAATAGATGTTTAAGTCAATGACAAATGAGCATAAGGAGAGATTATACAAGCTTATAATTATAGTCATCCTTAGTTTTGCTCTCTCATATTTTGCATCCCGCATGATGGGGATGAACCGCATCATTCTCATTATCTGGTTTTTAGTCCTATATTTGGCAGCATCTCTGGATGTAATCAAAGAAGCTATCTCAAACTTAAAGCGTGGCCATGCTCTTGATGAGAACTTTTTGATGACTATAGCCACAGTCACAGCCTTTTTGATAGGCGATTACCTAGAAGCTATTTCTGTAATGGTATTCTATGGATTTGGCGAGCTTTTTGAAGATATAGCAAGCCACAGATCAAAGGAAAACATCAAAAGTCTCTTGGACTTGGTTCCAGACCTTGCCAATAAGGTAAATGAAGACGGTACAATCGAAGAAATCGACCTAGACGATGTAGAAGTTGGTGATATCCTAATGGTCCGTGACGGCGAAAAAGTCGGCGTAGACGGAATCATAACCGAAGGGACATGTCTGGTCGACACTTCTTCTGTCACAGGAGAATCAATGCCGGTAGAGCTTGGAGTAGGAGATGAAATCATATCATCATCCATAGTCACCCAAGGTATTATAAAATATAAGGCCACAAAAGAATTTGATGACTCTGTTGCAGCAAAAATAATAGAGCTAATAGAAGATTCTCATATGTCAAAATCTGAAAGTGAGAGACTAATTACAAGATTTGCCAAAATCTACACACCAATAGTAGTAGGTTTTGCAATCCTACTAGCCCTTATCCCACCACTTTTTATGGGAAAAGACTGGTCTGATTACCTATTAAGGGCGGCAACATTTTTAGTCTTATCTTGCCCATGTGCCCTAGTATTATCAGTTCCCCTATCCTTTATGTCAGGACTTGGACTTGCCAGCAAAGAAGGCATCCTAATAAAGGGAAGTCAATATTTTGAAGAACTTAAGGCAGCAGATATACTCTTATCAGACAAGACAGGTACAATCACCACAGGTGAATTTGTCGTAAATGACATAGAATTTTTATCAGACTACGACAAGGAAAGGGCCCTAGACTATATTTATAATATAGAAAAAATGTCCACCCACCCAATAGCCAGAGGGATTGTAAATTCCCTAAATAGGGAAGAAAATCCTGACTTATTTGAAAGTGTAGACAACAAATCAGGCCTTGGAGTAATAGCTAAAACAAAATTTGGAGAAGAAATAAAACTAGGCTCAGCAAAATTTGTGGAAGTCGAAGAAGACACAGCTAGAGCGGTTTATCTTGGCATAGATGGCAAGCTTGTTGCCAAAATCCATATAGAAGATGAACTCAAAAAAGATAGTGCTGACACAGTTTCTTATCTAAAAAAATATTTCAAAAAAATAGCGATAGTATCAGGAGACAGCAAGGCAGCCGTCAAACACAGTTCAGATGAGCTAAATCTTTCCGACTACTACGCAGAGCTAATGCCAAAAGATAAGCTAGACATAATGGACGAATTCAAAAAAGAAGGCCACAAAGTAGTCTTCGTAGGCGACGGCATCAACGACGCCCCAGTCCTAAAAAACGCAACAGTCGGCATATCCATGGGCGAATCCGCATCAGATCTTGCCATAGAATCCTCCGACATCTTAATAGCAAACGGAGAATTCAGCCAGCTAAAAAAACTGATGCAGATTACAAATATTACAAACTCCACAGTAGTCCAAAACATAAGCTTCATAATGGCAGTCAAAGTCATAATCCTAATAATGGGCTTTCTAGGACACGCATCAATGTGGTTGGCTATATTTGGAGATGTTGGAGTATCAATAATTGCTATATTGTGGGCAATGAGGATTTTGAAAAAAAGGTTATGAAAATAGCCTTTTTTTATAGGAATTTTTCTGTAGCTTTTATTTACATTGTTTTTATATTATAGATTTTTATTTTATTTACAGATTTGCTTTACAATTTTGTAAATTAGGATACTATTCTACTTACAGTTGAATCGTCGTATACAAGGAGGTGCGTAGGGGGCTTTCCGCATGCCCCCTTAAGCCCCTCCTTAGACCTTGTAGTACTCCCCAAAAGTTGTAGCTAGAAAAGAGGCTACATGAAAAAATATAG
>CAUPHU010000007.1:0-23732 GCA_963511095.1 uncultured Anaerococcus sp. | reverse complement strand
AGATTACACAGTCTGCCCCATATATGTATGCGTCTTTTACTAAAGATGCCCTTTGAGCATTTAGAAACATCATGGTTCTTCTTATATTTCTTCTCATATTTTTCCTCCCCATGGTATATTTTCTGTTATGTCGTTGGCCCTAAGGATTGCTGTTTCTACCCTAGATTTGATAGTGCAGTCAAGAGCACCCCTGTCGTCTACCTTTATTTTTCCAGATTTAATCTCGAAATTATCAACTACATTTTTGATTACTGCTTCAATCTGTCTGCCAAATTGTGCATATACTGTACTTTTCACTTCTATTTCTAATTTTTCACTTGGAAAAACTTCTACTTCTGCATCACTAGATTCTAATGTTCCAGCCTTTGCAATATTTTTTATATCCATATTCTCCTCCTTTGTAGAAAAATGTTTTCATAATTTCTAATAACATTCTACAACAGAAAAAGACCAAATAAAATAGGCAAATCGCTTAAATACAATCTAAATGCAATCTTAGACCCATTTAAATTACTTGAATGAGAAAGATTGCTGATAATTTTTTATCATTTTTTTCTTATAAAATAAAAAGACAAGTTAGTTTTTTACTTACTTGTCTTAATATTATTTAATTGATTTTTTAATCTCGCGCCTATTTGCTTATTTCAATAATCACAGCCTGATAAGCGTCTAGGATTTCTGGGTCGTAGTCTGGGTTGTTGTTTTGGATTACCTTGCCGTCTTTTATGATTTCTGTGATTTTTTCGTCTATTTCATAAAAATCGTCTGTTAGATTGACCAGTGTTACGTAAGCTTGGTCTTTGTAGATTCTTTTAAATGCATAGACCGATTCGTCTATATAGAGTTTTTCGTATTTGCCTAGGCCGAAGGCTGATTTTCTTTTTCTAAGCATGATTGTTTCGTACAAGAAGTAGAAGAAAGAGTCTCCGTGTTTTAGGTATTCCTTGTAGTTATTATCGGTGTGGACCATGGTTCCGTAGTAGTTTTTGACTTCTGAGAACCTTCCTAAAATCGATTCATCCCATCTTAGGGGAATTTTGCTTGAGAAGTTTGTTTCTCTTTTAATCCTATTAAAGGCTTCTTCCTTATCGTTGCCCTCTTCTAGGTAGGAATCGTAAATTGCTTTTATTTCCATATCGCTTATGCCGTCCATATCTACAAAGTATTCGCTCTTTGCTTCAACTTCTGAGCCCTGATAGATAAAGGGGATTGATTTTAAGCTAAATAATAAGGTGGCAAGTGCTTCTGAAAGTGGCCTTGCTTCTTCGTCATGACCAAGGATTTTTTCTATTATCCTGCCTCCATCAAAATTATCAATATCCATGCCACAAGGAATTGTTTCACTTAGATTTTGGACCTTATCTACTAATTCATAGAATTCTTTGTAGGAATTTTTCTCATTTATTAGCCTATTTGCCTTTGATATATAAACTAAGTCTACCAGGCCTTCTTCTATTTTGTCTATATTCTCAAATTCTCCTATCAGCATCAAATCTAGGTCATCTGAAATAATTTTTATTTCTTTAAAATCTTCAGAGCTTTCAAAAATTTTATCTAAATTTTTAAACCTGATTCCCCTAATTCCCACTTCTTGCCAATAGGTTAAAATTTCTTTCAATTTATCTTTTATATTTTCCCCGAAAGTTTTTTCCAAATCCTCGCTATCTAAGTCTAGTATTATTTTAAGTCTTAGTTCTTTGGCTTTTTTAACTAGCCTTTCAAGGTCAGATTTTTGACCCAAGTCCTTTTTAATCTTGTAAAAATCTGTTGACCCATCTTCATTTTCTGCAAAGATTTTATTGATCAAAAGATAGTTTGCTCCAAGTTGGCCAATTATTGTAAGCTTAGATCTTAGGCCTTCTAGGTCTCCTATACCATCTGAGTTTGAGTCTATGAAGCTTTCTGGATAAACTTCATAATAAGTTGATTTTATCTCTTTATTTTCTAACATATTCCCTCTTTTTTCCTTAGAAAAAGAGCCGGGCGGAGTGAGGACCTAATCATTAGACTTCCTGTTAGCCTTAGATGATTCGGGTCGATTTCACTTGCCACCAGGCCCCTTAATCTAAAAATTTTCTACTTTGCTAAAACTTATAGCGTCAAATTCTCCCTGACTTTCTGCCTTCAAGATATTTGATTCAAAGTTTAATTTTATTGGAGTATCTACATTGACTCCCTTAATTGTCGCTGATATCTCGTTGCCATCTGCGCTATATGAGCCGATATGGACCGCCTTGTCTATTTGATATACAAGACTTCCATCCGCCTTAAGTGATAGGCGTCTGCCGTCTGCTTCATATTCTCCGACTATAGAGTCGCTTGTTGCGAAATGGTCGTTTATATTTGTCTTATTATCTTCAACTACATCAAAGCCTTCAAGACCTGCTGCCACATTTGTGAGTGCCTTGTCTATAAATCCAAAACCTTGGTACTCAATTTGGTAATACTTGTAATCACTTTCTACAAAGAACTTGTGGAAGATTTGATTATCAGTTGTAAGTGGTCCTTGGCTATAGAATTTGCCATCGGTATCCTTAGCCTTCTTCACATTTTGATATTCTACAAAGGTGTAGTACTTAAATTGTGAGCTGAAGTTTGAATCTGGAAGTCTTTCAGATGTAGAAACTTCATAGACTAGGTAGACCTTATTTTTGATGTCAGCATTCTGGTCTTTATTAAATCCTGTGAATGATCCTAGGTAATTTACATTGTCAACACTTATTATATTTTTATAAAGAATTGTTTGGTTGATTAGCTCTCCTGCCTTATATTTTAAATCTCCCAGAAGTTCGCTATCTAGGTGGGCAGTTGTCTTTACAAATTCTGAATCAGTATCATCCGCTTCACTTTCCTCGCCATCATCTTCTCCCTCAGTAGCTGTGAAGTTTTTGCTGGTTGGATTTATTTTGACATTGTAGGAGTTTAAGAGCTCTTCTTCGTTGAAGTTAAGGCTTACTGCTACTTCTTCGCCGCTACTTATGCCATTTGACTTACTTGGAATTATATCAATAGTGTGCATAAATTCTGGCGCATCCTCAGTTAGACTTGCTGAAAGAGTCATATCAGGACTCTTTCCTTCAAATTTCACATCAATGTAGGTAAACGGATCAGTAAATTCATTATTTGATATACCATCAATTATTACCGCTTTTGAAGCATTTGAAATCAAGACATTATACTTATCTGAAATCTTAATATTATCAAGATTTGCCATTACGGTTATTTCATCACCATTTGATAGGCCAGAATCTTTTGAATACTGGAATACAACTCCATTTTTAAGGTCTTCTGCCAACTCATGAGCTGGAGATTCGTAGGAATCTTTGTTATTATCCCTTGAAATATACTTAATCTCATCGCCATAGGCTCGGATTAATTTGTCCGTATCAATAGATGCCTTTGGCACGGCATTTCCATCTTCGCCTTCGTAAGAAATATTAATATAATCACTAAGTGGAATTGTAAGGTCATCAGCCTGGTTCATCCTAGAATATAAGATTCCCATGATAAGAGCTAAAAGAACTCCGATTAGGCCTATAAGAAGGTTTCTACTTGTTAGATACTTTTTATAAGCCGAACTTTTTGCCTTATCTTCCTTAGAAATAGGCGGTTCTTCCTTAGAAGTCTTGCTATTGTTTGTGACCTTATCTTGGTCTCTTACAGCCACACTCTTATTTATAAGGGCATCGTCTTCCTTTGATCCATTTGCAAAATCTCTTAGATTTCTTTTCCTATCAAGTTTCTTATTCCTATTTTGAACATTTCTAATTCCGTAGGATAGGGTCACGTTCGAAAGATTGTCATCACTATCCCCAATTAGCCTATCTAGCTTATCTTCGAGATTTTTATTAAGGCCAAAATCTTTTGGATTGTCGATATAATAGTCGCTATCCTTTTTCTTTCTCTGTTGATTTAGAGAAACCTTGGCTTGGACTTCTTCTATAATAGACCTTTGATTTATAGGAGAGGACTTATTTCCGAGGTTTTCGTACCTCCTATTTTCCTTATCCATCCTATCTAGGGGATCTTTTTCTTCCTTAGAATCCTCTTCGCTAGTCTTAGCTAAAGCTTCATTGTAAACTTCGTTTTGACCTTGATTTTCCTCATCAGTCTGAGTCTTATCATTCATCTTTCCTTCATTATCGTTTTGAGAAGGATTTTCTGGCTTATCTTTATTAGTTTCTTCATTTTGATTGTTATTTTCATTAGCCGAATCTTCTGCTTTATTTTCTTCTGAAGGGTCGTTTTTGTTTATATTTGTTTTTTTATTAATTAGCTTTGTAAAAAAACTTTCCGTTTTTTTCTCTTCTTCGCCATGATTTAGATTAGGCCCTTTATTTTCTACCTTGTTACCACACACCGGGCAGAAATTGCTTGCCTTATCTATATTTGCACCGCAATGCTCACAGTTCATAATCATTCTCCCTCTACATACTATATATAATATACTTTTAAAAGTTAAAATATAAACCAAAATTCTACTTATATGATAAATTTTTAAAATAATTTTCTTTCTTAATCTTTATAAAGAAATCCTTGAATTTAATAAAAAATTGAGGATAAGTTGAAATTTGCGATAACTTATGCTACAATATAGAAAAGGTTTACATATAAATTAGAGTAGAGAGCGATTAATTTTTTCGCTCTCTTTTTGTCTTTAGACCTGCTTATTTATAGCAATTATATAACTTAATATAATAAAATAGGATTTTCTTATTTTATGGAAAGGAAATTTCATGTATGATCTTATAATTATTGGTGCAGGTGTCACTGGCGCAAGTATAGCTAGGAGACTTTCTCGATACAAACTCAATATACTTGTCCTTGAGAAGGAAAATGACGTATCAATGGGCGCATCCAAGGCAAACTCTGCCATAGTCCACGGTGGCTATGCAGAGCCACATGACGAATTAAGGGGCCGTATCTGCTATGAAGGCAGAAAAGAATTTAAAAAACTAAATGAAGAACTTAACTTTGGCTTTTTAGAAAATGGGTCATTGGTTTTAGCCTTTGATGAAGAAGATGAAAAAGAATTAGAAAAACTTATGGCCATGGGCTTAGAAAATGGCCTTGACGATATAGAGATAATTGATCAGAAAAAACTTCGTGAAATCGAGCCAAATGTGTCTGAAAAGGCAACATCCGCCCTATATTGCAAGGGAGCTGGCGTTTGCTCTCCATATGAATATGTCATAGCCCTTATGGAAAATGCAATTGCAAATGGTGTTAAGCTCAAACTCAATACAAGAGTAGCTGATATAAATAAAAGCGGCCATATTTTTACAGTCGAAACTGAAAATGGCAAATTATACCAGTCAAGATTTGTAGTAAATGCATCTGGTCTTGAGGGGGCAAGAGTATCTCAAATGATAACAGAAACTAACTTTGATATCCACCCAAGATCAGGCGAATACCTAATCATGCAAAAAGGAACCGGAGCAAGGATAAGGCAAGTCCTCTTCCAAACCCCAAGTCCAAAGTCAAAGGGAATCCTTGTAACAAGAACCTACCACAACAACCTCCTCCTAGGTCCTGATGCCATCGATGAGGAAGAAATAGACAGGGGCACCCATCTAGAAAGGCTATCAGAAATTTATAAGCTTGCCCAAAAATCTGTAAAAGATGATGTAATTAACCTAAAAGAATTTATAAGGTCCTTTGCAGGCCTAAGACCAGCTTCATCTACAGGTGATTTTATAATCGAAAACACAAAAACAAATGGTTTTATAAATGCAGTTGGTATCCAATCACCAGGAATAACTTCATCTCCTGCTATAGCAAAAATCGTTGAAGGCATCCTAAAAGATTTGGGGCTGGATTTTGAAAATGACCCAAATTACAAACCATATAGAAAACCTATTATCAAATATAAAGACCTAGAAGATTTCAACAAGGTCAAGGATTTGGTAGATTTAGAACTTGGAAATCCCGATAGACTTGTATGCAGGTGTGAACAAGTAAGTGAAAAAACTATCAGAGATGCCATGAACAGAGGAATACCTTGTAATTCTTTCGATTCAATCAAAAGAAGAACTAGGGCAGGCATGGGATTTTGCCAAGGTTCTTTCTGCAGGTCTAGGGTGATTGAAGTAATGGAAGATGAACTGGGCAGAAAAGTCGAATCTGACAAATTTGATACAGAACATTCTGGTATTACAAGAGTGGTTAAAAAAGATATAAACGAATTTATCAAGACCTTGGAAAAAGATAAAAATAATTAATTTTTTTCGCATTTAATAAACATAGTTTTTGTATAAGTATATGATATTTATAATTAATTAAATTCAAATAGAAAAATCCTCCAACCAAATGGTCGGAGGATTTGTTTTTATGAAGCCTTTGAGGTGGCTATTACTCTTATTCCTGTTCCTGCTACGTTTTCTATGACGCAATCGCCAATTGCAACAGGGGCTTTGATGTGGGCCTTGTTTATTTCTTCCATTACTTCCATAATTTTTCCTTTAGGAATAGCTTCTGCTGTTTTGACTGATACAAGATATTCCTCTGCACCATCTACTCTAGCTGTGGAAGTGACAACTCTTACTGGGTCTCTGAGTTCGTTTCTTGCGTATACTTCGCCTCTCTTGCAAGTATTACCGGTTATATTTACAATCTCCCCATCTTCTAGTGTTACGCTGACTGTGCAGCCTAGTGGGCAATTTATACAGGTTAGTTCTTTGATCATAGGCTCTCCAATCTTACTTCGATTTTTTCGCTATTTTCATCTAGGTCGCTTTTCTTAAGGACTAAGTCTTCCATTTCACCTGGGGCAAATACGATTTTTCTCTTTTGGGCAACTTCTTTGCCATCTACTTCAAGGACTAGTCTTGACTTTTGATAGATGTTATTTACCCTAAATCTGATTACTACTTCATCTCTCATTGAGCCTGGAGCTATAAATTGAGGAACTGTGTAGGTTACGCCATTTCCTGGTGTAAGATGGATTTTCTTTTCATTATCAGCTTTGAATTCATCTTTGATGTAGGCTGCAGCGTTTTCTCCTGCTAGTTCACTTTCTTCTGTTACATAGTCTACTAGGTCGTGGACGTGTAGGACGTTGCCTGCCGCAAACACTCCGTCTATAGAGGTCATCATTCTGTCAGATACTTCTGCACCCTTGGTTCTTGGGTCCATTTTAATTTCTGCGTCCCTGCTTAGTTCGTTTTCTGGAATAAGGCCTACAGAAAGCAATATCGCATCACATTCTACATATTCTTCTGTGCCTGGGATTACTTTCATGTTTTCGTCTACTTTTGATAGATAAACACCTTCTACCCTGTCATCTCCAACTATATCTGAAATTGTTGTTGAAAAGTGTAGTGGAATATCAAAATCGTCTAGACATTGGACTATATTTCTTTTTAGTCCACCAGAATATGGCATGATTTCTGCCACACATTGAACTTTTGCACCTTCTAGAGTCATACGTCTTGCCATGATTAGGCCGATGTCACCTGATCCTAAGATTACAACTTTTTTACCTGGCATGAAACCGTCTAGGTTTACAAGTTTTTGGGCTGTACCTGCTGAGTATACGCCAGCTGGACGAGATCCCGGAATATTGAGTGCTCCCCTTGGTCTTTCCCTACAACCCATGGCAAGTACTACTGCCTTTGGTTTAATTTGGAACATACCATTTTCTTCATTCATAAGGGTTAGGGTTTTATCTGGGCTAAAGTCCATTACGATTGTATTTAGCATTACGTCTATATCACGTTTAGCTACTTCATCTTCAAACCTACCTGCATATTCTGGACCTGTTAATTCTTCTTTAAATCTATGAAGGCCGAAACCGTTGTGGATACATTGGTTAAGGATGCCCCCAAGTCTTTTATCTCTTTCTACAATTAGGACGTTTTTTACACCACAGTCATAGGCTCTGGCTGCTGCAGCAAGACCTGCAGGACCGCCACCTACTACTACTAAATCATAATTTTTCATTCTCTACTCCTACTTTACTCTTCCATCAACATAGTAAGATTCTTTTGAGTTTTTAACTACATCTGACATATCTTCATTAAGTTCACGTGCTAATATTTCCATTAAGTGTGGCAAACAGAAACCGCCCTGGCACCTACCAGCGCTTGCCCTAACACGTCTTTTGATACCGTCTACAGTTGTAGCTCCAAGAGGTCTGTTGATTGCATCTACTATTTCACCTTCAGTTACAGATTCGCACCTGCAAATGATTTTGCCGTATAATTTATTTTCTTTGATTAGTTCAGAATGTTCTTCAAGACTCATTTCGCATGTTTTTGGAATTGGCTTTCTATCAGGGTTGAAATCTTCATTGTCAGCAAAGCCGTATTTGTCTGCTACAAGATTTGCCATATACTTACCAATTGCTGGTGATGAGGTAAGTCCTGGTGATTCGATACCAACGCAGTCAAAGAAGCCTTCTTCACTTTCTCCAATAATGAAGTCACCACCAACTTCATGAGCTCTGTTTCCTGAGAAGGAAGTAATTACCATTCTTACTGGTACGTTTTTAACAGTGTGGTTTGATTTTTCTATTACTTCTTCAAGTCTTTGTCTTGTTGATCTCCTATCTGCCTTATCTTCTATGAAGTCTGATGTAGGTCCAACAAGGGTGTTGTTATCAATAGTTGGTGTAACTAAGATTCCTTTTCCTTTTTCTGACGGAAGGTTGAACATTACGTGGTTGACAAAACCTGCTGTTTCCTTATCTAGGAGAAGATATTCACCACGTCTTGCCTTGATTTCATATTTTGTATCAGAAATTTGGTTGTGGAGTTCGTCTGAGTAAATTCCTGCACAGTTAATAACTGCCTTTGTTTCAAAATCGCCGTTATTTGTATGAAGAACCCAATGGTCTTGGACTTTCTCGATTTTCTCTACTTTTGTATTGAATTTATAGTCTACACCGTTGATATTTGATACTTCTGCATAGGCTATGTTCATCAAAAATGGATCTAAGATTCCTGCTTCTTGACAATATAGAGAAGCTACTACGTCATCAGTGATATTTTCTTCAAGCGCTAAGGTTTCTTCTCTATTTAAGATTTTCATGCCTTTTACGCCGTTTTCTATACCATAGTCATATAGTTTTTGTAGGTTTGGCATATCTTTTTCGTCGTGGCATAAAACCAAACTACCAATTTTTTTGTATGGGAAGGAATATAGTTTGCTTTCCTCTTCCATCATTAGGTTACCTTCTACGTTAAATTTTGCCTTTAGGCTACCAGGAATGGCATCATAACCGCCGTGGCAAATACCGGAGTTGGCCTTGGTAGTTTCTGTACACACGTCTTCGTTTTTTTCTAGTAATAAAAATTTACCTTTTTTCTTTGATAGGTGGCAAGCTACTGAAGCTCCAACAACTCCTCCACCGATAATTATTACATCAAACATCTTTACTCCTTTTATGTATAAATATAAAAAAGCAAGCAAAAGTAGGGTCTACCTTTGCTCGCTCTCTCTTTTATATTAAGTTAATTATATTATATCACGAAATTAATTTTCAAGCAATATCATTCTTCGTAGTGTTTTGCCCAGTCAAATGATCTTGCTATTGCTCTTTGCCAGTTTCTATCTTTCTTATCTCTTTCTTCTTTTGTTATGGATGGCTCGAAAGCATAATCTACTAATCTATATTCTTTGATTTCTTCCTTATCTTTATAATATCCTGTAGCAAGACCTGCAAGATAAGAAGCTCCTAGTGCAGTTGTTTCAAGAGTTTTTGGTCTTTCCACCTTACTTTGGATCATGTCAGCCTGAAATTGCATTAGGAAGTTATTTGCACTTGCACCACCGTCTACCTTTAGTTCGTGTAGGGGATGTCCTGCGTCTCTTTCCATTGATGCTAATACATCATTTGTGAGATATGCAAGTGATTCAAGGGTTGCTCTTACAATGTGATATTTGTTTGTACCACGGGTTAGGCCAACTATAGATCCTCTTGCATATGGGTCCCAATATGGGGCACCAAGTCCTGTGAAGGCTGGAACGACATAGCAGCCGTTTGTGTCATCTACTTTTGTAGCCATATATTCTGTATCATCAGCAGCATCTACTATCCTTAGTTGGTCTCTTAGCCACTGGATTGCAGAACCTGCAACAAAGATAGAACCTTCTAGGGCATAGTCTACTTTTCCTTCTTCAAGACCCCAAGCAATTGTTGTTACTAGGCCATTGTCAGATTTAACTGCTTCTTCGCCTGTGTTCATAAGTAAGAAGGCACCAGTACCATAAGTGTTCTTTGCATCTCCCTTTTTAAAACATGTTTGACCAAATAAGGCCGCTTGTTGGTCACCAGCTATACCTGCTATTTTGATTTCCCCATCAAAATAGCCTGGGAAGGTTGTTCCGTATACATATGAAGATGGTTTAACTTCTGGAAGCATGCATTTTGGAATATTGAGAAGCTCAAGTAGTTCATCATCCCATTCTAGGGTGTGGATGTTGAAAATCATTGTTCTTGATGCGTTTGAATAGTCGGTTACGTGTACTTTGCCGCGTGTTAGGTTATAAACTAACCATGTATCGACAGTACCGAAGAGAAGTTCTCCATTTTCAGCCCTTTCTTGGCCATTTTCAATATGGTCAAGGATCCATCTAATCTTTGTTGCTGAGAAATATGGGTCTAAAACAAGACCAGTTTTTTCTTGAATTATTCCCCTATAGCCTTCTTCAACAAGTTTGTCAGCCATATCGCTAGTTCTTCTACATTGCCAAACGATTGCATTATAAACAGGTTTACCGGTATCCTTTTCCCAAACTATGGTTGTCTCTCTTTGGTTTAGCTTCCGTGCAAACTCCCAACTGAGTTGACCATATCTCTGTAGCGTCATGTTCAACCCAACCAGGGTGTGGAAAAAATTGTGTAAATTCTTTTTGAGCAACAGACATAATTTCGCCTTTTTTATTAAAAATTATCGCTCTATTGCTTGTTGTTCCAGCATCTAAGGCCATAATATACTTTGTCATATTTATACCTCTACATTTTCCATACTTCATAATTTGAACTTGAAACAGCAATAGCACCCGCATTTAATGCCTCAATGACATCGGACTTATCTCTAATGAGCCCTCCTGCAACAATAGGTGTTGAGGTTCTTTTGCTAATTTCTGTCACCATCTTAGGCATAATGCCTGGCAAAACCTCAAGAAGATCAGAGGAAGTATTTTTGATACTTTCTTTGACACTCTCATAGGAGAGACTGTCTAAAAGGAAAAACCTAAAGACTGATAAAAGCCCAATCTTTCTAGCTTCGTAGGCGTTTTGTGCCCTTAAGGTGATGATGCCATCAGCATTTGTGTATTTTTTGATAAAACTAGGAGAAAAATGAGATGTAGACAATCCTTCGATTAGGTTTTCGTGGACAAAAACTATTTTTCCCTTAGCTTTAAGTTTTTTTACAATAGTTGGAATAGTTTCTATATTCCCAAATAGGACAAAAACTACCTTGTTATCTGAATATTTTTCTTTCAGACATTCCCTTAAATCTTTGCCATCCTTTATGGCCATAATCACTGGATTTTCATACATTTCTTCTCTAATATCTAGCATATCTCTCCCTAAACGCACAAAGCGAGCCCTTGATTACTAAAGCTCGCTTCTCTCATTGCTATTATATAATATTATAGTAACATATTTGTATCTGTTTTACAAGTATGTTTATACATTAATTCTCTATTATTTAAAAAGTGAAAGTTCACTTTCAGTCAAATCCCTATAGTCGCCTTCTCCAAGATATGGATCTAGTTTCAAATCCCCTATAGCAACTCTCTTTAGGCCGACAACTTCATTTCCAAGGTTTGAAAAAAGTCTTTTAACTAAGTGGTATTTTCCTTCAGTGACCTTAACTACCGCCTCTTTTTCGCCAGTAATTTCTAAGTCTGCTGGCCTTGCTGTGTAATCGTCTTCTTTTATATAGACTCCATTTTTAAATTCTTCTATAAGACTTTCTTCGATTGGATCACGAGTTTTTACCTCGTAAGTCTTTGTAATATTTGAATTCGGGCTGGTTATCTTATGGATAAATTTCCCATCAGTTGATAATAAAACAAGGCCTGTAGTGTCCTTATCAAGTCTTCCTGCAATCGACAGGTCATAATTTAGGTAAAAATCATCCAGAAGGTCGATTACAGTCTCATCCCTATCTTGGGTTGCAGACAAAACTCCTGCTGGCTTATTTAAGATTAAATAAATATTTTCTATATATTCTACAAAATGGCCCATATAAAAAACTTCATCCACAAAAGGATCAACCTTGACTGAAGAATCTTTGATAGTCTCCCCATTTATCACAAGGGCTCCTTTTTTTGCGTTTCTCTTTATATTTTTTCTGGTATCTAGGCCAGTATTGCCAATCATCTTATCTACTCTCATTTGTTTCCCTTTTCTAATACATTATCCATAGCTATCTTTAAACTCTCATATGACTTATAAAAATCTTCTAGGTAGGCCCTGCCTGCATCAGTTATATAATAGTATTTTCTCCTAGGTCCCTTATTAGATTCCTTAAAGCTTCCTAAAATCAAGCCTTTTTTGATAAGTCTGGTAAGGATTGGATAAACTGTGCCTTCTGTCATATTATAAAAACCATTAAGTTTCAATTCTTCAATAATTTCATAGCCGTAGGTTTCTTTATTTTTTATTATATGGAGGATTATTCCGTCAATAAGCCCCTTTAACATTTGACTATCTATCATAATATCACCTATATATATTGTATTACATAGTAGATTTGTTTCAATTTCTCTTGCAGAAATATTTCATCTGGCAAAATTTGCAAGTGTCTATATCATCCGTACGCCTATAGCCAATGTTTCTTGTTATTAGTCTTGCAATCTTATCAATTTCACCTATATCAAAGTCAGTTGGAGTCACTTCTATAAGTTTATCTTCTTCTATAAAATACAGATACATCTTATTTATTTTTTGATTATTACCTAAAATAAGCCATCTATAGGTCATAAGCTGACCCTTGTAGGCTTCTATGAAGTCCTCATTATAAGAACCAGTTTTTATATCTACTATCGACCCGTCAGCAAGACTTAAGTCGACCTTACCTTGGAGGATATAGAAATTCCTATCAAGTTTATAGTTTGCCTCAATATTTTTTACATCAAAGTCTCTTTTGATAAAATTCTCTAAGCCCAACTTATAGGAAGGATTTTTTTCTAAGAATTTTTCTAAATCCTCTCGCCCTTCCGGCCTCAAACAATAAAATTCCGCTAGCTTATGGGCATTGGTACCAAAAGATAGGGCCTTATTTTTTGGCATCTTAAATTCTAACTTCCTAACAAACCTGTATTTTAATGGGCAAGACCTAAAAACTTCAATATCTGTTGTGTAGGCAAGGATTGGTTTTTCTTCTCCTTCCTCGCTTCTTAGAAAATCGAGGCTCTTTAAAAGTGAGCTCGTTGGGAGATTTTCTCCAAATTCTCTTAACTTATAGTCTTCGCTATTATCAAGGATTACCAAAAGATTTTTGGCCCTGGTAAAGGCTGTGTAGTACTTCCTATAAAAATCTTTAACATAAGAAAAATCTTCTGGGTCTGATTTTTCCAAAAAATGCGGGCTATTTGGCTTTGGCGAGTCATATAATCCCGATACAAAGACTGCCTCAAACTCAAGGCCCTTGGCCTGGTGGATGGTCATGAAATTTATCGCATCCTTGTGGGTATCAATCTTTGAGTATTCTTCAATAGCATTTGACCCAAAAAGATAGGCAAGATAGGAATTTAGAAAGTATTCATAGGTTTTAATTTCATTTTTATCAGAAAAAATCTCATCAAAATCAGTGGCAAGTGAAATAAAACTTGAAATATTACCAAGAATCCTCGCCCCGTCAAGATCACTTTCGTCCATTATCAGAAATTTCCTAAAATACTCAAGTCCTAGGGCCCTATAGATTAGGTTTGTGATAAGTAAATTCGAATCCAGATTGTCTTCTACAAAATCATTTATTTCCTCGTTGCAATTGAGTTCTTCATCTCTTCCTAGATAATAAAGATAGTTGTTGTATCTAGCTTCTTTCTTAGCTTTTGCCCCATAAAGTAAATTAGGATCCTGGTATGCTAACTTTACTTGGGTAATTTTTAAGAAGATGTAAACTAGAGCCCTTATTTCATCCCTTCTAAAAAACTGGTTGGATTTCTTATTAAGTACCGTAATACCATTTTCTTCAAAATATGCTTGGAGTTTTGAGACATAGGCGTGGTTTAATGATGGAAATAAAAAGGCAATTTGCCCAAGATTTATATCTTTTTTCAAAATCCTTATAATAGTAGTCAGATTATCAAAGGCCATAGCCCTTGCCCTTACAATGGTATTTGGGTTTGAATCCTTGTCTGCTGATCTTAGGCTCTTTTTATTTGCACTTCTATTCTCCTTATTATCAAGCCATTTTAATGATTTATCGATAATAACTTGGTTTGATCTGTAATTTATATCAAGCTTATAAGTATTTGCTCTTATTCCCTTTGCCTTATAAAATTTATCAGAAAATTCTGTCAAATTCCTAGGGTCAGCTCCCCTGAAAGAATAAAGCGATTGGTCATCGTCACCAAAAACCATAATGTTTTTATCTTTAACAAGCTTAAAGGCAATCTCCTGCTGGATATAATTTGTATCTTGGTATTCATCAACAATTACAAAATCAATCCCATCTCGGATTTTATCTCCCAAAACTGGGTCAGATAATAAGGAATAGAAATCTCTTAAAATCATCTGAAAATTTATAAGATTCTTTTCTCTGAGTAGCTTTTCGTGGGCGGTGAAAATTTCCGCTGCAAAAACTTCCCTAGGATTATGAGAATTTTTGAGCTTTTCCACATCCATGAGCTTGTTTGTAATCTCTTCATAGATTGATTTTATCTGGTAGGCGTCGTTATAGGTAATAAATTTAAGATAATTCTCTATTTTCCTGTAAGTATCAAGATTTTCTTCAATAAGATATCCTTCCATAACTTGGTCTATGATTTTTCTATCAAGAAAAGTCCCGTCAAGCGAAGGATATTTTTCTAAGAAATCTAGGGCCAAAGAATGAAAGTTGCCAATCATCATGTCCTTAAGTTCGGTTTTGATTCCTTCCTTTTTGAATTCAGAAATAATCCTTGTTTGAAGCTCCTGGGCAGCTTTTTTGGTAAAAGTCGTGATAAGAATCCTATTTGACCTAAGACCTTCATTTTTAATTAAGCTAATAACTTTTTTGACTATAGTGTAGGTCTTTCCTGTTCCAGGGCCTGCAATTACAGCAGCTGGAGTCCTTGCCTTTTCTATAATTAATTTTTGACTTTCATTTATCATAAGAGCCTCTCATAGCAAATTCTTGGTTTTTTAACTCCCTCTTCGTCGATTAAAATCTCGCCAAACTTTCTAAATCCCAGTTTATTAATAAGGCCTCTCATCTTGAAATTATCTTGGTGGGTGTCTATTCTTAGGCTATCATAGCAATTTTTTTCAGCAAATTTAATAATATCAATAAAAAATCTTAGGGCAATCCCTCTTTTTTTCATAGAATTTTCTACTGCAAAGGTGTGGATAGTAAGAGGCTTATTTCCTTCAAATTCATCTTCGAATGGCTTGTAGGCTTTTTCTTTTTCATCAGAAAGGTAGGCATAGGCTAAGATTTGACCGCTCTTCTCAAATACATAAGACTTTCCTTTTCTTATCTGATTTTCTATAAATTTTCCGTCCATAGAAGCAATTTGCCACTGGTCAACCCCATCTTCTTTTAGGGATATTTTTGCAGAGCTGATAATATTCTCTATTGTTTTTAGATCTATAATTTGTGCTTGTCTCATAGAATCATTATACCTTAATAAAGAATTGGGTCTTTATCATTGTTAAGAACTCAGTAAAGTGATATAATATTTTTAGTGAATATCGAGAAAGGACTTAATATGTACAATTATTTAATTATTGGAAATGGAATAAGCGGCCTATCAGCTGCTGAAGAAATAAGAAAAGAAGACCCAAAAGGTCAAATCCTAATAGTTTCAGACGAAAAAGGTCATACTTATTGGAGAACTCGTCTATCTGAACTTATTGAAAAGGATTACACAGATGAAGAAATCCTAGTAAAAAAAGAATCTTGGTATGGCGAAAAAAATATAGAAGTAAAACTTAATACCCATATCGAAAAAATCGATAAGGAAAATAAAAAAGCAATCGCAAAAGATGGGGAAGAATTCGAATACGGCAAACTTCTAATTGCTACAGGCTCACATGCCTTTGTGCCACCAATTAAAAATTCTGATGCAGAAGGTGTTTTTGCTATAAGAAGCTCTGATGACCTTAAAAAATTCAAAACATATCTTAAGGATAAGAAAAAAATCATAATCATTGGTGGCGGTATCCTAGGTCTTGAGGCAGCAAATTCAATTTCACACTTAGGTATAGATATTACAATAGTTGAAGCCTTTGACTACCTACTAGCAAGACAGCTAGACAAGGACCTATCTCAAAAATTAGAAAAGGCCCTAAATGATATGGGAATGGAAACCTTAACTGGCAAATTCTCTGAAGAAATCCTTGTAAAAGACGGCAAGGTTTGTGGACTAAAACTAACTGATGGCACAGAAATCGAAGCTGACGCAATCATGATCCAAGCTGGTGTAAGGGCAAATATTGAAATCGCAACAAATTCTGGTCTTAAAACAGACAGAGGTATCCTTGTTGGAGAAAACCTACAAGTTGAAGGAGAAGAAATCTACGCTGCAGGTGATGTGGCACAAATCGGAAACTTCTCAATTGGCCTTTGGACAGCATCTATGGAAATGGGAAAAATTGCAGGTGCCAATATGGCAGGAGCAAACAAGCTCTACGAACAACCAAAACCATTTTCTACCCTCATGCTAGGCGATATTAAGCTATTTTCTGCAGGACAAAATGCTGGTGAAGGCATAGAAGAAGTCAAAAAAGAAGACGGAGAAAAAATCTACAAACTATTTAAAAACGGAGATAAATTTGTAGGCGGCATCCTTTGGGGCGACATCAAATACCAAATGGATGTGAAAAAAATAGTCTTCGAAGACGTAGACCCAAAAGAAACCAAACTAGGTAAAGAAATTTTCGGTCTATAAAATATAATTTGAAGGGGCTGTTGCAAATTGTGAATAACTATCGTCCCATCAGCAGAGGGTTCTCTTAGAAAATTTTTTATATAGCCTGCCGGCTCATGGAGGCAAAATTTTCTAAGAGGTTTCTCTGGTGATGTTGGGGCGATTTATTCATTCTGCAACAGCCCCTTTTTCTTATCTTTATAGAAAGCATTGTCCTAGTAATCTCAATATTTATACTTGATAATTAGGAAAAATTTTGTATAATCACTTTAATTGTTTATATAATTAATAAAATATTGGAGGATATTTAACATTTTATAATTGATATTATATATGTTAATTAAAAAATTATGGCAAATAATAAAATGAAAAAAAATTTTAAAGAAATTTTAGACTGGGTAAAAACCATCGCCCTTGCTCTTCTTATCACTTTTTTCATCAAAATTTTCATTTTCGATCTCACCCGTATACAAGGAGCATCCATGGAAAACACCCTATTTACAGATGACATCGTTGTAATTGAGAAAATCTCAAGAAATATAACTCACAAGTACAAACGAGGCGATCTTATAATTTTTCAAAGCCCGATTGAAGAAAAACTCTATGTCAAAAGAATAATCGGTATGCCGGGAGATAAGGTCGAACTTAGAGAAGGAAAATTTTATATAAATGGGACCGAACTTGATGAACCTTACTATACTACAGGGTCTTTTACTGAAAGTAAGGGAGAAAACCAGTGGTTCCTAGCTTATGATGAGTACTTCATGGTGGGCGATAATAGACCAAAATCAAATGATTCAAGAAAATTCGGCCCAGTTTATGAAAACAATTTTATAGGAAGGGCACTTATCAGGATCTGGCCCCTTAAACAAGTCAAGAAATTAAAGTAAAAATACAAATAAAAAGCTAAACCTAGCTAAAAAGATGGGTTTAGCTTTTTTAATTACAAATCATATAAGTATCTTAAGGCAACTGGCAGCCTTTTTTGCCAGTAGATTTCGTTGTGGATAGCCCCCTCATCTATGACATATTTTATGTCAACCCTATCTTTTAAAAATCCGTAGGCCATTTGAGAAAGACTTACATAAGATTTTTGGATAACTTCATCATCAAATTCTTTCGTTCCTGTATCAAGATAAATTTTTTGACAATTTTTAGGTTTATATTTTGCCAAAATCTCACCCATTCCAACAGGTTCAATCAAAAAGTGAGTCGACATAGCCAAAACCTTGTCAAAAATTTCTGGATACTCACTTCCCATATATAGACTCATAATTCCACCCATGGATGATCCACCAATTAGTCTTGAAGACGGAGTTTTCCCTTTTTCAACTAAAGGCATAAGCTCTTCTGTAATAAATTTGCCTGTCAAAATGCCTTTGGGATTGAGTTTTTCTCTGGCCTCCTCATTGGTAAAATCTTCAAAAGGCGAATACTCATTGGTCCTCGCCCTTCCTTCATCACCTTCAGCACAATAAATTCCAACAAGATTTGCCCTAAGACTAATTTTCTCAATTGCCTTATCTAAAGCCCAAATCTCGCCAATAAAAGATTCTTCCTTTTCATAGAGATTGACCCCGTCAAAAAAATACAAAAATAAATCCGAATCCTTATCTTCTATAAAGGTGTAAATTACATCTCTTTTTAAATACTTTGAATAAATCTCTTTTTTCTCTATCATTTTCCCCTCATTTCTATTTACAATATATTCTTACCCAAAAATCCCCGCCCAAAGGCGAGGATCTTTTAAGAAATTTTGTCATTTACTTTTGTTTTCATTAGGCTTGAAATAATTATGAATGCAAGCGAGAAGGCTAGCATGATTCCAATATTTGGTAAGATTGTCCCAAAATTTGGATTTTCTAAAAGCATTTCGTTATTTTGGATGTAATAGTATGATGGGAAAATTTTCCCAAGTGTCAAAGCAGTTTTTGAAAGAAGGACCTGCGGTACAAAGGCACCGCACAAAAAGGATGATCCTAAGGATACAACTTGCATGATCCCTGAAATGGTGTTTTCGTTTGAAATTAGGCTTGATATAAAGACAGCCATTGTCACAACACTTATTGTGAAAAACAAAGAATTTACCATCATTAGATTTGTATGGGCTAGGCTAAAGTCGTATTTGTAGAGGATAACAAATAGCAGAATATATAAAGCCCAAACTACAAATCCTGTAATAATATGGCCTAGAATTAGCTCCAAGTTCATTTTAGCTTTTGGCATTGGACTTGCTGCATTTCTCATGGCAAGGCTCTTTTTCCTGTAGACACTTACAATAGTTGACACGATAAGGAGAACTTGGGCTAAGATAAGATAGTTTATAAAGTTGAAATAAAATATCGAATTATCTTCTTTTCCAAGATCAAGCCCTCTTTTTATCCCAACATCTATTACCTTTTTCAAATCTTCATCGCTATATTTTATAGCATCTTTGAGTTCAAAGCCTGCTAATTCATAGGTATTAACCTGGTTTAGGTATTGGTTAATATGCTCTTTTATAGCCATGCCGTACATATCGTCAGGTGCACCTTTGAAGTCTATCTTCCTTGTCTTGTCGAAATCCTTTGGAATTACAAGGGTCGCACTTATCATTTGATAAAATAATTTATCCTCAACTACCGACTCATCCATTTCTTTTATTACAGCTTTCTTGTCCAAATAATTGTAGAGTCCCTTTGATAAATCAGAATTTGCCTCATCTTTGATATAGATATTTGGCCTTACATTTGTATAGAAATTGTTGTTATTCCCCGACTTGGTCGAAAAGGAAATTATAGATAGGAAAATTATGGTATATAGCAAAATAGCTAACTTATGGCCCTTTACTATTTTAAAATAATTTTTAAAGACTCTCATATTCCTTACCTCTCATGAAAAATAGACTTGCTAGGAAAAACGCAAGGCTAATTAGGATCAAAAGCCCAATGTTTTGGTAAAATCTGGTTGTTGACTCGTAATAATACAAGGAATAAATTGCATCTGTAACTACAGACACAGGATTGATTTTTCCTAAAATCGGCATTTTTTCTTGAATAATTACCTTCATACTTGAAATCATCATCCCAGATAAGAAACTCATCAGCATTGAAATTGCAATACCTAGATTTATTTTGAATTCGATTGACTTCTTATTTGAAACCCCGATTAATACTCCCAGGGCAACTCCTGTGAGTGATGATACCAAGGATAAGAGGACTAAAAGACCCATCCTTCCCCCGAAGTCAACTCCCAAGGCCTTATCAAGATAGAAAATAAAAATCAGGGTAATTAGGAAATTTATTATCCAAGAAGCAAGGATTGATGCTAAAAGGCTTACAGATTTTTTTATAGGTGCAACCGCGTTTCTTTTTGCATTAACAGACAAATTCGCCTCGTATTGGTAGATTACATAAAGCCCCCACATGTAGCCATAAATCGTAGTCATCCCCACAAGGGTGTAGAAAAAGGCATTTATTGGGTCCATGTTTTTCCTGGACTTATCTTCTATATGGTCTTCCACATTTAAAAGCTTTGTAATATCAGTCTTAGGATTTTCTTTCATAATCCTTGTAATCATCTCGGATTTTTGCAAATAATCATTTAAAATCGTCTCTACAATTGTTTCTTCGATTCCAGATTTTTTGGTGAAAATTTTATCTTTTTCTTCTACAAAGACTCTAATATCTGAATTTGTATTTAAGATTTCTTTGTCATTAGACTTTGTAATCTTAAAATAATCCTCATCTTCCATAGCATCTAGGAAAGTCTTGAAATTTTCATCAGACAAGGCCGACTCACTTACAGCAATTTCAATTGGTTCAAACTTGTTGCTATCAGTTATGCCTCCAAAGGCGAGTTTGAATAAAATTCCCAAAATCATGGGGAAAACTAGAGCCCAAAAGACCATGGCTTTTTCCCTGAGCAAGTATTTAAAGGTATTTTTAAAAGAATGCAAAAACATACTAGTCCCTCAAATCCTTGCCTGTAAGCTCTAGGAACACATCATTTAAGCTTGGCTTTTCAACATTTATAGATCTGTAATCGACTTTTGCTTCTGTAAGAATTTCCACAAGGCTTAAAAGTTTCTCGTCGCTTTTTGAAAAAGTCATCTTGCATAGATCGTCCTTATAAGAAAAATCTATGATATGGTCCATGTTTTTAAGTTTATCAATGACTTGGTCTGGCAAATTATCAGCTACAAAGGAAATCTTTTCATTAATCTCTATCATATCCTTAAGCTCATCCGACGTCCCCTTGGCAATTACCTTGCCCTTATCGATAATAACTATATCTTCGCACAGATAATCAACCTCATCCATGTAGTGGGATGTGTAAATTATTGTAGAACCCTCTTGGTTGAGTTTTTTAATTCCCTCCAAAATATTGTTCCTAGATTGGGGATCAACTGCCACTGTTGGCTCGTCAAGAATTATAATTTCAGGTCTATGGGCTATGCCACAGGCTATATTTAGTCTTCTTAATAGACCACCAGAAAGTTTTTTGGGCTTAAATTTTACAAAATCATTTAGGCCAACCAAATCCAAAGTCCTTTGAATTAGCTCTTTTCTTTGGTTTTTATCCCTTATATAAAGTCCGCAAAAATAATCTATATTTTCATAGACATTAAGTTCGTCGTAGACTCCCACATCCTGGAAAACTACTCCAATTTTCTCTTTTATATCATAGGCATCCGGACTCATTTCCTTGCCATAAATTTTGACACTACCAGTATCTTTTTTAAGTAGGCTTAGGATACAATTTATTGTTGTAGATTTGCCTGACCCGTTGGGACCCAAAAGTCCTAAGATTCTCCCCTTCTTCACATCTAAGTCGAGCCCGTCAACTGCTCTTAGGTCCTTATACGTTTTGACAAGACCCCTTACTTCTATCAAATTTTCCATAAAATCTCCTGGCTTTCATCCTTAATTCGTTCTTAAGTAAATTTTATATAAAATTATTATACATTTCGTAAAGTCCCTGTAAAATTTGCGTTAAAAAACCACAGACAAATTTGCCTATGGTTATTAATTATAGTTTCATTGAGTTTTGTCTTCTTCTTAGTCTTGTAATTGTCGCTTTTTCGTCGATTTTTACCATAGACATGTCTATTACTGTATCTTTTGGAATATCAACGATTGCTTCTGTTTTTGGTGTAATTATACCTATTGGAAGTAGGTCTTCTTTTATTGACCTATCGTGTGTAGTGAGTTTTCCAAAGACCTTATCAGAGCCGATTCCTTCTAGCTTTTCACCCTTTTTTATATCTCTTTTTGCAATTGCTACAGTATCAGCAACCTGGCCGTGGATTGGGGCTATGGTTGGCTCGTTTTCTACAACTGCATTATAGATTGTAATCGGTGCTTCAAGGCTTGTAAGGTGGTATGGCCTATATAATAAATAGTTTGGCCCATCGCCAAAGCCTAAGAATTTCATAAGATCTTTGACATCTTCTTGATCGCTTGTTACGATTATGAAGACTCCTGGTGCCATGCCTGGTGAAAAATCTACAACTCCATAAGAATTTAAAACTCCTCCATCAGATTTTAGCCTAAAATCTTCAACAGCCTTTTCTGGACTTGTTGTAATTCCGTGGCAACCAAAGGTGTCTGGTAAAAATCCAAGGGCATTACATACTACGTTTAGCTCCATCATAGTGTTAGTTCCATCAACAAAGGATGTAAGCATCCTTGGCGATAGTTTTTTTGCTTTGGCTTCTTCTTCTAGACTTTCTGCTGTGGCATAATTATCTAGCGGATTATTCTTCCCCTTTGCTGCAACTAAAACCTCAAGCCCCATTCCGTAGGCATTGTCCACAAGATCCATAATTGCACCTGGCTCATCTCCTAGAATTCCTGTATAAACAACTCCCGCCTTTTTGGCCATATCATGAAGAACAGGTCCTACAACCGCATCACATTCTACATTGAAACTTATCATGTGCTTGTGGTATTGGATTGTTTTACGAGCAATTACAGCTCCAAATGGAGGATTGCCCGTACAATCTACAACAGCATTGATTTGAAGTAGTTTGTAGGCAAGCCTATAGTTTGTAGACACTGCAACATAGCCTTTTTCTAAGACTTCGTATCCTTCGTTGTAGTCATCTGTAAAAATTATCTTATCTTCGGCAATTCCTGCATTTACAAGAGCTTTGATTGCTTTTTGGGGATTTCTATCGACTATGAGCTTAACTTCCATAGCATCTAGCTTTGAAAGCTGGCTTACAAGAGACGCTCCCATCTTGCCACAACCGATTATGGCAAGCTTGATGCTCTCCCCATTATCTCTCATTTCTCTTAGCTTTCTATTTATCTTTAACATTAATTTCCTCTCTATTACCCGATTTAAGGCTTTCTGCTAAGGCCTTGGCTGACGAATATGCCCACTGAATATTGTAGCCACCGCAGTCGCCATCCACATCTAGGACTTCGCCAATAAAATATAGGTCGGGTATAATTTTTGATTCGAAAGTCTCTTTATCCACTAGGCTAGTATCAACACCGCCTATGGTTACCTGGGCATTTTCCTCATCATTTATAGCTGTAATTTTAAATCTCAAATCCTTAATGGTTTTGATAAGCTTTCTGATATCGTCATCACTTAGCTTTTTGGTCCAAGTCTTTCTCTTTAATTTTACTCTTTTTAGGATATCTTGGGTAAGTTTTTGGTTCAAAAATCCCATCAAAAGATCTTCTATAGTTCTTTCAGGATTATTT
>CAUPHU010000006.1:0-24495 GCA_963511095.1 uncultured Anaerococcus sp. | reverse complement strand
GTTTAAGGTTGGAGGCCAAGTACTTAATCTTACAAAAAGTGAGCTTGCCATTTGTTCTATACTAATCCATCGTATGAGAAAAATTTTATCCAAAGAGGATATAGCAGAGATTATGGTCAAGGAAAGAGGCCTAAACACAACCCCAAGATCTGTTAGAGAGCATATAAGAAAAATTAGGATGACTTTTGCTAGAGCCAAACTTGAGCCGATAGAAACAATTACTGGCCAAGGCTACAGATGGATCCTTGACGAGCTTACTACACTTTACTAAAATATATTTGACAAAAAGCAAATTATTTAATATAATGTAATTAACAAAAATAAATAGATTATAGCGATGGAAAACCATTGCTTCTTCAGGGAAAGGTGCAATTCCTTAACCGGCAGTTATAGTCTGCGAGTCTTAGGACCGATTTGGTGAAATTCCAAAACCGACAGTATAGTCTGGATGGAAGAAGATATTATAGCTTTTTTCGTGCCCTGATTTACGGGCATTTTTTATTGCCCAAGGGAGGTATTATGAACAAAACAAAATCTATTTCATTAAACAACGTTATCAAGATTGGTATCCTTGCGGCACTAGCCTTTATTTTGATGTTTTTCCAAATTCCAGTGCCTATAGCTCCACCATTTATGAAGATAGACCTTGCTGATGTGCCAGCCCTTATAGGTGGCTTTGCGATGGGACCTGTGGCAGGAGTTCTAATCCAGCTTGTTAAAAACATCCTAAACTTAACCAAGACCCAAACAGTAGGTGTAGGCGAGCTTTCTAACTTTATAGTTGGTGCAACCTTTGTATTTGTCTCTTCAGCCATCTATAAAAACAAAAAGACAAAGAAAACTGCAATCTTCGCCCTAGCTTGTGGTGTGATTGCAATGACAGCTATAGCTACACTTTCAAATGCTTTTGTAGTATTCCCAGCTTATGGTAAGGCAATGGGAATCGACCTTGAAGCTTTTGCAGGCCAAGTACCAGGCAACCCTTTAGTAAAATCATATTTTAGCCTTATGGTCCTATCAATTGCTCCATTTAATATAATCAAAGGCACACTAGCTGCCGTGGTGACAGACCTAATTTACAAGAGGGTTTCACCAATACTAAAATAAGATAAATACATTATTATCCAAAATAATTTCTGTTTTATGGAAAGCACCCCGCTCCTTATAGGGTGCTTTTTGTATTACAAAGCTTTAGATGTAGAAAATACCTCAAAAAAAGAGGTATAATACTAGAAATGAAAGGCTTTTTATGATTATAAATAATTTAGAAGAATTAAAAGAATTTGCAAAAAAACTTGCCCCTCTTTTAAAGACGGGCGATGTAATAAATCTAATCGGCGATATGGGAGCAGGGAAAACTACGCTTGTCAATGAAATTGCAAGCTTTTACGGAATTTATGATACGTCTTCTCCTACTTTTGCTATTGTCAATATCTACGAAGGAGACCTAGAAATCTACCACCTAGACCTCTACAGGTTCGAAGATCCGGATGAACTTTTGGATATTGATTTTGAAACTTATTTCTACCCAGAAGAAGCAATCACCTTCCTAGAATGGGCAGAAAATGGCGAAGGCTATTTGCCAGATGAAATGATTGATATTAAGATAGGAAAGATTTCTGAAAAAGTACGAGACATAGAAATCCTAAACACTACAGAAAGAGCGAGAGAGATAAATGAATTACTTGGCAATTGATACATCAACAATGATTTCGACAGTGACTGTGGGAGATGACAAAGAAATACTAGGAGACTTCAACGTAAACCAGTCAAAAACTCATTCTGAAAGTCTAGTTCCAATGATTGAAACCCTCCTTGACCTTTTGGGCATGACCATAAAAGACATTGACAAATTTATCATAGCCCAAGGACCCGGCTCTTTTACAGGCCTTAGGATAGGGATGACAGTTGCCAAAACCCTGGCTCAAGTTGAGAAAAAAGATTTGATAATAATATCAACCCTCAAGGCAATGGCAGCAGGCTCGACTTCGGACAAGGCAAAACTCCCACTTATAGACGCAAGGTCTACCAGGGTCTACGGGGCACTTTACGATAAGGACCTTAAGGAAATTATCCCAGAAAACCTCTATGAGATTGATGATTTAGCAAGACTTGTTAATGAAAAGGGCTTAGAAATCGAAATGATTGGCCTCATGAATGATAAATATTTTGATAAATTTGAGAAAGCAGTAAAGGCTCCTATCAATATCAACAATTGCATAGGAAGGTCCTTAATTAGGCTTTGCCAGGAAGAAAATCCAAAGGCGAAGGCCCTTTATGAAATAAGTCCGAACTACCTTAGAAAAAGCCAGGCAGAAAGGGAGCTTGATAAGAAGTGATTAGGGAAATGGTGCTAGCAGATGCAGACAGGGTCTACCAAATTGAAAATGAGTCCTTCTTTGAACCCTGGACAAAGAAAAGACTTATCAAAGAATTTGAGAACAACTCTTTTCTTAAACACATAGTCTACGAAAAAGACGGGGAAGTTGTCGGATTCTACATAATTTCTACCATAGCGGACCTTGTTGAAATCTTCACTATAGCAGTAGATAAGGACCACAGGGAAGAAGGGATTGGATCAAAGCTTTTAGCCCACCTTATAAACTACGCAAAAAATGTGGGAGCCACAGAAATATGGCTTGAAGCATCTACCAAAAATATTGCTGCTGTAAATCTTTATCAAAAATACGGTTTTGAAATCCAATCCATCAGGAAAAACTATTACCAAAAAACAGGCGAAGATGCCTACAATATGATAAGGAAAATGTGATGACAGACTTTTACACACTCGCAATTGAGACGTCTTGCGATGATTCATCGGTTGCGATTTTAAAAAACGAAAGAGAAATACTTACAAATCTAATATCAAGTCAAATCGACACCCACGCCCTTTTTGGGGGAGTGGTGCCAGAGATTGCATCGAGAAAGCACCTAGAGGCCATAAATCCTCTAATTGATAAGGCAATCGAAGATGCAAAGATTACTTATGATGATATAGATCTAATTACTGTAACCAAGGGGCCAGGCCTCATTGGTTCACTTTTGGTTGGCATTTCTGCCGCCAAGGCCCTAGCACTTGCCCTTGATGTGCCTCTTGTTGGAGCAAACCACATGAAGGGCCACATTTGTGCAAATTATTTGTCAAATCTTGACCTTAAGCCACCCTTTGTCTGCCTAGTTGTATCTGGCGGCCACACCTATCTTTGTAAGGTAAGTGACTACAACGAGATTGAAGTTGTAGGCTCAACCAGGGATGATGCAGCAGGAGAATCCTATGATAAGGTCGCAAGAAAAATCGGCCTTGGCTATCCAGGCGGGCCAAAAATCGACAAGCTTGCCAGAAAAGGAAATGGCAAGGCTATTGATTTTCCAAGAGTTATGCTAGAAAAAGGGTCCTATGACTTTTCCTTTTCGGGACTCAAAACAGCAGTTTTAAATTACGCCCACAATGAGGAACAAAAAGGCAATGAAGTCAATAAGGCGGATTTAGCAGCCTCCTTCCAGGAAGCGGTTGTAGATGTTTTGGTTGAAAAATCCCTAAATCTTCTCGAGGAAACAGGCTACAAACAATTTGCCATATCAGGCGGAGTTGCAGCAAATTCTAGACTAAGAGAAAGATTTACAGAAGAACTCACCAAGCGTGACATCAAATTTTATCACCCAGACACAATACTATGCACAGACAACGCAGCCATGATTGCCATGGCAGGCTACCTTGACTACAAGGCGGGCGTCCGTGACGATACCTACATGAAAGTATATCCAAATTTGGACCTATGATATGAGAAGAAAGAAGAGAAATACAGACCTAAAAAAATATAATAAAATAAATATAATTTCATCTGTAATCTGGATTCTGGCAGGTTTTGGCATAGTCGCCTTTGGCTTTTATTATAAGGAAATATTTGAGAAAATATTTGGAATCTTGGCCGTCATAATAGGAATAGGAAGCCTAAGGGCGAGAAAGAAAAAAGTAGCAATCAAAAACTACGAAACAAAGAGGCTATCGGTTTTGATGGCACTTCTCATAATCTATTCCCTGGTAAATCCTCTGGGAAATATAGCTATAATTTTTGACCTCTACAAGAGAGACTTTGTCATGAGGGGAGATTTTGATGAGAAAGCTTAAAAAATTATCCCTAATCCTTATGCTAGTAGGATTTGTAATCCTAAGCACATCCTGTGTCAAAAGGCGAATGACCCAGCTTGAAAGAGAAAAAATCGCTAAGGAAAATCCTGGCAAAAAAATTACAGGCCTAAGTGATGACTTCTATCCGGACAATATTACGGATTACTCGACTGATGAATTTATAAAATGGTATAAGGACCTCAAAGCCCCACCAAGGCTGGTTTTGGCAAGTCCAGACCATCCCAAAAGTCTTACAAAATCTGAAATGGTAAATGACTTTGAGTATCTTTTTAAGGAACTTAAGGAAAATTACCCATTTTTTGGCGTATTAGAGAGAAAATACGAGATAGACTTCCTGGCAAACCACGATATCTACCTCAAAAGAGTCAAAGACTGCAAGACTGACGGAGAATTTATCAAGACAATGTCGGAAATCATGGCAGAGCTTCACAACTACCACGCCAAAATCGCAGACTCTGCTTACGTCGACCAGACCCTTTCCTATTATTCGCAAAACTGGAACCAACCATCGATTTATTATGAATTTCTAAACCTTAATAGGCAAGTAGTCAGAAATAGGTACGGCCTTGACGGAGTCCAGTCAAAAACCAACCACGGCAGTATTAAAAGAAAGCAAGAAAATTCAAGACCAAGCGAGGAAAGCAAAAACCTTAGCCTAGAAAGTCACGGAGATCTTGCAATCCTAAAGATTAAGCAAATGGGCGACTTTTCAAACAAGGAAGCAGACGAGAAAGTTCTAGACGAATTTCTAAGAAATAAACATATGTACAAGGCCCTAGTCATCGATATCAGAGACAATGTGGGTGGCAACATGGAATATTGGCAAAATTTCCTCATACCGAAATTATCCAAAAACCCAAAGCAAGTTGTAAACCACATGTTTTTCAAAGATTCGGATAAGACAAAGCTATTACTAATGGATAATAATCTCAACATGGAAAGCCTATCAAATGTAGACATATCAGGTATTAAGCTTGATTATGCGGAAGATTTAAAAGACTTTTCCTACTATATCAAAGACCTAATCGCTATAGAGCCAGACGAAAGCCAAAAAGACAATGGCTATGAGGGGAAAATCTTCCTTTTAGTAGACGAGGACGTATTCTCGGCTGCAGAAGGCTTTGCATCCTTCATCAAGCATACAGAATTTGCCACAATCATTGGCACTCAAACCGGAGGCGACGGGATAACCCTTGGAGTGATAAACTCAGTCCTACCAAACTCGGGACTCGTTTTCACCTACACTAACACCCTAGGCTACGACCCAACAGGGGAAATCAACGAAGAAAACCCAACCACCCCCGACATAGAATCTTCATCCTACAGGCAGTCGCTAGATATAATTGAAAATATAGTAAACAAATAACCCTGCTTTTTCAAGCGGGGTTTTAAAATGGGAAAAACAAGCTATGCGCCGTCCCTAATGGTAGAACAAATTTTGTAGGCAAAATTTGTTCGGTTCTCACAATTTCACAAGGACAAAGTCCGCAGGGAAATTGATGAGAAACCTTATGCAATTTTTTCTGGAGAACGCGACGAGTAGGAGCGTTTGGAAGAAAAAGATTGCGATTCTAAATTTATAAGCTGGTTGACGAGGGACCTCATAAATTAAAGACCAAATAATTCGAAGAAATCACCCCCCCTCTTGCCATTTCGAGTACCGACAAAGTCGGTCGAGAAATCTCACAAATAAAAACCCAACTATACGAAGAAGTCCATAATCAACTAATTATCCATGTTAAATTTTATACTTATTGCCAATAAATCGCTAAAAATACACTTTTATTGGAGCTATCTTCCAAACTATGCTATAATCTATGTAAGATGACAAATGTTATCTTAATATACGCGGGAAGGAGGTGAAAATATGAAAAGGAAACTAAATGTATTTATGATGGTTTTCGCTCTTATTTTCTCCCTCCACAGCGGTGCTTATGCGGAAGAGACTCCACAAGCAGAAATTAAGCTTGAGGAAGACGTCTCCCAAAAAGCTCCTGCTAAGGAAGGAGAAAAAGAAGAAGATCAGACCCGCAAAGAAACTGAAAAACCAGATGAAGCTTCTCGAAAAGATCAAGCTGGTGAAGAGCAAATGGAAGTAAGCGACGAAAATGTAGCAGATCCAATTTCAAATCAACAAGGTGAAGAAACTGAGCCAAGCGAAGGAGAGGCTCAATCAGGTGAAGGTAAGCCAGCAGGTGGTGAAGAACAACCTAAAACAGACGAGGGTCAACCTGCAGAAGATGGAAAGAAAAATCCAACTCCGGAAGACCCTAAAAAACCTTCTAAAAAAGCTGTTGACGTCTCAAATAACGAAGAGATGAAAACCCTTGATGAAAAAATCAATAAGACAAAAGATCCTAAGGAAAGGGCCAAGCTTGAAAAGCAGTACAACGAAAAGTATGCCAAGCTTTTAGCTGATACCAACAAGCTAGACGATTCAGTCCTAGACCGTGTCAAGGAAAAGGAGAAAATTGACAAGTATTATGAGCTTAAGGATCAATATGATGCCATCTTAGAAAAGCTTAAGGCTGAGGATATTTCAAGCGAAGATAGCAAAAAGCTAAGAGCTGAGCTTGATAAACTAAATGCTGAGCTTTATGGATATGATATACCACGTTTATTAACTGAGGATGAAAAGAAGGCTCAGGAAGATTTAGCTGATTCTGTTGATATGAAAGGCTTAAAGTCTGGTAGTTCAGATAAGGCCGAAAAAGCTTTTCAAGACTATCAGGATGCAAAAAAAGATCTAGAAGAAGCTATTAATCCAAAAAAAGATCCTACTGATCCAGAAAAACTAAGAGAATTAGTAGATGCCTACAAGGCTGCTCGTGATAAGCTAAAAGAAGGTATCAGCGATGGTAGTATCAAGCCATCCTACACTGGTGGAAATCCAGAGCTTACCATCCGCAAATTAAACGGAGGAGCTCTAGGTGAAGTGCTAGATAAGAATACTTACTACATCCCAGATAATACAGACCTAAATCTTATGGTCGATATCAAAAAGGATGATGCTCCAAAGAAACTTACCTTCACAATAAGACCTATTGAAAAGGGTGGATCTATAGAAGGCTTAAAAGTTGGAAATCCTGCTTTTCTAAATGGAACGCCAGTTGAACTTACAAAAAATGACGACGGTTCATATTCCTTTACTTTTAATAATGAAAAAACTTTTGGTATAGCTCAACTTAGGCTAAATGTGCCAGGTTTTAAAGCAGCTCTTGGCAAGGGTTTCGACCTAGAATTTGAATTAAATGGCGTAAAAACTAAAAAAGAATTTAGGATTACAAAAAAAGGCTATGAAGATGAGGCCCACCTAGAAGGACCTGGCTCAGAGACCAAGGAATATCCTGAAAAGATAAAAGAGATTGACGCAGGTAAGACCGAGGATTCCAAGGTTGTCGAAAACACCGACAAGGTCCACGACTTTTTCACTTACCTAAAAAAATCAAACACCTATATAGATGATGTCCTAGTCAATTCAGCAAGTGGTGAATCTATCCCACTTACATCTGTTGATATCACTATCACAGTGCCAAAAAAACAAGACGGTAAATTTGCAGAAATGATCCACAAATCTGGCCTAAAATACCACGATTTAGGAAATGGCAAATACCAACTCAAGCTAGATACCAAGGTATTTGGTGGGAATTTAGAACAAGGTGAGGACGGCAAGCTTTATCTAAAAGATAAAGAAGGTAAGAAGACTCAAATCGAATTATCTAAAGAAAAAATCACCGACGTTATCTTAGAAAATGCTGGTAAGAGAGTCTATGTTGACGAAAAGGGAGAAATCCACGAAACCAAAAAAGAAGAATATCTTGAAGGCGAAAATTATAAGGTCCAAGATAATGTTCTTTATGAAAAAGTTGGCGGAGAATACAAACAAATCGGCAAATTTGACGAAAATGGCAGGATTGAAAAAGGCGATAAGGTTTACGAACTAAAGGGCGAAAAGCTAATCCATTATGACAAGGTAAATGTCTATGAAGGTAAGGTTGTAAACACAAAAGATAAAGAAGGCAATGAAAAAGCCAATCCAAACCTAACTCCAACACCTGATGGCGACCAAGTTGTCATTGAAAGTGGAGAGGGAGATAAAAAGGTAAAATCCTACGGCGGAACTATTGTAGAAAACGCTATCTATAATAATGAAGGCAAATTTGTCAAAAACGATGGAAAATACACATTCAAAACCGGTAATATCATCATAGGTGATGACGGTCAAGCAAGAGAAGATATTACATTTGACGAAAAAAATATCAAAGAAGAAAATGGTATCAAAACAGTCAAAGTTGGTGATAAGACCTACAGAGTCGTAACCAACCCAGTCTTCAACAAAGATGGCTATATAATAGACGGCCTAACCTACGCTCATGGCCCATCCCTTGTTGACAAGTACGGTAAAAGGATGAAATTTGACGTCACAAAAAATAAAGACGGCACTTACACCTTTAGCAGAAAAGTCATCAAAAATGGCAAAGAGGACAAGGAAACCAAAACAACTGGTAAAGATAATATTTCTATTGCTGAAGAAAAAGAAGTCATAGTTGATTCTATAAATAAAATTATAGATCCATCAGACGACAATAAAGTTATCAAAGGCAAATATTATTACGACGGCAAGAAATTCAAAAATTTCGAACCAAAAGAGATTGAATTAAAAAAGGTCTCAAAAGAAACCTACACCAAGGATGGCAAAGAAGTAGATGTTTCTAAGAAAGAGTCAAATTACAAGGGATCTCTAAATCCAGACGACTATTACAAGGCTGGAGATGATTTTTATGTCAAAAAGACCCAAGGATCAAAGGACTACTATGTAAGCGCAAATCCTAATTCTAAGGCACAAATCTTATCAGTAGATGAGATTACAAAAATTGTCCAAACTTTAGGAGAAGACAAGGATGCAAAAGAAGAAGTCACAGACGAATCTTCTATCTTTGACGCAGTCCAAAATGCGAAATTTGGCCTCAGATTCCCAGGATTTATGGCAGGCAAAAACATTGTCTATAATGTCCATGCAGATGTCAAAGCAACTTATAAGGATGCTAAAGGCAAAGAAAAATCAATCTTTACAGAAAAGGATAAGATTAAAAAAGCTGACCAGTATTTCACACTCAAAAATAGTAAGTCAACAGAGACCAAATTCTTCAAAGCCAATCCAAAAGAGCTCGAAAAAACACCTGATTATCATTTCTTTAACATCTTCTACAGAAATTCAGACGATAGAAAAAGAGATGACCTTATAAAAGCACTTCTACAAGAAGAAGCTAAATCAAAAAAGAAAGAAGACTCTAAGGAAAATTCTGAAGAAAAATCTAAAGAGTTAACAGAAGATCAGAGATCTGAAATCAAGAGAAAGACAGCCAGAATGGCCCTTCTTAAGAAGATTCAAGATGAGCTTGGAAGACTTTATGACGGAGCAAAATTTGCTCTTGATGAAAAAGGCAATCTCGTAGTCCTTGATAGCGAAGGCAAAGAAACTCAAATTGACCGCTCACTTCTTTGGGAAATTGGTTTTAACAATAGCGATAACTCTATTTTCCCAGAAAATAAGGATACAGAGGTCATAATCGAAGATCACCACCTAGACAACCGTCTAGTTTATGACCAGATTATTGTAAATGATACAGAAGCTAATTGGAAAAAGCTAAAAGAAGAATCTGATATGCTAAAAGAAGCCTTGGATAAAGCTCAAAAGGCTTTTGATGCTGATCAGTCTGATGCAAATAAGAAAAAATTAGAAGATGCCAAAAAAGCATTCGAAGAAAAAGAATTTAAAGGCAGCAAAAATTATTTCTACCTAGATCAAATCGGTCAAATCCAATTTGGAGCCAACCCAAGCTACAAAGAGCAACGTTTTGCCCCATTAGGAGATAAATTTACCCTAACAGGCGAGGAAATTATCAGAGCTTTAGGCAATAAGGATGAAGAAACTATTGAAAAAGGCGGCATAAAATACAGAATTAGCCGTGATAAGAAAAAGGGCCAAGTAAGAATTAGCGTAATCAATGCTTTCTATAAGAAAAATGAATCTTATAAAAAGGAAGATAAAAATTCTAACAAATTCTCAAGCCCAGTCCAAGAAGCTTATGGAGAAAAAATCAAAAAGCTAAATGCAAATCTTGATGAAATCTCAACAACTGAAGGACTTAAAAAAGCTTTCGATGAAATGATCGATGGTTTCGTATCTGACGATAAACAAAAGAAAGAACTAAAAGATCAGTTTGCTAAGCTAATGGATGATTTTGATGCAAAAACTTTTAAAAACGACGAAGAAAAAGCACAAACTTTCGACAAAATCAAAGCTACACTCAAGGCAGAACTTGAAAAGCTTCCACTATCTTATCTTGACGAGTCTAAAGGCAAGTACAAAAATGACGATTTCCGCTTCAATTCAATAAGGATTGCCCTTAAGGCTGGTATCAGACTTGGTGGACCACTAAGTCCAGAAACCAACAAAAAGCTTGGAATCACTTCTGTAGTCATCCCTGATGTGGACATTCCATACACAGATGAGTACGGCAAGCTTATGACAAACAAGTATATGTATGTCAAAGAAGAAATCGATAAAATTATCAAAGAAGGTAAAAAATATTCCGAAGGCGACCTAAAGGATGAAGACAAATATAAGGAAATCTTAAGAGAAGCCTACAAGAGAGTCAATGAGAAATACAAAGATAAAATCAAAGACCTTGTAGAAATCAATGATGAAAAGAAACTTGCTTGGGAAAAATATTCTCCAGTTCCTGGTAAGAGTCTTGCTTATGATGATCTAAAATCTATCAAGGACAAAAATGGCAACGGCATCAACCCTTGGTATATAGGTGGAGTTTCTGCTGATGAAAAGTTTAAAGCTAAGCCAGGACTAAAAGATTCTCCAGCCTACAAAGATTTGATGGAAAAGAAAATCGACCTTGCAGCCTATTACATGGCTAAAAATGGTTACGACAGAAGAACCTACGCCAACAAGGCAAACTACAAACTCGATATTGTAGACCAGGCAGAAGGTATTTTTGGCAAGGAAGATTCTTCCAAAAAGAAATCCTACTATCCAACCATAGGCTACATCATCGATAGGACAAGCGAAGAAGCTGGCCTAAAAGAAGGTGGAAAAGAAAAGGGTGCTGACGATTTTGGTGCAGAAGGCAAAAATGACTCAAGATTTGAGCTAGACTATGAACCAGAATCACCAATTTCAGACGGGGAAAATCCAAAAGTCGAAAAATCTGTCAGTGAAGGAACAGTAGACATAAAAGGAGAAGAAGACAAAAAAGTAGACTTCACAATTGATGTCACAGTAGATAAGATGACCAAGGGCCAAAAAGACTTGGCAAATGCTCTAAAAGATGGTGATACAAACAAACCAGAAGAAGAATCAAAAGACGTCGAGTACGGTCCAGGCGGCCACTATATCTATAAAAACTCAGTCATAATCGACATCTTGCCAGAAATATTCAAGCTAACAAAAGACAGCAAAGTCGAATTAAATGTCGATAAGCTCAAGCTAATGGCCAACGGTGCCAATGCAAAATTTGATAATGAAGAAGAATTTGAAAACTTCAAAAAATCAATCAAATATTTCTACACCGAAGACCTAGACGCTGAAATTGCAAGACTTGAAGCTGGCGATAAAAATGATCAGAAAAAGGCTGAGATTTTGAAAAAAGCTAAAGCTGATTCAGGTAAGAAATTCAAAGATGGCGAGAAAATCAAGGCAATAATTGCCTACCTACCAGACTTTGAAGCTCCACACGGATCATCTAGCCAATTTACCTTCAAATTATCAAATATCTTGATAGACAAAAAAGCCTACAAAGATTATGACGATGGAGTCATAGGCACAGACTACACCAACAAGGCAGGATTTGGCGATAAGTTCAAATTCTACTATGGAGATGCCAAGGTCAATATCAGCCAAGGCCCAGACGGAGAAGTCAACAAGTACCTACAAATCCTAGATAAGGACGGAAAGGTTCTTGATAAAGATGTGGCAGATGGCTGGTTTAAGGGAAATGCTAAGCTTAAATTCGGTGATAAATTCAATTACAGAATTAAGTATAGACACAACTCTGGAATCGTTCAAGATCCTAATGGCCTAATCCACCGATCAGAGCTATCTATCAAAGATATCCTAGCAGGTGTTGAAAATGGCGGATTAAGACCAGTCCTAAGAGGCTTTGTCACAAGTCCAGACATGGATGACTTTGTAGTAACCTACAAGGACAAAGATGGCAATGAATACAGCCAAAAGGATATAGAAGATGGCATAAACGGAATCAAACTTTCTGACATCACAAGCCTAGTTATCAAATCAGGCGATAAGGGCTATGAAGATGGCTCAACAGTCAACTTCATAATCCCAATGGAAATCCCAACAATCGATGCCAAGATAGAAAAAGGTAAGCTTACCTATATAGGCAAAGATGGCAATAAGAAAATAATTGGAAAAGCTTCTGACTTCTTTAATCTAAAAGACCTCAAAAACGAGAAAAAAGACCTGATTGCAGAAAACACTGTAGAAAATTCTAACACAGTCAAGGTTTATCTCGACAAAAACCGTTTCTTAAGAGTCTTCAAAGAATTCTTCGACCAAAAAGGCGAGAAAATCACTGAAAATAGACCTCAAGTCGAATTTGAAATCTATCAAATAGAGCTAGATAAGGATGGCAAGCCAATTAAGGATGAAAAAGGAAATCCTAAGAAATTTCTTATGAAAGATAAGGACGGAAATCCTCTAACACTTGTAGTCAACGAGAAAAACAACTTTACAGACATAGCAAACAACCTACCATTCTACAAAAAAACTGTAGAAGTTAAAGAAGACGGTACTGTTATAGAAAAGCTTGTAAAATACGGCTATGAAATTGAGGAAATTGACGCAAAAGTCTATGATGTAGAAATCCAAATCGTAAAAGATAAAGATGGCCTAGGTTTTGTAATGGAAGCTAAAAACACCAAAAAGCCAGAAACTCCAGAAAATCCTAACGAATCACCGGAAGACCCTGAAGAGCCAGACGAACCAGAAAAACCAGGTGAACCTGACGAACCAGAAAATCCGGATGAGCCAGAGGATAAGGAAAAAGACAAGCCAGAAGAACCATCTGACAAGGATAAAGACAAACCAGGTCTGCCAGAAGGTCCAGACAGCCCAGATAATCCAAACAAACCAGGATATCCAGGAAGACCAAGACTTCCAAAGACAGGGGCAATCACAGACTTCATGTCTTTATACCTATCAGGTCTAATTCTTCTTCTTGCAATCATTGCAAGGAAAAAAGTGAGAGAATAAAGTGAGAAAGTATGAAAAGGACTAAAAAAATATTAAACCTAATAATCATAATATTTGGGCTAATCTTTGCCTACCAGGTCTTTTCATACGCAAAAACCCGCATGGCGGAAAAAGAATCCGAAAAGATTTACACAGAAATCAAAACTTCGGCCCAGACCCCAAAGCCAGACGATAATGAAAGTAAAAAGCCAGAAGAAAATCAAATAGACTTTGAAAGCCTAACGGCAATCAACACCGACATCTTCGCCTGGATAAGGTCTGACGAAGGAAGGATAGACTATCCACTAGTAAAGGGTGTGGACAACGACAAATACCTCCACACCCTAGCCAGTGGAGAAAGAAACCAACTGGGAGCAGTATTCATGGACTACAGAAACAAAAGTCTAGAAGACGACCTAGTCCTAATCTACGCCCACACCACAAACAACGGCACAATGTTCGGAAGCCTAAACACCTTTAAGGAAAACCCAGACCAAACCGGATTTACCTTTATAACGAAGGATAAAACAATCAAAACAAAAGCGGCAATCGCCGCCATAATCCCAGGCCAAACAGCCATAGACCCCAAAGACTACAAAGACTTTGAGAAAAGAAAAGAATTCGTAGACTACATAAGAAAAAACGCAGTATTCGACACAGGCTACGACCTAAAAGAAAATGACAAAATAATAAACCTAGTAACCTGCACCTACGAAAAACACGACTCAAGACTCTTAGTCCTAACGATAAATGGTGGGGAAGGAGAATAAAAATATCAAACCTTGCAAGAAGCAGGGTTTTTTGTTTGGGAAAAAACAAGCCTGCTGGCGAGACATACTTATCTCGAGGAAATTTACTCGATCACCGTATCGACAGAGTAGGCAAGCCTGCCCGGCTTTAGGAGGGTAAGACTGCCCAAGCGGCCGAGAGCGGCGGCGCACCTTGCAGCGAAGCGAGAGAGACTTTTGCCGAGGAATCCCAAAAATCCAGGACCAGCACGACCGAAGGAATTTCCACCACTTATTAAGTATTTCTTAATAACTGAACTATTAAGTAATACTTAAAAGTTGAACTATTAGGAAATTCCTAATAGTTGATTTTTCTGAAGAAATTTTTTATTTGTTTTAACTTAACAAATATTGTTATATCTCGTAAGGGATGATTATAAAAATGGATTCTTTGTTTTTATTTATAAAGAAGGTTTTCAAGAATTTATTATATATAAGGAAGAGCATGGAAAATAATTATATAATATAGAAATAGATCTTTAAAAGCAATTATTACAACTTCAAACTTTGTTGTGTTATAATTACAATAATAATATTTTTAATTAAACATTTTGGGACACTAATTAAGTAATAAAAAGAAAGGATTGATATAAATGAAAGATTCATTGAATTGGGAACAATTTAAAGCGTCTAATATAAATCCTAGTGACAGCTTTGAAGATTTATGTAGAAATTTATTTAAAAGACAATTTTTTACGAAAGATACAATATTCAGATCGAAATCAAACCATCCCGGAACTGAAATAGACCCTTTATTTTGCAAAAAAACTAACTCAATAATTTCCTTCCAAGCTAAGTTTTTTTCCAAGAATAACTATGATCAAATAAAAAAATCGACAGATAAAGTAATAAAATATTATAAAGATAGTTTAAAAACTTTATACCTATATTGCAACAACGATTTGGATAAAAAATGTGATAAGTTTATGGAAATCAAAAAGTCGCTCATGGAAGCCGGCATAGAAATTGAGTTAATTACAAATAATGAAATATTAGATCAAGTTTTTATGCACAAAGACTTATATTCATATTTTTTTAGAAAACATACACTGAATCGAGAATGGTTTGAAAAGAATTGTAAAAAATCTATATATAACTTAGGTCCTAGATATAATTCAGATTTAAATGAAAAAACAAAAGCAGAGGAGTTTATAAATTTATTTGTGAAAGATGAAGAAGCTATTAATATAATTAATAGTAAAAAAATATTGTTACAAGAAAATCTACTAAATATAAATGAGGAGATCGAGGATCCAATAATATCAAAATTAATAAGTGAAATTTTGCAAGAAATAAACGAGATAGAAGATATAAATTACTATACTGTTAAAGATAGTTTTGAATGGTCTAATAAATTACAAAACAAATTTTTACACTCTATGGGATATATTGAGAATAAATTACTGGATATTAAGAATGAAAAAGAAGCACTTTATGAGAATTATAAATCAAAAAAATTAGAAAATGAATTATATTATGAACTAAATAAGTTAGATATTAAAGCTATTGAAATCGAAAGAGTTCTTAATTTTTATAAAGAATTGGAGTTAACAGACTGTGAGAAACAAATAATTATTAATAAAAATTTGATATTAACAGGTAAAGCTGGAACTGGAAAATCTCATCTATTAGGAAGTACCTGCAAGAAACTTATTGATAATGGTGATTATGCAGTTTTAATTCTTGGTCATACTTTTATAAGTAATAGCTCTGTACCAAGCCAGATAATGGAAATTTTCGGACTTAATTATAATTTAGATCAGTTTTTGGATGTTTTAGAAGCTATAGGATCAGACAATAATCGAGAAGTTTTTATTTTTATTGATGCAATTAATGAAAGTAAATATAAAGAAATATGGAAAAATGGCTTATCTTTAATATTTGATAAAATTAATCAAAGAAAGTTTATAAAAATAATTGTATCAATAAAGAATGGATATGAAAACAATGTTTTAGAAGGTTACATTAATCATAATATTAAAGAAAATAAGATATCAAAAGTCGAGCATTTTGGATTTATGAATAATTCCATAGAAATAACGCAAAACTTTTTTGATTATTACAACATAACCTTTTCTCCTTCAGACTATTTAAGCTTTGAGTTAACTAATCCATTGTTCTTAACATTATATTGTAAGACATACTCAGAAGGAGATATTAATATTTTTGAAATTTTCAAGAAGATTATTGATAAAACTTATTTAGAAGTTAAGGAGAAGTTAAGTATAGAAGAAAATAAAAATATACTTATAGAATTATTGACTGATATAGCCTCAATGCTATATGCAAACAATGATACGCTTATAAAGGGAATAGACTTATACAGGTTAGAGTTTTGGAGGTTGTATGATATAAAAGCAATAAATATAATACCTATTTTAGTGAAGAATGGTATACTTATAGACTATTCAGAAAATGAAGAAGAGTACTATGGATTTAGTTACAATTTGTTGGGTGACTATTTACAAGCTAAATATATTTTAAAAAAATCTGACGATATCGATGATATAATAAATTCAATATTTCATTTACTACAGATTGAAAGTGGGGAAGTGAAAAATACTAACAACTTAGATCTCTTTAATTTTGTATGTTCAATGTCTTTTAGTAAGTATAAAATTGATCCTATAAATGAAATTATGAGTAAACTAACTGATGAAAATAGTAATAATTTAATTATAAACAAATACATTGAAGGACTATCTTTAAGAACTTCTGACAGTATTGATATTCAATCTTTTAAAGAAATAATAGAGAATAACCCTATACATATTGACACCTTCTTTAAAGTGTTGATAGAGAATAGTTTAAAAATTAATAATGAATTAAATGCTATATTTTTACATACTCTTCTTTATAATATGGAATTGAATAAAAGAGATGCTTTGTGGACATTGTATATAAATAAATTATCTTATGATGAAATTCGAATATATCAAATTATAAAATTTCTAGTAAGAGGGGAAAAAATTAGAAATTTGGATATAGATGAGACTAAATTATTAACAATTCTTATTACTTGGCTTTTCAGTTCGTCTAATAGACGTTTAAGAGATAAAGCATCCAAAGCTTTAATTGAAATTTTAAAGAATTCATATAGTTTATGCGAATATTTATTAAGAGAGTTTCATGATGTAAATGATCCGTATGTTTTACAAAGATTATATGGGTGCGTTTTTGGAGCGTGCACAAAAAATAATAAAGGTAGCAAAGAAGAATTTAAAAGTCTTGTAGAGTACGTCTATAGTTCGGTATTTAACCAAGAAACTGTGTATCCGGATATATTACTACGTGACTATGCAAGACTTATTATAGAGAAGTACATATTCCTAAATGGTACTTCTGATGATATTATTAATGAAAAAATAATATATCCACCATACACGTCAAAGGATATTCCTAATGTTTCTGAGGAAGTGTATTTTAATATAGATTTACCAAAGAATAATGGATTAAATAGTATTGATCTTTCTATGAGACCTAATGTAAAAGGGTTAGGATATGGAGATTTCGGTAGATACGTATTTCAATCTGCTCTATCATATTTTGAAAATGTAGATATTCTAAATCTATACCATTATGCAATGCAATATATAATTAATGACCTTGGATATAATAACAATTTATTTGGTAAAAATGATTGCTCAATAAGGACTTTTAATAGACACAGCACTAAAAAAATAGAAAGAATTGGAAAAAAATACCAATGGATAGCATTCTATAAAATTTTGGCTATAGTATCTGATCATTGTAAATTAAAAGATGATTATAATGAAGGAAAAGTATTTTTAGGACCTTGGAATCCTTATGTTAGAGATTTTGATCCCACAATTAATATGATAAATGTTATTCCAGAAGATTTAAAGCCTAAATTTATGATAGACAATGAAGAATATTTTATATCAGAAGAAAAAGATGTAAATAGAATAGATGAATGGAAATATTTAAAACCAAAAATGTTTAACGAATCTTTAATTCAAGTTGATACTAGCTCCACAGAGTGGGTTGTTTTATATGGTCATAAAGATGTGAGAAGCAAGCCAGATATAATAACCAATGAGATAAAATATAATAGGTCTGGTGCTCAGGACATATGGAGAATTTCTCAAGGTTATTTTATAAAAGATAATGAATTTGATAAATTATTAGATGTAGTTAAAAATAAAAATTTTTGGGGAAGATGGTTTCCCGAAGGAGCCGACCATATATACAGTTTGTTTAATAGAGAATACTATTGGTCATCAGGATATATAGATGAGTTTCCTGACGAATGGCTTGAGTATAAACATGAAACAGGAGAAATAAATGAAATGCAAAGACAAGGAATGCTTCCTAAGATTGAAGGTGATAATATAATTTTCGAATATAGTAAATGGATAGAGAAAAAACCTGTACTAGAAAATGTTGCTTATATATTACCTGCATTTCATTATTACTATTGGGAAGAAGAATATGATGCATCTCAAGAATACACCCCATCATTTTATGTACCTTGCAAAGAATTAGCTGATTACTTAAAAATTCAACAAAAAATCTATGATGGGTACTTCTATGATGATGAATTTAGGCTAATTGCTTATGACAACAAGGAAGGAGAAGTTTCAGAAAGGCTATTGATAAGAAAAGATCTTTTAGATAGGTTTTTAGAGGAAAATAATTATATTTTGTTCTGGACAAATATAGGTGAAAAAAGATTCAACGAAGGACTTGATGGCTTGATACATAGTGAATGGAGTGGATTTACTTGGTATTCGAGAGGAAAATATTATGGAGATATGTCAATACAAAATGATTAATATTTAGAATACAGAGAAAATTATAAAGAAATCTGATTTTCAGAAGTCTTGCATATAATAAATATTAAACATAAAATGCCTTCCCTGACTCAACTTTTAAAATTGTGACAGGGAGGCGATTTTATTAACAAAATTAAAACTTAATCTTATACACTTGTATATTTTTTATAATTTTCTGTCTGCTCCATTACTTTATCAAACACTTCTTTGTTCCATTGTGGTGGGTAGCCGTTTTGGCTTAGGAGTACTACTATATCGTAGTTTAACTGAGCCTTTATATCTGCTCTATTTGACCAATCTGTATATTGCGCCTTATCGTCAACTAATTCTCTGATTTTTTTAGCTAGAACTATGCACTTTTCATCTTCATATGGAAATTCGTGCTTATCTCTAATATTTACCAAGATATCATAAAAGGCCTTTTCTTCATATGATATACCTATATCTTCAAAGGACTTTTTATCTTTTTCTAAATCTTTCATTAAATTTATCAATTCTTCAGATAGGTTATTTACAAAGTCTTCTGTTACTTTATTTACAAAGGCCAAGTCATCCCTGTCATTGTATTCGTCAACTACTTTTTTTAGTCTTTCAGAAAACTTCACTGCCTTTATTTTATTTGTTTTGCCATATTCCTTGATAGCTTTTTCTAGTAATAATACAAGGGCGTTATACTTAGTTATTGGAAGCTCAACTTTTTCAAGTTCTTCTAAGGCTTCATCTCCAAATAAATCCAAGGACTTATCAGCATCAATTATATTTTCTACACCGGTACACTGTATGGCTTCCGCGACCATTTTTTCTACTACCATATTCATCATTTCAGCGTCAGGAGCATGTCCTTTTGTTTGCTTAAAGATAATAGACCTCACAGCCAAATAGAATTGAGCAAGGCTTGTTTCCTCATCGGATAAAAGACCAGAAGGGAATACAATATTGTAAGCGGCCTTCAATCTTTTTGAAAATCCCATAAAATTATTCAGCTTGTCCTTACTTTTTTGGATAAATTCAGCTGCTTCATTAAGACACATAAGTCTTTCTAGCGGCTTACCAAACAGGTACTTATTCATATCAAAACCTATAAATAATTTTGAAATTAAATCTATATAATTTTTAAATATTCTTAAACTGGCATAGACGTCTTCAATTGGAGTGCCACCATTAGTGCCGTATTTCTTAAGGGCTTCCATCATGCTTTTCTTTATGCCAATATAATCGACAACAAGTCCTGCATCTTTTCCTTCAAAGACCCTATTAACCCTAGAAATAGTTTGGATTAATGTGTGTTTTTGAAGAGGCTTGTCTATATACATCACAGCAAGTGATGGGACATCAAATCCTGTAATCCACATATCGACTACTACAGCAATCTTAAAATTAGAATTATTATTCTTAAATTGCCTATCAAGCATTTTGCGGTATTCTTTTGTGCCACAAGCTTCGTATAAATCTTCTTCATCATTTGCACCCCTAGTAGCAACTAGGTTTATTTTTGGTAGACTAACAAGCTTATCAAGTTCGCTTTTATTAAGAAGATTTTCGTCATCTGCTTTTTTGGATTCTGCCCATTCAGGTCTTATTTTTGTAATCTCCTTAAGAAGTCTAAAGGCAATTTCTCTAGCAGAGCAAACAATCATAGCTTTTTGGACAACTTTTGGCTTTTCGTTTACAAGTTTTTCGTAATGTTTGACAATATCAGCTGCCATTTTCTTGAGTCTATCAGGATCACCAAGGATAACAGACATTTGTGACATAGCTTTTTTGCTTACTTCTACTTGTTCTTCGTTAGACCCTTCTTCTATACATTGATCATAATATTTTTCAATTTCCTTAGTTCTTTCATCTGAAAGTACAACTCTAGCAAGCCTTGGTTCATAGGTGATTTGCTCGGTAATTCCATCATCTGAGGCTTCTTTCATGGTATAAGAATCGACAACAGGACCAAAGACAGCTATAGTTTCATCAATAGGTGTACCAGTAAAACCTACATAAGTAGCATTTGGAAATGAATCTCTAAGATATTTTGCAAAACCATATCTTGTGAAGACACCTTTTTCGTTTTTAATAAGTTTTGAACCTACTCCTGTTTGAGTCCTATGGGCTTCGTCAGAAATGCATATAATATTTTTCCTATCAGATAAAAGTCCTATATCTTCACTAAATTTTTGTATAGTTGTAAGATAAACACCGCCAGAAGGCCTCTGTTCTAAGGTGTTTTTGAGGTCTTTTCTTGACTCAATACTCCTTACATTTTCATCATGTAGGAAATTTTTTGCAGTCACAAAAAGTTCTGAGGATTGGGTATCCAAATCTTCTCTGTCAGTGATAATCAAAATTGTAGGATTAGATAGGATATCTTGGTCTCTATTCATAAGTAGGCGGCATAGATAAAGCATTGCATAAGTCTTGCCAGAGCCAGTTGCTCCAAAATAAGTTCCGCCCTTACCTGTACCAAGTGGTTTCATTTCTTTTTTGATATTTTCAAAGACACTAGTAGCTGCAAAATACTGTGGATACCTACAAACTATGACAACTTCTTTCTTGCTATCGTCAGGGTAGAATATAAAGTCTCTTAAGATTTCCAATACTCTTTTTTTATCAAAAGCCCCATTAATCAAGGTTTTAAGTGAGGAAATCCCATATTTTGAATCATCGTCAGAATCAATCTTATTCCAAGCATAGTAGAAAGGATATGGAGTAAAAATACTACCAAGTCTATTATTAGCCCCGTCACATATCACAGATAAGAAAGTATATTTCAAAAGAGCTGGTATATCTCTTCTGTACCTCTTATGGATTTGCTCCCAAGCATCGTAGATTGTCGTATCTTCGTCGATAGCAGTCTTAAATTCAAAGATTGTAACTGGGATACCGTTAATAAATAGCAAAAGATCTGGTATCCTAGGCCTCTTATCTGTAATATCATATTGGTTTACAATCTTAAAAATATTATTATCAGGATTATCAAAATCTATATAGGAAATGTGGAGGGCAAGTTTGCTTTTATCCTCTCTTTGAAGGTCAAAACCCTCGTTTACAAGATTAAAAGTCTCTTTATTTCCCTCATAAAGAGGAAAGGATGGGATAAATTTAAGCTTATTTATTATCATCTGGACTTCAAGGTCACTAAGGTCATCCTTGGAGTACTGGCTTTTTAGAAATGATTTGAGGTCATCTTCTAGAAGTACATCTGTAAATTTCCTGTATATTTCTTTTCCATTTATATAGTCATAGCCTTGGTCTTTGAAAAGTTCTATGATTGCTTTTTCAAGCTCAGCCTCTTTAAAACTTTTTTGGTAAGTTTTATCTGACATACTTAGGCCTCCTTTCGCCTAGCCTCCTCAGCTGCCCCCTTGATAAGGATAGGGCAGATATTCTTGAGTCTTTCTTTGAGTTTTTCGTTGATTTCCTTGCGTTCTGTGTAAACTTTATAAATGTTGGCAATGGAATTCTGTACTTCAATTTGTGGTATTGGAATTTTAACCCTACACATTTCTTCCCATGAAAAAGTTTCTCTCGCTGATCCCCATGAATTGTATCTAGCGTATCTATCAAATTCATCTCTACTCAACCAAAGCGCTAAATATTCGGGATTTAATGAATCTGATTTTGTAGAAAATACTTCATAAATAGGTGAAACAACAATTTTTTCATTAAAATTATTTATTGCAAAAGCAAGGACTTTCCATGTATCAGTAGTTGGAACAAAAGCTATATCATTTGGTTTGACAATTTTATAATTGGTTAATTTCTTTTTGTTGACTCTACTTTGTGGCACCCTGAACTCTTTCTTTGTGCTCAATCCATAAACTTTTTTGATTTTGTCATCCTTATTTTTAGATACACTTTTTGCTATATAATTATCTATTTTCTCTAGTTTATATTTTCTTCTAATATTTTCTATTGTTGCGTCACAAGTAAGTTTAAAATCCTCCAAGCCTTTTTCGTAGGATTCTTGGTTTTCTAACATGGCCTTGTAGATGGCAACGTATTTCTTTTGAACATCAAGGGGAGGGAGGTCGATTTTTATATCGCAAAATCTATCCCAATCCAAGTTCGCTCTTACGCTACTATCTGAATAAAACCAACCTAGCCTATCTTTTTCTTCTGATTGAAACAACATAAAAAGATAAATTGGTAAGATTACATTTTCGTCTTTTATTTCAAACGTCGTATATGCTGGGGAAACAATTACAGGGTCATCATCAAAATACATACTAATTCTTATAGACTTATCTCTACCTGTTTGCATTCCGCTGTAAACAAATCTGTTTTTTCTTAGGAGTTTATATTTCTTTTCGTTAAGTTTTTCCGTTTTCGCATTAGTAGGCATTATTTCTTTGTTGATATTTATTCCATAAAATCTTCTTATTCCTAAATCATTTTTTTCATTAACAATCTCAATCAAGTCCCCAAGCCTATACCTAGTCAAGGTCATAACCTATCCCCTGAAGGCTTCTTCTAGCATTTTTTGAGATTCCTTTTCCTTTTTGAGGACGTCTCGCATTTCCTCTTGGATTCTTGCCATTTCCTTCTCGTAGTCTATGTCTAGGTCGTGGTCGATAAATTCTATATATTTACTTGGGGCAAGGGAGTAGTCCTCTTTTCTTATATCATCAATGGTCGCTGATTTGCATAGCTCTGCTACATCTATATAGTAGCCGTTTTCAGATTGCCAAGAATGGTATATATCCTTGACTTTTTTTATGTCCGCATCTGTGAAAGCAACCTTTCTTTTTTTTCCTTTATCTAACCTGATGGTTTCTATATTTTTATCCCAAGTCCTTAGATCCATAAACAAGACCTCATTTTGCCTATCTCTTAGAATTCTATTGTTGGCAAGCTTAGCTTTTTTGTTTTTATTTATTATCCAAAGTGTGACAGAGATATCTGTTGTATAAAACATATCTCTAGGTAGGACAATTATTGCCTCAACTAGGTCTTTCTCTAATATTTCTTTTCTAATTTTCCCCTCATCGCCAGTTGCGTTTAGGGCGCCATTGGCAAGTAAGAAGCCAGCTATTCCATCAGTTTCATCTAGTTTTGATATCATGTGGAGGATCCAGGCATAGTTGGCATTTGCTACAGGTGGCATTGGATAGCCGTCAAATCTTGGGTCATCTATTAACTCATCTTTTTCTCGCCAATTTTTGAGGTTGAAGGGAGGATTGGCCATGATGTAGTCCACTTTCCTATCTTTGAAAAGGTCATTTTGGAAGGTGGAGGCGTTTGTATCTCCTAGGTCATGGGCTATACCTCTGATAGAAAGGTTCATTTTACAAAGCTTCCATGTATCAGGTACTGATTCTTGTCCTATGATTGAGACTTTTTTTCTGTTGCCCTTGTGTCTATCTATAAACTTCATACTTTGAACAAACATGCCCCCTGATCCCTCTCATGTCAAGCTTATGACAAAAAAGGAGTTATTGTTATGTAATGTAAAAGAGAGTGATTGCTCACTCCCTTTGCTACTTCCATATTATGTTCAACACT
>CAUPHU010000005.1:0-28477 GCA_963511095.1 uncultured Anaerococcus sp. | reverse complement strand
AACCAGGTGATGAAGATCCAAAGGACCCAGAAAAACCAGGTGATGAAGATCCAAAGGATCCAGAAAAACCAGGCGATGAAGATCCAAAGGATCCAGAAAAACCAGGTGATGAAGATCCAAAGGACCCAGAAAAACCAGGTGATGAAGATCCAAAAGATCCAAGTAAACCAGGTAACAAGGATCCAGAAAAACCAGGCGAACCAAATAGACCAAACGAGCCAGGCACACCAGGTGAGACACCAAACAAACCAGGTGAACCAAACGAGCCAGGCACACCAGGTGAAAAACCAAATGAACCAGGCAAACCAAATGAGCCAGGAACACCAGAAGAAAGACCAAACAAACCAGGAAAACCAGGTGAACCAGGTAAGGAAAATCCAAAGACACCAGAAAGTCCAAAGAAAAATCCTAATAAAGAAGAAAGCACTAGAGAAGAAAAGAACAATTCTGACTACGATATGCTTTCAAGAAAGAGAAAAGATTCTGCTGAATTATCTAGAAAAGATAAATCAACAAATCCAAAAACTGGTGTAGGCTCAGTAGCCCCAATACTCACAAGTATGGGACTATCAATAGCTGGTATAATGGCTACTAGAAAGAAAAAAGAAGATGAATAAAAAAAGAGAGAGCGAAAAAAAGCTCTCTTTTTTTATCCAAGATAAATTATTTTTTTTTATCCAAGATAAATTATTGTCTTTAATTGAATCGTTATTTTTTACTCTATCTCTTCGTAATTTTGTAGATTAGATTTTTATTCTACTTACAGTTGGATCTCCGTTTAAAGGGGAGGCCCTAGGGGGCGGCAAATGCCCCCTTATCGGCCTCCCCTTAAACCCCTCTACGTTACACCCCTGTTTGCTCCTTAAGCGGAGTGCGGAATCAGATGCTTTCCTAATCGGAAAGCTTTTTTAGTAGGAAGAATGACCTTGTATTAATCTATGTATATCCTCACAGATTTCTAAACATCGGGTTGCTAAAAATCGCAAACTCGGCAAAAGCCTCAAACAGTGCGATTTTCTTAACGCAACCCTTGCTTAGAAATCATGACCAAGTAGATGAGAAATTTAATCTCGGAGTATGAGCATTGCTTTGCTCGTTTGGCTTTGCCAAACATTGCTAGATGGGTTTTATTTTTCTTATGAGATGAGTTAATCACTTAAGACCAAGTATTTTAAAATCTAAAGACTTCGTTAAAAAAATTGCACTGGCGAACACCTACAATAATATTTCTGTAATTTTGTGGGTAAATCTTAAAATCAGATTAAATTTAAGACTAGATTACAATTTTTAGGAGGCTTTAGATCTTAAAAAGTGTGAATAAACAAAGAATAAAACAAGGACGTAAACTATACAAAAAAAGATTTCCAAAGGAAATCTACTGCTCATGCTCTCCGCCATAGGAGCCGCTTGTGGGGTGTAGCCGAGTGGGGTTTAAGGGGAGGCGGGTGAGGACCCATGCGGAAGGGTCCTTGGGCCTCCCCTTTGAAAGGAGCAGTCATATGAATGACTAAGAAAAAACATAAGACCAAAATATAATTTATAATTAAAGTAAAAAGATAATATTCCTGGAATACTAGCTAATCTAGTGAAAGGATTGAATTTTACGTAACTTTTTCTTTCGATTGCTCCTACCCGTCGCAACCTGTCTCCACGAGCCGACGGGCTAGTTCTCCCGCATCGCTGCGAGCCAATCCGTCGCTCTCGGCCGCTAGGGCAAATTTGTCGCTCCATGAGCCGCGGAGGCTTATTTTACATAAGGTTCTTCATCAATTTCTACTGCGGTGCTTTGCACCTTGAGAAATTTTGAAAATCACAAAAACTTTTTTATGAAGCCCTATCCCAATTTCATGAAATGAAATTGTTGGAAGGTCTGATTCTTTTGCAAAAGTTTTTGTTACCATTAAAAACCCCCAGCTTGGCTGGGGATAAGTTCAGTTTATTGTATTTACCTTTTGTTTTTTCAAAATCCTCACCAAGTCCTTTTCCTTTTTGAAGTCAAAGCTCATATTATCCTGGCTGTTGGCGGTTTTTAGGTAGACCATTAGCAGTAAATTTTTGCCTGCCCTTGATAGGGTGACGGATTTGATTTCTTCTAAGGGTGCTTTTTTGTTGATGAAGGGATTTAGTTTGTTGGTGAAGACATATTCATCAGAAAAGCCTCTTGCAATCACCCCTGTGAAGTTCCAAAATATCATGGAAATAGAGATGGCTAGGGCGTTTATTATATATGGCTTAAATACCCAGTAATAGATTATATACATGATTACAATCATGCCAAGGACTGCTAGGTCTTTTTTTGTGTATTTGACTCTTTCTTTGATTTGCCCAAACAAATACAAGTTATAAAGGCCTGCTAGGGCGAATAGGCCTGCTAGGATAAAGATTAGTTGTGGCATTATTGTCCTCCTCCTGAGTTTGTGGCTGCAGCATCTTCGTCGTCGTGGATTTTGTTTAGGCAGATGACTAGGGCGACCATGGCGAGTGTGTAGTCCTCGTCGTAGACTGTGAGGACGTAGTGGTCGGTTAGGGAGATGAATTTTCTATTAACTTCCCCGATTTTTTTGCCATCAAGGCTTATCACAAAATTATAGTCCCACACAGATCCCTTTAGGTTTATTGTGCCAAAATCTGTATCCACGTCGATGGATTTTCTAAGTAGGGTAAATCTTTTGTTGACTGTCATCTTTGACCCGTCTTCAAAGTCTACATAAAACTTTGGCAAGAGCGAAATTATCTTTTTTTCTATAGAAAATAAGTTTTCCTTGTTTTGTCCGTAAACTCTTGCCCTGTAGCCCATAAAGGTGAAATCTTGGTCTAAAAAGAAGGCCTTTTCACCATTTTCGTCTGTGATCCAGTACTTGTCAGTTATCTTAAAAAACTTTTCCTTAAATATATATTTTTTCATATTTCTTTCCTTTATAAAATCGATTCTTACTATATAATGTTAGTATCATTATACTATAGATAAAAGGAGATAAAAATGGATATAAATACAATTACTGGATATATCAAAGACCTTGTAAATACTCCATCACCTACAGGCTATAGCAAACTAGCCGAAAAATATTTGATGGAAGAATTTGAGAAATTAGGCTTTGCGCCTTATCAGAATAATAAGGGCAATGTGATTGTGCCAATCAATGAAGAGGAAGGAGAAAATGGACTTCTCCTATCTGCCCACGTTGATACCCTTGGACTTATGGTAAGGTCAATTAAGGAAAATGGAGCCCTAAGAGTGACAACTTTAGGAGGTTTCCCACTTAATTTTGTGGAATTTGAAAATGTCAAAATTCATACAAGATCTGGCAAGGAATATACAGGTGTAGTTAGGCTAAACAATCCGGCAGTTCATGGATCAGATGCCCCAAGAGAGGCAAAAAGAAATGACGAGACAATGGAAGTGGTAATAGACGCCATCACCCATTCTGTAGAAGAAACCGAAGATCTTGGCATAAGAAATGGTGACTTCATCTCACTAGATCCAAGATTTAGGATAGATAATGGTTTTGTAAAAAGCCGCCACCTAGATGATAAGGCATCTGCTGGAGTCCTTCTTGCCCTTGCCAAAGAGATCAAAGAGAAAAATATCAAGATAAATCGCCCACTCTATATGATGTTTACCATCTACGAAGAAGTAGGCCACGGCGCATCAGCAGGTCATCCAAAAGGAATTTCTGACATGGTAGCAGTCGATATGGGAGTAGTCCACGAAGACCTTGCTTGCGACGAATTAAAACTTTCAATCTGCGCCAAAGACTCATCAGGCCCATACAACTATGACCTTACAAACGATCTTGTAAAAATCGCAGAAGACCTAAAACTAGACTACGGACTCGACATCTACCCATTCTACGGCTCAGACGCCTCAGCCGCAGTAGCAAGCGACTACGACTACAGGCACGCCCTAGTAGGATGCGGAGTAGCAGCAAGCCATGGTTATGAGAGGACGCATGAAAGGGCGATTCAATCACTTTTTGATTTGTTATTAGAATTAATAAGAAAATAATTATTTTTTATCCCCATCCAAGATGGGGGTTTTTTAATGGTAGTAAAAACTTTTGCTAAAGCATCAGTCCTTCCATCGATTTTATTTTATCAAATCGGGATAGGGCTTCAGTTAGCAAAGTTTTTTCGGTTTTCAAAATTTCTCAAGGTGTAAAACACCGAAGTAGAAATTTATGAAAAACCTTATGTAATTTTTTACAAGTGACGCGACGAGTAGGAGCGTTAATTGTAAAAAGATTACTTTCTTTTTTATTAAATTGATTTTAGTCTTATGATTATTCTATTTTATTTACTATTTTTCTTTGTAATTTAGTAAATTAGGATACTATTCTACTTACAGTTGAATCTCCGTTCAAAGGGGAGGCCCAAGGGGGCGGCAGATGCCCCCTGACCCGCCTCCCCTTAAACCCCACTCGGCTACACCCCCGACTGCTCCTTAAGCGGAGTGCGGATAAGGTTGCTTGCATTCAGTAAGCTTTTTATTGGTAGAGGTGATAACCTTGTTTAATTTAACTGTTATTCTCACAGATTTCTAATCTTCGGTCACCTAAAAATCGCAAACTCGCTACGCTCAAACAGTGCGATTTTCTTAACGGTGACCTGGATTAGAAATCATTACCTGGTAGATAAGATAATTAGTCTCAGGGTATGAGTATTGCTTGGCTCGTTTGGCTTTGCCAAACATTGCTTGGAGATAAACAGTTTTGTTTATAAGCAAATCTTAAAATACCAAAGACAAGGATTTTTGTAATTCAGGCGGCGTTAAAAAATTTGATTGTTTGAGGCTTTAGCCGAGTTATCAAATTTTAGCCGACTGAATTTCAAAAAAGTATGGATATTCTATCAAATTATACAGAGGAACATCCATATCAATAGTTTGCCGATAGGCAAACTCCTTGTCCCCCGAGAGGGGTCGCCCGGAGGGTGTAACGGAATGGGGGTGTAAGGGGGAAACCGATGAGGGAACGTGCGAAACGTTCCCTAGGGTTTCCCCCTTTGACGGAGATTCAACTGTAAATAAAATTATTCTATAAAAGATTTATAATTTATCTAGGATAAAGAGAAAGTAATAATTTATCTAGGATAAAGAGAGGAAGTTGATTCTTAAGTCTCGGACTTAACCTAGCGGCCGCCACCTCCTCCACCACCAAAGGATCCACCGCCTCCTCCTACTGAGGTTTGGCCTCCGAAGCCTGCGTTTGAAAAGCCTGTTGTGGATGCGTAGGATTCGTTTATTGATTTTGAGTAGCCTCTAGCATTTGAGTAGAAATGTGGGTAGTAGATGAAATAAGGAGTTTCTTTGTAATTTTCATCTACAAAATCATGGAAGTTACCATCTACATTTAGAAGTATTGAGTAAATTAGATAAGCCTTCCAATTTTTTATCTCTTCTTTATTTTTAGTTCCTACTTCTTCGTAGTCATTGAGGTAGGATTTGAAGCAAAATATTTTTTCGTATAGGTCTAGGCCCTTGTCGGTTATTCTTATTTCCTTGCCGGTTTTTCTTGTATTTAGGAATTTTTTCTCAAATACGTAGTCTTCTATATAGGCCTCGTTTTTCAAGGCTTTTATAGATTCGTCTTCTAGCTTATCGTAGATATTTTCAAGGTCGTCCTTATTAGCCTTTAAATATTTTTTAAAATCGCTGTCGCTAAGTTTATTATCGTGTTTCCTAAGGCTTGCCTTATAGAGCATGTCAAAGATTTCTTTTTCTACCTGTCCCATATTTTCTGGTTTTGATAGGATTTTTATTGTATTTTCTTCTAAGAGACCTTTTTTATTACCACCTAGGTCAATATGGCCGTCCATGGCCCATTTTAGGATGAAGGCATTCATGTATGATCCTCCTAGGTCCTGGCCAATTATTGGAAGGTATTTTAATAGATAGGCTAGGTTTTCTATGTGGCCTTGGTAAGGAAGGGTTCTGTAGTATTTTCCCTTAAGATATTTTGGTTTTGGTAGGTCTTTGTAGTTTTCTAAGGCTTTTTCGTCAAAATAGAGTTTGGCGGCCCTTATGCCAGCAAAGATCCCGCCTAGTCCTAAGAGGGCTCCAATAGAAATTAGGACCTTGGCCCAAATTGGTAGTGGGATTTTGTAGGCCCTTCCTTCATTTTCTTCCCATTTTGAACCCTTGACGGATTTTTGTGCGTAGTCTTCGAAGGTCTTATCTTCCTTGTAGGATGTGGCGAAAGTGCCTTTTGGGAACTTGATCATGACTGTGGTGTAGTTTATATCTCCTGTGGATTTTAGGATGATTTCCCCGTTTTCATTACCGATTGCTCCTTCTAGGCCAAATCCCCAGAATTTTATATCGGTAAAGGGTTTGTAGCCTTTGATTTTGATATTGACAACTTCTGGCATGGGATCGAAATTTTCTCCCACGAAGTTAAAAAATACCATATCAGAATCGGTAAGCCCGATGGCTAGAGGGTTTATAATATATGATAATTTGTAGGTATTATCCGAATAATCGCTTATGCCCCAGCAAAGCTCGACCTCGTCGTCGCCTCTTGTGATGACGCCTGACTTGTAGGCCTTTTCCTCAAATGATTTGTCTGTATCCCAAGGATCTAGCTTTTCAAAAGTCTTGCCAAAGGCTTCTAGTTTAAAATCTTCGATTTTAAGTCCTCTTAGGTTTTCGATAGTCTTATATCTTTCTGTATAGTCTGTGTTTGTTTCGTTGATTTTCCAAGTTTCCTCGATGTGGCCTATGCCTTTTTCGTCGATAGCTGCTTCTATGTTTATTTCCCTAAATTCGTCGGCAAATGAATCTTTTGGGATAAAAATCCCCAAAATTATTGCCAAGGCTAAAAGTATTTTTTTCATAAATCCTCCTTTTCTATTACTATACATTTTATCTTTGCTTGATAAATGAAACTAATAAATTTTACAAATATTTGAGAATACCTTTGAACTTGTAAATAGTGGTGGTAGAGTCAGTCTATAGGTAAAATGAACCTATAGGAGATGTTATGAATAAAAATTTTATCGATAAAATTTATGATAAGATTAGCCTAAATCCACCCCTTGTTTTAAGTCTTGGTTTTGCTATTCTTATCAGCATAGGCGGAATATTATTGTCTCTGCCATTTTTTACCAAATCTGGTCAGGCGACTGATTTAATCGACTCTTTTTTTGTGGCTGCCAGTGCCTCTTGCGTGACAGGCCTTAGTCCTGTCAATACTTTAGAGCATTGGAACACCTACGGCCACGTCCTTTTGATTATCCTAATTCAGATAGGAGGGCTAGGGGTTATGAGTTTGGCCTCAATAATTCCTCTTATCCTTGGCAAAAAAATCGGGATGAAATCTAGGCAAATCCTAAAAGAGCAGCTCAATGTGGAAAGCCTTGAGGGCATGATTGTCCTTTTTAAATATGTACTTATTTTTACCTTTGGAACAGAGATTTTGGGAGCAATCCTTTTAGCAATCAGGTTTGTCCCTCTTTATGGGATGGGTCAAGGCCTTTGGATTTCAATTTTCCACTCGATCTCTGCTTTTTGTAACGCAGGTTTTGATATACTGGGCGATTCAATCTATCCTTTTAGGGAAGATATGCTAGTAAACCTTACCTTGTCAATGCTTGTAATCGTAGGCGGTCTGGGCTTTGTTGTGACAAGCGAACTTTTTAGGAGAAGGTCTTTTAAGAAAATATCTACTCACTCAAAACTTGTCCTAATGATGACAGCTATCCTTCTTGTTCTAGGAACCCTTGCTTTTTATTTCCTAGAAAAAAGAGGAGGGGTTTTGGCGGAAGAAAGCCTAAAGGGATCTATACTCGAGTCCTTTTTCCAATCGGTAGTTGCAAGAACGGCAGGATTTTATTCTGTAGACCTATCTAAAATCAAGGATTCAACAGCCCTTATGCTTATGGGCTTGATGTTTGTAGGCGGAAGTCCGGGATCAACTGCAGGTGGTATCAAAACTACAACGCTCGGAGTTCTCATCTTATCAACCCTTGCAGTAATTAGGGGAGAAGATGAGCCGGTTGTCTTTGGTAGGCACATAGGTACTGATGTAATAAGAAAGGCCCTTGCGATTTTCCTTGTATCAATAGGGATTGTTTTATCTGTAAGCTTTTTGCTTACTATTACGGAAAATGCTGGCCTTGTGGAAATTTTGTATGAAACAGTATCTGCCCTTGCAACTGTTGGGGCAAGTAAGGGAATGACGGCAGACCTTTCAAGGGTAGGCAAGATTTTGATTACAATCTGTATGTACCTAGGCCGTTTGGGGCCAATGACCATGGCCTTCGCCTTTGGTATGAAGACAAAGAAGAGCAGAATCAGATATCCAGAAAGTTTTATTAGTATAGGTTAAGGAGTAAAAATGAAAGAAAAAAATGTATTAGTTTTAGGTCTAGGCAGGTTTGGTTCTGCCCTAGCCAAGAAATTATTTGAAAAAGGTGTCGAGGTAATGGCTGTAGATAGGGACTATACCAAGGTTCAAAAGCTTGCAGACCAAGTGACCTACGCTGCCCAAGCCGACATGACAGATGAAGCAGCTATGAGAGAGCTTGGTATAAACAATTTTGACATAGCAGTAATTGCAACAGGATCTGATATTGAAGCATCAATCGAAGCTACCTTGTTATGCAAGGATGTAGGAATTACCACTGTAATTGCCAAGGCTACAAATATTACCCACGAAAGGATTTTAGAAAAAATCGGCGCTGACAAGATAATTTTCCCAGAACTAGAAAGTGGCGAGAGACTTGCGAGGGTGATTTCTGGTTCAAATCTTTTGGAATTTATCGAGTTTTCGAGCGAATTTTCACTTGCAGAAGTCAGGGTCCACGAAGCTTGGGTTGGCAAAAACCTAATTGAATTAGATTTTAGGAAAGAATACAACCTAAATGTGGTCGCCTTTGAAAGAGCTGGGAAAACACTCATAAACCCAAAGCCAACCACCCTTATCGAAAAAAATGACCTAATAGTTCTTATCGGCAAGAGCGAAGATGTTGATAAAATTTCTAACGAAGAATAAAAGGAAAACGACGAGAAACATATAAAACGTTGGAAAATTGCGGAAAGAATAGGTGTGTGAAAAAGTTTGCATAAAATGAAATTTATGTTATAATATAATCAGCTATCAAATAGCTAGGTTTTTCATTATTAATTCCTTATAGTTTTCCCTTTAGAAAACTAGGACTAACTTATTCTTTTCTATTTGAAGGGGGACCCGCAAGGTCCTTTTTCTATACCCAAATTTACAAGGGACAAAATCGGTTTTAAAAACTTATCTAAATTTATTTTTATAAAATTATTTTAAGTAAAACGATTTTTATGCTATAATGAATTTATTAGAATAGAGGTTATATGAAAGTATTAGTAATTGACGCCCAAGGCGGAGGTCTCGGCAAACAGCTCATCCAGTCTATTAGAGAAAAATATAAAGATCTAGATATAACTTGTGTAGGGACAAACTCCCACGCTACAAGCGCCATGCTTAAGGCAGGTGCGACTCGTGCAGCCACAGGCGAAAATGCCATAATTGTAAACTGCCAGAAGGCAGATATAATTATAGGACCTATCGGAATTCTACTTACAAACTCAATGTGCGGAGAAATCACAGGAAAAATGGCAGAAGCCGTTTCCACATCAAGGGCAAGAAGAATCTTGATTCCCTTCCTCCACGATGACAATGTGATTGTAGGTGTGAATGACTATTCTATGAAAAAGTTAATAAATCTTGCTCTAGAAGAGCTTGAAAAATATATAGAAGCTTAAGACGAAAAAGCTATAAGAAATAGCTTTGGCCACAGAAGGGGCCCTATACATAAGACTTAAGTTTTGCTTTTCAAATTGTACTATGAAGGTGCACCATTCTCGAGAACGGGGATAGTGTACCTTTTTTTGTGCCTAAGATTTATTAATTTATAATAAAAAATAAAAGGAGATGCTATGAATAATAAGCTAAAAAAAGTATTTGGCCTTATGGCCCTAGTCCTTGCCCTATCAGCATGTGGCAGCGGATCAAATGAGAAAGAAAACGCAAAAGAAGATGCTACAAAGGAAGTTACAACAAGTGAAGAAGTAGCAAAGCCAGAAGAGAGATCTAAAGATGAACTGGTCCTAGGTGTGGGCTATGAGCCAGAAAAAGGCTTTAACCCAATTTTTGAATCTTCACATTCCCAATCAAATATCTTCCACGCAAGTCTTTTAAAGCGTGATTTGGACCTTCATATAGTAGAAGATTTAGCTGAATCTTATGAGCTTTCAGAAGATAAAAAGACCTACACAGTAAAACTAAAAGACGGCCTAAAATTTGCTGACGGATCTGATCTTACAGCAGAAGACGTTGCCTTTACTTACAATACAGCCAAAAATGAAGCGGCAGCAGGTATCAACCTTGAGAGATTTAAGGAAGCAAAGGCACTTGACGAAAAAACTGTGGAGCTAGACCTAGATAGGCCTGACATTTCCTTTACATCAACCCTTGCTTCCCTTGGTATAGTTTCAAAAGATTATTACAATGACAATTATGGCGAAAAACCACTATCAAGCGGTCCTTTTGAGCTTGTAGAATGGAAAAAAGGCCAAGAAATGATTGTAAAACCAAATGAAAATTACCATGGAGAAAAAATTCCATTTAAGAAAGTGACCTTCCTTTTCTTCAAAGATGACGACCAAGCTCTAGCAACAGCAAAAGAAGGAATTTGTGACCTTATAAGAGTTCCTTACACTGCTAAGGATATGCAAATCGAAGGCTTTAAGCCTTTGTCTGTAAAGACAATAGACAATAGGGGAATTTCACTTCCATACCTTCCAAACACTGGTGAAGTTACTGACGAAAATACAATCATGCCAGGTTCACCAATTGGTAATGATGTAACAAGTGATATTGCCATTAGAAAAGCCCTAAATATAGCTATGGATAGGGATGAAATTATAAATGACGTCCTAAATGGCGAAGGTACCAAGGCTACATCAATAGCGGATGGTCTTCCATGGTACAACGAAGAAACAGCAGAAATCGCAGATGGCGACATTGAAGGAGCTAAAAAAATCCTTGATGATGCTGGATGGATAGAAGGTGCTGACGGTATCCGTGAAAAAGACGGGGTCAGAGCTAAATTTGACCTATATTATGCCTACCAAGACAGGGAAAATCTAGCGGTTTACTTTGCAGAAAAGGCTAGACAGATCGGTATTGAAGTGGAAAGCAAGTACGGCGACTGGGATTATGTAATGCCACACATGTACGACGAGGCAGTCCTATTTGGTTGGGGCGGCTATGATCCACTTGATATGTACTACTCATATGCTACAAAAAATAGGGGCTACGACTTCTATAACACAAACTTCTACTCAAATGAAAAAGTAGATGAATATTTCGACAAGGGTTTGTCAGCTGACAACCTAGATGATTTCTATGACAATTTCAAAAAAGCCCAATGGGATGGGGAAACTGGATTTTCTCACCTAGGAGATGCTCCTTGGGTATGGCTTGTAAACGAAAACCACGTATACATGGTAAGAGACGACCTTGAAATTGGCAAGACAAAAATTGAACCACACAGCTCTCGCTTTACAATTATAGATTCAATCGCAAATTGGAAGTGGAAATAGGATGATTAAGAGGATAATAAAAGAACTATTTCTTTTTCTTCTCTTAATACTAGCTGTTAGTTTTATATCCTTCCTTCTCCTAGACTTATCGCCTATAGACCCAATCGCGAGCTTTGCGAGAGCTAAGTCTATAGGCCTAAGTCCTATCAAGAAAGAAGAACTAATTAGACAATGGGGCCTTGACCAGCCCCTTTTCATAAGGTATGTATCCTGGCTAAGGCACCTTTTTAGGGGAGACCTTGGCATATCTAATATCTATGGCAGGGAAGTTATAACCATAATCAAAGAAGGTTTTTCAAGTTCGATTTTTCTAATGATGATTGCCTGGGTCCTCCAAGGCATCATCGGAATTGGCCTTGGCATTGTTGCCGGTAAAAACGCTGGCAAGATCAAAGATAAGATAATCAAGGCCTATGCCATAATATTTGCTTCAACACCAAGCTTTTGGGTGGGTATTTTGCTTATAATCGTATTTTCCCTAAAATTAAAAATTTTCCCATCATCAATGGGCTCTCCTGTGGGTGTTTTGAAAGAGGATATTAGACTTGTTGATACCCTAAGACATATGGTCCTTCCTTGCCTAACCTTAGTTTTGGTTGGAGTTTCAAATTTAATTCTCCACACAAGGTCCAAAGTTATTGACATATTGAATTCTGATTATGTCCTCTATGCCAAGGCAAGGGGGATGAAAAAAAACAAGATAGTAAATAAATTCGCCATTAAAAACCTAATCCTACCAGGTCTTTCTATACTTTTTACATCATTTTCCGAACTTTTCTCGGGGACGATTCTGGTTGAAAATGTCTTCAACTATCCGGGTGTAGGAGGGCTTACAGTAGAAGCAGGACTTAGGGGTGATGCACCGCTCTTGTTGGGTTTGGTATTATTCTCAGCGATATTTGTCTACATAGGCAATAGGATATGCGATATTTTATATCTTGTAATTGATCCGAGATTAAGGGGGAAAGATGAAACTAAAAAATAATGTGTATACTAAAAATTTAGTCAAATCTAATAGTGAATTAATCGAGGAGAAGGGATTTAGCCTTAGGAAAAAGACGATTCTTCTAATTTTTGTTTCCCTTTTATTTTTGTCTTACATATATATAAGAGGGGCAATGATAAATGATGAGAATTTGGCAGTAAACTTTGCAAATAAATTACAAGCCCCATCTAGGACCCACATTTTTGGGACAGATGCTAATGGCAGGGATATGGCATTTAGGACTATAAAAGGCCTTTCAAATTCACTTACAATTGGCATTATTGGAAGTCTTTCATCCCTAGTCATAGCTTCGGTTTTTTCCCTACTTTTGAGTGTAGGGAGTAAAAAAATCGATAAGTTAGTCAACTTTATCATAGATATTTTCCTATCAATTCCCCACATGATGCTTTTGATTTTGATATCAGTAGCCACAGGCAGGGGAGCTGGCGGAGTAGTTTTGGGAATTGCCCTTATCCACTGGACAGGCCTTACAAGGCTTCTTAGGGGCGAGATTTTAGAACTTAAGAACGAAAATTATATAAAGATATCAAGAACTATGGGAAAATCCAAACTTTATATCTTTATAAACCATATCCTCCCACACATAGCAGGCCAAATGATTGTGGGCCTTATACTTTTATTTCCCCACGCAATTTTGCACGAATCGGCCATAAGCTTTTTGGGTTTTGGTCTTTCTTTGTCGACCCCATCTATTGGGATAATCTTGTCAGAGTCGATGAAATACCTCATCCAAGGGCATTGGTATCTTGCATTTTTCCCAGGACTTTTGCTATGTCTTGTAGTCTACGCTATAAATTTATTAGGGGAGAATTTGGGAAATCTACTAGACCCATATTCTTATCACAGGTGATTTTATGAATATATTAGATATTAAAAATTTGAATATTTCCTTTTTCCAATACGAAAAGGGCCTTAAGAGAAGAAAATTAAATGTGGTAAGAGATTTAGATTTAGAATTAAAACAGGGCGAGATAATGGCTATCTTTGGGGCAAGGGGGGCTGGTAAAAGCCTTTTAGTCCACGCAATACTTGGCCTTCTTCCTTATAATGGTTTTTATGAAGGAGAAGTTTTCTATAAGGGACAAATCCTAGACGATAAACTTTTGGAAAAAGTAAGAGGGAAGGAAATATTTTTTATTCCTCAAACCATAAATTCCCTAAATCCACTTTTAAAAACGGCAAAGCAAGCCAGGATGACCCTTAAAAGATCTGATTACAAAAAGCAAGAGCAAGTTTATAGGAACTTTGGCCTAGGCAAAGAAGTAGATAAGATGTATCCTTTCGAACTTTCGGGCGGCATGGCTAGAAGGGTCTTAGTTTCTGATGCAATTTTATCAGATGCGGAATTAATAATTGCAGACGAACCAACACCTGGCATGGATAAAAAAGCCACAGATGAGATAATTTCCTATTTCAAAAATCTCAAAAAAGAGGGCAAGACTTCCTTAATTATTAGCCACGACATAAATATGGCCTTAAGCCTTGCTGATAGGATTGCGATTTTTTATGACGGAAGGATTATAGAAGTTGCCGATCGCAAGGACTTTGAAAATGAAGGAGAAAAGCTTAAAAATCCTTATTCTAGGATGCTTATTAGGGCCCTTCCAGAAAATGGCCTTAAGCTTTTGACTAATGAAGAGGTGGAAAACTTATGCTAAGTGTAGAAAATTTATCATTTTCCTACGACGGGAAGGTAGAAATCCTAAAAGATCTAAGCCTTAAGCTTGAAAGGGGAGAGATTTTGGGCATAATGGCCCCATCGGGTTTTGGTAAATCAACTCTAGGCAAGGCTATGGCAGGCTATCTCAAAGTAGGAAGAGGAAAAATTTCTGTTGACGGAGTCGATATAAATGACCTTAATGGATTTTTGCCAGTGCAAATGGTCCACCAAGCGCCAGAAAAAAATATCAATATCAGATGGAAAGTAGAAAAAATCTTAAATGAGGGTTGGCAGGTTAATTCCGATGTGAAGGAAAAATTTGGGATAGAAGATTCATTTCTTAATAAATTCCCCACAGAATTATCAGGCGGGGAACTCCAGAGAATCTGTATAGCAAGGGTCTTATCGAGCAAAACTAAGTATCTAATTGCAGATGAAGTCACAACTATGCTAGATTCTATAACCCAGGCCCAAATCTGCCATCTTCTCAAACATTTTGCAAAAGAGCATAATCTAGGCATACTTTTCATCTCCCACAACGAGGCCCTTATAGATGCAATTTGTGATAGGAAAATTGATTTAACAGAGATAAATAAAATATAAAAAATGCCCCGATTTTGGGGCGGATAGGATTATAAAATATTTCGATATCAGGCTGGTCTTCACTTTATGAGATTTCTCCTCCCTACGGTCGTCGAAATGGCGCAAGAGTTTACGTTGTTGTAAAACACTTGCTGCGCCATCTCGACAGAGCGAACGTAGTGAGCGACGAGAGATCTTATGAAGAAAGGACTAGGCTATACGAAGCCAGGGCCTAAATATAGAGAAAATCATTCAGCCTTGTGCACACTCCTAAACTCTGATGGGGTCATGCCTATGTGCTTGATGAAGTTCCTAAGGAAGGTCTTTGGTGAATTGTAGCCAACTTCTATTGCTATATCAGTGATGGATTCATCAGTATTTACAAGCAGGTCGCATGCGTGATGGACCCTTGTTTGGTGGAGGTAGGAGTAGAAGTTTTGCTCCATAAAATAGACAAAAATCTTGTTGATATTTCTTGGTCTGATATCAAATTTCTTGCCTACTTCTATTATATCTATTTCTTCAGCGTAATTTTCGTTTACAAAATCGATTAGTTTTAGGGTGTCTGGATCAAAGGAAAAGGCGCTGTCACCTTCGACTAGCTTATTGATTTTCCTGAAATCTTTGGCGCCAATTGATTGTTTGGATTGGAAAATTTTGGAAAGCTGGGCATCTGTTGAATAATGAACAGCCTGGGCTATTTCCTTAAGGGTCATATTGGTGTGGGTTAGGAGAAATTTTGCCTTATAAATCCTAATCTCGTGAAGGATATCAAGGAAGCCAAGGCCCGTTACATCCTTGATGTATTGGCAAATGGCAGATTCACTCATTAGGAAAATTTTCGATAAGACCTCAAGGTTAATATCCTTTGATGAGTTTAGAAATATATACATAAAGATATTCTCAGGTCTTGCTTCTAGAGACTGCTCGAAGTTGTCGCTATCATCGATTGAGCGAAGATACAAGATAAGTAGTTCTGTTACCTTTGATATTATATAGATTGTAGAAAATTTCTTCTTGGTATTGATAACAAGGCTTAGAGAGTGGATACCGACTTCATTTTTGATATCCTCAAAAATTCCTTCGATTTTTTCACAAGCTTCTAGGTCGTAGATAACTGATTCGCTGTTGTAGAGATAGTTTATGAAATCAACGTCTTCGGCGTTTAGGTTCATGTTGCTTTTTATATAGAGATTTATTAGGTTGAAATTATATACTAAAAGATAGTAGGAAAGTTTTTTCGTTACTTCTATGATTTCTGAAGTTTGCCAAGGCAAAATAGAGATAACTGTGCCGGGAGCCATGTCATAGACCTTATCCTGGATTTTTATCTTGCCAGCGCCTTCTAGGATATATAAGAACCTACTATGTTTGTGCATTAGGGGCAAAGTTTTGCCGCTATCAGTTTGGATATCAAAACTGATTAGGTTTGATTCGTTAAGATTTTGTGAAAACGAATCCTGTAGGGTTACAAATTTTTTTGCCATAGATATATATCCTCCTTCTATATATAATATTTTTTTCGGATTTTTTTTCAAGATTTTTTTATTTTATTTTCAAATATTTCCGCAAAAAACGTTTGCTAGGTGCAAAAATAGATCGAATTCGACTAGAAATTGCAGTAAACTGTTAAAGTTTTGACTATTTTTAAATTTTAAACAATAAATATAACGTGATTTGTCCCTTGTGATTTTGAAAAATGTGATATTATATAAGTGTGAAATCGTTACAACAATTTATTGGTAACAAAAATTAATAAAGGAGAGCTTATTATGGCAAAAAATTTTAGAGGAAAATCATTTTTAAAATTACTAGATTTTTCAACAGAGGACATCAGATACCTATTAGATTTATCTAAAAACTTCAAGGATATGAAAAGAGCAGGAATACCTCACAAATATCTTGAAGGCAAAAACATTGCAATAATCTTCGAAAAAACATCTACAAGAACAAGATGTTCATTTGAAGTAGCAGGTTATGACCTAGGTATGGGAGTTACTTACCTTGACCCAACAGGATCTCAAATTGGCCATAAAGAATCTGTAGCAGATACTGCAAGAGTTCTTGGTAGAATGTATGACGGAATCGAATTTAGAGGATTTAAACAAGAACACGTAGAAGATCTTGCAAAATACTCTGGTGTTCCAGTATGGAACGGTCTAACAGACCAATGGCACCCAACACAAATGCTAGCTGATATGCTAACAATCGAAGAACACTTCGGACGCCTTAAAGGACTAAAATTTGTATACTTTGGTGACGCTAGAAACAACATGGCAAACTCTCTAATGGTAGTTTGTGCTAAACTTGGTGTTGACTTTGTAGCATGTGCTCCAAAAGAACTATTCCCAGAAGAATGGCTAGTTAAAGAATGTGAAAAAATCGCAGCTGAAAACTTCTCAACAGTTACACTTACAGAAGATGTAGACGCAGCAAGCAAAGACGCTAACGTAATCTACACAGACGTTTGGGTATCTATGGGTGAACCAGAAGAAGAATGGGAAAAGAGAATTAAAATCCTTAAACCATACCAAGTTACAAAAGAAGTTATGGCTAACGCAGACAAAGAAGCTATCTTCCTACACTGCCTACCATCATTCCACGACAAAGAAACAAAAGTTGGACAAGAAATATTTGAAAAATACGGTATGGACTCAATAGAAGTTACAGACGAAGTATTCGAGAGTGCACAATCATTAGTATTTGAAGAAGCAGAAAACAGAATGCATACAATCAAAGCAGTTATGTATGCTACACTTTGCTAGTTAATTTACAAAACTAAAACTAATTATAAAAAACGAGGATGAAGCTGGCCTTAGCAAGTAGGTTTAGATTCTTGAAAATTCTCTAGTCTAAGCTGAAAGCTAAAGGTTAGGGCTTCATATATAAAAAGGAATTATTATGCAAGCAATATTAGATATGATATCAAAATTGACAGGTTGGTTCTGGGGATGGCCTATTCTTATAGTACTTGTAGGCGGCGGTCTATTAATCTCAATTAGAACAGGCTTTGTCCAAATAAGATACCTACCTTTCATACTAAAGCAAACGTTTGGAAAGATGTTCTCATCAGACGTTGGCGGTGAAGGTTCAGTTTCACCATTCCAAGCAGCCACAGCAGCTCTTGCTTCATCAATAGGGGCAGCAAACATAGTAGTAGCTCCTTCTATTATCTTTACAGCAGGACCAGGAGCAATCTTCTGGATGTGGATTGTAGCAATTATCGGACAAGGAACAAAATTTGCGGAAATCGTACTAGGTATCAAATACCGTGAGAAAAACGAAGAAGGAGAATTCGTAGGTGGACCAGCTTATACATTCAAAAAAGGTATAGGCGGTACAGCTGGTAAGATCATGGGTTTCTTAGTATCATTCTTCTTTATGATTGAAATCCTACCATCTATTACCCTACAAACAATCTCAGCAGTAGGCCCACTTGAACAATTAGGTCTAAGCCGTGTAGTAGCAGCAGTAGTTATTACTATCTTAGTAGTACTTGTAGCATACGGCGGTATCAAAAGAATAGCACAAGTTACAGAAAAAATGGTACCATTCATGGCAGGCCTATATATTATCATGGGTCTTGTTATTATAATCATGCACGCTGACCAAATCCCAGCAGCATTTAGAGCAATCTTTGTTGGAGCATTTAATCCAAAAGCAATCGGTGGCGGTGTAGTAGGTGGATCCTTAGTTCAACTTATCAAAGCCGGTGCAGCTAGAGGATGCTACTCTAACGAAGCTGGTATGGGTTCAGCTCCATACGCACACGCAACAGCAGTTACAGACCACCCAGTTCGTCAAGGTATGTGGGGTGTATTTGAAGTAATCGCTGATACAGTTATAGTTTGTACAATCTCTGCCCTCCTAGTTTTAGTAACAGGTCTATACCAAGACCCAAGCATGCAAGATATAGGTGTTGAAAGAGCATTTAACACAGCTTTCGGTCAAATAGGTACAGCAGTAATCGCAATTTCACTATTCCTATTTGTTTTATCTACAATCGTAGTAATCGTATTCTACGCAGAAAAACAAGGTGAATACCTATTTGGTACAACAGCAGGCAAGATAGTAAGATTTATAGCATGTGCTATGATCCTACTAGGCGGCTTTGTATCATTTGAAAATGCAGCTACTTTCCTTGACGCAACCCTTGGTCTTGTAGTATTTACAAACATGGTTGGTATGATAATACTTAGTGGTGAAATTAGAGAACTTGTTGATGAATTCTTCCACGACCCTAAATATTATCCAGGAGCAAAAGAAAAATAAATTAAACAGCTAGTTTAATTATGTGCATAAAACTAAAAATATCCGATTCTTTCGGATATTTTTAGTTAAGGCATTTGATCAAGTTTTAAAAATAAGTTCTAGTTAAGGATTATAAATGGAAAATTTAGAAGAAATAAAAGAAGAATTGAAGATGGATAAAACCATAAAGAAAGATGTCGGCGTAGAAGTATTCATATTTCTATTAGCTTTCTTCGGCCTCTTTATCTATATGGGATCTATCATGGGCGGTACAAATATGATAAAGACCATGATGCTTACATCATACGATCTTTTGATGAATGTCTGCCTCTATTTGATGGCCGTTGCAGTTTTAGCAGGTGGTATATCTGCTATATTTTCAGAATTTGGGGTAATAGCCTTAGTAAACAGGCTTGTATCAAAGATAATGAAGCCAATATACGACCTACCAGGTGCATCTTCCCTTGGTATGCTAAATTGTTTCATGTCTGATAACCCTGCCATACTAACGCTTGCAGCTGATGACAACTTTAGAAAATATTTCAAAAAATATCAGATGCCAGCCCTTACAAACCTCGGAACATCATTCGGTATGGGACTTATAACAGTCACATCAATGATGGCCCTTCCAGTAGACAATGCAGTTAAGGGGGCCCTAATTGGTATTTTGGGAGCAGTAGTTGGTTCTATAATATCAGTTAGACTTATGATATCAAAGACCAAAAAATATTACGGGACAGAAGAAATGGTAGAAACAAGAGGCGGAGCGCGAGTGCCTGATGGCTATAGAAAGGTCAGAGAAGGATCTGCCGGAGCAAGATTTATAACAGCCTTCCTCGACGGTGGTAAGGTCGGAGTAGATATGGGTCTTGCAATAATTCCAGGCGTTTGCCTAATCTGTACCCTAGTAGTTATGCTTACAAATGGTCCGGGACCAGCAGGTTACACTGGCGAAGCCAACCAGGGAATAGGGTTACTTCCAATGATTGGGGAAAAATTATCCTTTATCATCAACCCACTATTTGGTTTCAAATCACCAGAAGCCATTGCTGTACCAATTACAGCCCTAGGTTCTGCAGGAGCAGCCCTTGGTGTAGTAGCTGATATGGCAGGCAAGGGTACTGCAAGTGCAAATGATATAGCAGTTTTCACATCTATTTGTATGTGCTGGTCAGGATATTTATCAACCCACATAGCAATGATGGATGCCCTTGAAACAAAAGAAATGACAGGTAATGCAATATTGTGCCATACTATAGGAGGTTTAGGAGCGGGAATCGCTGCCCACCTAATATATATGGTGTTAGGATAGGTAAAAATGGACATAAGTAAGTATTCACAATCTTCTGTGGAAATAATAAAAGAAGCAAATAAGATAGCCATTAGAAAAAACAATGTAGAAGTCTCTGACCTACACATTTTCTATGCTATATTAAGCTTAGAAGAAAAGCTAGTAAGGACCTATTTTAAGGAGCTTGGGGTAATTTATCAAGAAATCCTTGATGATACAGAAAATGCACTTACAAAACAAAGGTCTGCCAAGGGAATATCCTCCCTTTATACTTCTAGGTCCTATCAAAGAGCCCTTTTAATTGCAGAAGAGATTTCTAGAAATCAGTTTGAAGAAAAAATAAAAACCGAACACCTAATGCTTGCCCTCTTAAGGGAAGCTGACATGCCAACAGCAAAGCTTGCGGCAGTCCACGGTCTAACTTACAAAAACCTAAACGAACTAGTTGCTAAAAAATTTAACGAATACCTACTAAAGGGTGTCGACCAAGAAACTATCATAAATCTTGAAAAATACGGCACAGTCCTTACAAAAGAGGCCATCGAGGGAAGACTTGACCCTGTAATTGGCAGGGAAGAAGAAACAAGAAACGCCATAAGAATTTTATCAAGAAGGATAAAAAACAATCCAGTCCTAATAGGAGATGCCGGAGTCGGCAAAACCGCTATTGTAGAAGGGATTGTCCAAAGGATAGTGGCAGGCGATGTGCCAGATGATTTGAAAGATAAGATAATCTTCTCCCTAGATATGACAAGTCTTGTGGCTGGAGCCAAGTACAGGGGAGATTTTGAAGAAAGACTAAAGAAAATCCTTGAAATAATCAAGGACTCTAAGGGCAGGATAATCCTCTTTATAGACGAAATCCACAACATAATTGGATCAGGGTCTACATCGGGAACAATGGATACGGCAAACATGCTAAAACCAATGCTTGCCCGTGGCGAGATACTCACAATCGGAGCGACTACAATCGAGGAATACAGGAAGTTTATCGAAGTGGACAAGGCTCTTGACAGGAGATTTCAAAAAATCTTAATAGAAGAGCCGAGTGTAGAAACATCCATTGCAATCATGAGGGGGATTAAATCAAAATATGAAAACCACCACATGATAAAGATTACAGACCCAGCTATCACAGAAGCGGTCAAACTTTCTAAGAGGTTTCTTACAGAAAGAAAGCTCCCAGACGTGGCAATAGATGTAATCGATGAGGCAAGCGCCCAGGTTAAGATGGCAAGGGACCAAAAGCCTGAGGAGCTTGATAATCTCCATAGACAAATAGTCCAGCTTGAGATGGAAAACATAGCCCTCAAGAGCGAAAAAGACAGCCTATCAAGCCACAGATCTAAGGAAAAAGAAGAAAAAATCAAAGAACTTGAGGCAAGACTTGCCGAAAGAACTGAATTATATAACAAAGAAAAAGAAAGACAAGAATCCATAGTCAAACTAGAAAGAGAAATTGACATAATTGGCTTTGAAATAGAAGAAGCCAAGGATAAGAGAGATTTTGAAAAACTCGATAAATTTGTAAAGCTAAAAGAAAAAACAAAAGAAAAGCTAAAAAATATTGAAGAATTAGGCGAATATTATCCGCTAAAGACAAAGGTCACGCCATCTGAGGTTAAGGATATAATCTCAAAAATGAGTGGGATGCCGAAGTCAAAGCTTAAATATGATAAGCTTGATTCTATAAAACTTGTCAGAGAAAAACTCAAAGAAGACTTTGTCGGCGCTGATGATATGATTGATAAGATTATAAATACCTATATCATATCAGAAGGAGGATTATTCCAAAGACAAAGGCCTGTTCTAAGCTTTATTGTTTCAGGACCATCATCTTCGGGTAAATCTTATATAGCAAGTCTTTTGGCTGACAATCTATACGAGGGTCATAAATCCCTACTCACATTTGACATGAGTGAGTTTACGGATAAATCTTCAATTACAAAGCTAATCGGAGCGCCTCCTGGCTATGTAGGCTATGAATTTGGAGGAGTTTTGACCCAGGCTCTAAGGACTAGACCTTATTCAGTCTTGGTATTTGAAAATATAGAAAATGCCCATTATGAGGTCCAGAACCTGGTCCTACAAATTGTTCAAGATGGAACGATTAAGGATAATAAGGGCAGGGATATAAACCTTAAAAACTCAATAGTAGTCCTTACTATGAGTCTAGAAGAAGACGCCGATTACGATCTTTTTGTAAAAGAAAATCTCAATGTGGATTTCAGAAAATATGTAGATTATGATTTCAGGCTAAAAAGGCTTGATGATGACAAACTAGATAAGCTGATTACACTTAATTTCAAGGACCTAGAAAAAGCCCTAGGAGAAAGGCAGATAGGCCTTTCCTATGCTGATGGATTTTTTGATAGGTTCGGAGATTTTGCAAAGAGTGAAAAACTTGATGCAAGAGATCTAAAGAAGCTTATCGAACAGGATGTTTACTTTTTAATCTGTGAGAAAAATCTCACGACAGAAATTGAAGCATTCTCTCAACTAATCTTAGATTTTGACGATGAAAATAGGTTCACCGTCAAATTGAAAGAAAATATAAATAAGGAGTAGAAAATGGAATTTAAAGTACCAGAATTTGTTACACCAGACTTTTCTGAAGAAAAGTTCAAGAAAGCTAAAGACATTACACTACAAGAAGTAGAACAAGACGGTGTTGCACCAGATGATTTCTACCTAACACGCCATATGCCAACATTCTATAAGGTTAATGGCGAATGGCAATTACCAGAACACACATCAATCAACTGCGTGGCAGTTTTGGAAGATGGCAATATTGTTGTAAAAGAAATAAGAGAACTTAAAAAGGGTGACCAAGTTGTAGTTAGCGACGAAGGAAACCTAGAAGACGGAATTTTTGTATACAACGACGCTTTCCCAGAAGATATTTATTCTAAACCAGGCAAGGCAGTAGAAACATCATTCTCACAAGACTATGACAACCTATTTGAACTATTACAACACGAAAGAGATTCAGAAGACGGTTATATAGTATGGGTACTTGGTCCTTCAGTAGTATTTGACTATGATACTAGAAAAGCCCTAAACCAACTTGCAGAAAATGGCTATATCAACTGCCTAATGGGCGGAAATGCTATGGCAACACACGACCTTGAAGGTGGTTTCTTAAATACAGCTCTTGGCCAAAATATCTATACACAAGAAAACCAACCAATGGGCCACTATAACCACTTAGACCTTCTAAATGAAGTTAGATCAATCGGATCAATCAAAGACTTCATCGCAAGCGGCAATGTAAAAGACGGTATCATCAAGACCCTATCAGACATGGATGTTCCATTTGTACTATCTGGCTCAATCAGAGACGACGGTCCACTTCCAGAAGTAATGGGAGATCAAGATCACGCTCTTACAGAAACAAAAAAACACCTAGACAAGGCAACAGTAATTATTTGTATAGCAACAATGCTACACTCTCTATCAGTAGCCAACATGGCTTCTAGCTATAGGGTAAGAAAAGACGGAAAAATTTCACCAGTATACCTATACTGCGTAGACGTAACAGAAAACGTAGTACACAAGGTAGGAGCAGCTAGAGAAAATCTTGCCTACGTACCAATGGTAACAAACGTACAAGATTTCGTAGTAAACTGTGAAAAAGCTCTAATAAGCCCAGCAAACAAGGCTTTTGCAAGAGAAATGGAAATTCCTGAAATGGAATACGTAGAAGCTGGTAAAAAAGCAGACAAAAACGAAGGAGAGATCAAGTAATGAAATTTGAAATGCCAAAATATCATCATCCAGATTTTGAAAAAGATTTTCTAAAGAATGCACCAAATGCAACACTTGTAGAAGTAGAAGAAGACGGAATCAGCCCAAGAAACTACCACGCTCTTTCTGTATATCCAGAATACTTCAAAATAAATGACAAGTGGGTACTTGCAGCAGAATCCAGAATGGACACAGTCTGCGTTGCAAACGACACACCAGGCGAAGAAAGTGTAAACATAGTAGAATTTAGAAACCTTAAAAAAGGTGACAAGGTAGTAATAGGACGTACAGAAGATGCATCAGAAGGTATCTACGTATGGACACAAGGATTCTTAGCAGAAGATGCTCACCAAGATACATTCGCATTTAGAGCTGGTCGTTCAAGAGAAACAGCATTCTCAATCGACTACGACAACCTATACGAAGTTCTAAAATACGAAAAAGAATACAATGGTTATGTAACACTTATCGTAGGTTCAGCCCTTGCCCTTGACAGAGATTCTAGAAACGCCCTAGAAAGACTAGTAAGAAACGGCTATGTAAACGCAATATTCTGCGGTACAGAAACTGCAGCATTCGACCTAGAAAAAGGTGTATACGGCACAACTTGGGGCCAAGAACACTTCGAAAAAGAACAAAACACAACTAAAAACCTATACAAGGTAATAAACCTAGCAAGAAAATACGGATCAACCAAGGCCCTAGTAGAAAGTGGACTTGTAAAAGACGGATTCATGAAAGCCTGTGTAGAAATGGACGTGCCAGTAGTAATAGCAGGTACAATCCGTGATAGACTAGGACTTCCTGAAACAATCAACAACGTATACCAAGCTCAAAACGAAATGAGAAAACACGCTAGAAAAACATCTACAATCATCATGATGAGCGCAATCCTATACACAATAGCAACAGGAAACATGACACCATCATACAACGTATTTGACGGCGAAGTAAGACCAGTATACATGTACACAATCGACATCCAAGAATTCGCAGTAAATAAACTATCAGACAGAGGAACAGTCACAGCTGTATCCATGGTAACAAACGTACAAGACTTTATCAGAAACGTAGACAGAGCCTTAAACAACTAAAAACTTAAGGAGAATAGATGAAAAAAATCGTACTAGCCCTAGGCGGAAATGCCCTAGGAAACAATCCAGAAGAGCAAAAAAAAGCAGTAGCTGTAACAGCTAAATCAATAGTAGACCTAGTAGCAGAAGGCAACAAGGTAATTATATCTCACGGCAACGGCCCACAAGTAGGCATGATCAATCTTGCAATGGATACAGCAAGCAAATCAGAAGCCAAGACAGCTGAAATGCCATTTGCAGAATGTGGCGCCATGAGCCAAGGCTACATCGGCTACCACCTACAAAACGCAATCGAAAACGAACTTGCAAAAAGAGACATGGACCAAACTGTAGTATCACTAGTAACCCAAGTCCTAGTAGACAAAGCTGACCCAGCCTTCGAAAATCCAACCAAACCAATCGGATCATTCTACAGCGAAGAAGAAGCTAAAAAACAAGAAGAAAAAGGCTTCACCTTCAAAGAAGACGCAGGCAGAGGCTACAGAAGAGTAGTACCAAGCCCAAAACCAATCGACATAGTAGAAAAAAAGGCCATAGAAAAACTCTACAACGATGGAATGATCGTAGTAGCAGCAGGTGGCGGTGGAATCCCAGTCATCAAAGAAGACGGCAAACTAGTAGGTGTAGATGCGGTAATAGACAAAGACTTCTCATCAGCAAAAGTAGCAGAACTTGTCGGAGCAGACACACTAGTAATCCTAACAGCAGTAGAAAAAGTAGCTATCCACTTCGGCCAAGAAAACGAAGAATGGTTAAGCCACTTAACAATCGAAGAAGCTGAAAAATACCTAGCAGACGGCGAATTTGCTGAAGGATCAATGAAACCAAAAGTAGAAGCAGCCCTATCATTTGTAAAATCAAAAGATGGAGCAAAAGCTTTAATCACATCTCTAGAAAAAGCCCTAGACGGCCTAAAAGGTGAAACAGGAACTTTGATTGGTTGATTATGCTAAAATCTAATAAATAGACTCCTAAAAGAACGAGTAGAAATACTCGTTCTTTTTGTGAGAAATAATGCTTTAACTTTAAAAATGTGATATAATAAATATAAGAAAAACTGCTTAGATTATGAAATCAAAGGAGCTTATATGGATAAAAATTATGATAAAAAAAGGAACCTATATTGTCTAGCAAGCCTACTTGTAATCGGTTATACTGTCTTGTTTTTCTTTCTTGGAGAAGACTTTGGTCTTGGGATTGATTTTGAAAATACTTTTTTAAACCCAATACTCTTGCCCCTTAGCCTGTCTTTGTGGCTGATTATTATAGGGATTTTCCTTAGGAAAAAATATGACAACTTAATCTTATTGTTTATAATAGTATTTGCAGCAGTTCATGTATTCTATATTGTAATAGGAATTGGCTTTGACAAGACATTTATAGATTTTGTAAAAGAATATATAATGTTTTTGACTTTTGGATTAATAAGTCTATAAATTTGACCCCAACTGGGGTCTTTTTTTGATAAATTTTTAAGATAAATCTTACAATTTTAGAAAAAATTACGCTAGGTATACAAGCAAACTTTAATGCCTATAGTCAAAAATTTGGATACTTTATAGCAAAAAATTGCTAGCACCCTGTTGTAAAAAAATACCAAGATAATAATACAAGATATAATAATAAGATATGAATAAAAATATAATATATTCTCTTCTCACCACATAAGTATAGGTGTGGGAGATTTTTTAGTTTGTAGATTACCAAGATTTATTGGGTATGTATTTGGTATAAGAATTAATAAAGGAGTTTTTATGCATTATACTGGACAGGTTTATAGGCCACCTCTTGAGGCTTATACGCCACTTCTTGAAGTAACTTATGGGTGTTCGCACAATGCTTGTGCCTTTTGCACCATGTACCACCAGACGAAATTTGGGACTAGCCCAATTGATCATATAGAAAGTGATATTATAGAAATTAGGGACACATTCCCGGGACATATTGATAGGATTTACCTACTTAATGGTGACCCCTTTGTACTTCCAACTGAGAGATTACTAGAAATTGCTGACCTCATTCATAAATATTTGCCAGCAGTGAAGACTATTACTTCTTATGCGAGTTTTTATAATCTGAAGGATAAGTCAATCGAGGATATGATTGCCCTTAGGAAGGCTGGATACAACGAGCTATGGTTTGGGGTTGAGTCTGGCGACCCAGAAGTTCTATCTTGGATAAATAAGGGGGCAAACCTTGATGAATATTATGAAGGCCTTGATAAAATGAAGGCAGCTGGTATGGATTATTTTGCCATTGTCATGCAGGGGATAAAGGGGGCAGGCAAGTCTATTGAAAATGCCAAAGCCACTGCCGAATTTCTAAACTATTATCCAGCAAAAGGGATTTTTATCATGTCGACAGATGTCCAACAAGGCTCAAAGCTTTATAATATGAGGGAAAGAGGAGAATTTGTGGAGACGACTAATAGGGAAAACCTAATCGAGCAAATTACCCTACTAGAAAACCTTGATGTGCCAGACGATGTCCTTTATTCATCAGGCTATATGGTAAATCTGGTCAAGGTTTCAGGTCATATGAGAAAGAAGGAAGAGATGATTAGCAAGCTTAAGTATGCCCTTGCCAGTCTGCCTTCCTATATCCTAGACGATAAAAACCAGGGTATTGCTAGGTAGGATGCTTTGATTTACTAAAAGGAAAATAAAATGAAAACTTATGTAAAATCCTTTGGAGAACTTGATATAAACGAACTTTACAAAATCCTAAAACTCAGAGTTGACGTCTTTGTAGTAGAACAAACTTGCCCCTATCCAGATATAGACGGGGTTGATAAGGAAGCATTTCATATTTTTGCAAAAGAAGGCGGAGAAATAGGAGCTTACGCAAGGATATATAAGGAAGATGGAGAGGTCCATTTGGGAAGAGTCATAGCTAAAAATAGAGGTCAAGGCCACGGAAATCTTATTTTAAATGAAGCCATAAAGGCGGCTTACGAAAACTACGGCAATGAAAAAATTCATATTGAGGCTCAGACTTATGCCAAAGATTTCTACGCCAAGGCGGGATTTGAACAAAAATCTGAGGTTTTTTTGTTAGATGGAATTGAGCACATTAAGATGATTCTAGAATCACCTTGCCAAGTGAGGGGGTAGTTTTTTTCACTAAGTGAGTCTAATTACCCAGGATAATATCTTTTATAGATTTGATTTTAAATTATCCTAATCTTATATATTTTCTCAGTCATTAACATAACCGCTCCGTTCAAAGGGGGAGCCCAGGGGAACTTTCCGGATGTTTGTAGTACTCCCCA
>CAUPHU010000004.1:0-31126 GCA_963511095.1 uncultured Anaerococcus sp. | reverse complement strand
GCGCTAGCTTTCTTGTCCACCCCTAGCACTTCATAGTAATCTTTATATTGCATAATTACCTCCATCTTTTAATCTTTGACCATCTCTGACCTTAATACAATTATACTAGCTAATATACTTAAATCAAGTAATTTTATTATTTATTTTAATCATATAAAAAATTAATAAACCCGATACAAACACCTTGAAATAGCCATTAAAAAAGAGACTCCTAAAAGAAATCTCTTCCTATCTTCTAATTAATGGTCATATTCAACTAGAGAAATGACTTCATATTCGTCTAACATATCTCTGCCCTTTAGGGAAGTTAGCTCAATTAAAAATTCAAAGCAAACTACCTCTCCACCTATTGACTCAACAAGTTTTGCAGCAGCCTTAGCAGATCCACCTGTAGCAATAAGGTCATCGATTATTACAACCCTATCGCCTTCATTAAGCGCATCCTTATGAATTTCTAGCTCATTTGTACCATATTCTAATTCGTATGACATTTTTTCAATCTCTGCAGGAAGCTTACCAGGTTTCCTTATAGGAATAAATCCTTTTTGTAACCTATCTGCAAGGGGTGCTCCAAAAATTAAGCCTCTTGATTCTATACCTGCAATGTAGTCAAATTCGAAGCCAGCTAGCTTTTCTTCAAGTAGGTCGATAGTCTTCCTAAAACCATCCTTATCTTTAAGAAGTGTTGTTATATCCTTAAAGGATATTCCCTTTTCTGGGTAATCTTCAATTACTCTGATTAACGATTTGATATCCATAATTCCTCCAATGTATTACAAATCTATTATACCCTAATACTAATTTCTTAAAAATGATTTTAGGTAAGTATTTCTAATATTCTCAATAGAATCTGGATAAATCTTGTAATACGACACTCCATTTTGGTTAAAACCCTCTCCCTCAAGCTTCACAGAGTTAAGGCTCTCAGAATCTACCGATTTGAAATTAAGGGCAAGGTCAGAAAGTTCTTTCATACCCATATTTGTTTTTAGATATGGTTTCATAGCCATATATATCTTAGGTAGTTTAGGCAAGTTTTTTGCCTTTGTAGTTTCCTTTACAAACTGTTTTAGAAAATCTTGTTGGGTATTAATCCTTCCAAGGTCTGCATTTTGATATCCCTTCCTAAATCTTACATATTTTAAAACCTCATCACCATTCATAGTGTGAATTCCAGGACTAATTCCCATAGCTGCTGCCACATCTTTACTTACTTCTACATCCATACCACCAAGAGCATCGATACCCTTTATAACAGCTTCAAATGAAATAACCATATACTTATCAAGATTTATACCCAAGAAATCTCTTACTACACTCATAGTAAGATCAATTCCCCCATAGGAATGGGCTGCGTTAATCTTATCCATATTGCCATTTATAGATACATAAGAATCCCTTGGAATAGAAATCATATCTATACTTTTATTATCTTTATCGGCCTTAATTAGCATAAGTGTATCAGTCCTTGTGCCAGTTTCTTCACCTGTAGAATCAACGCCAGCTAAGAGAAACAAAATCTCATCGCCAGGCTCATCACTTGCGCTTTTTATTGGATTCTTTAAGTTATTATCTCTCAAAAATCCAAGAATCAGAAATCCTGCCGCGAAAATTATTACAAAAAGTAAAAATATAATTATTGACTTTAAAAATTTTATAATATTATCTTTCATTGTATCACCTAGACTTATCATACACCCAAAATAAAAAATAATCTTACATTTTTTTTAAGATAAGCTATAATACTAGTGGAGGACTTATGCTTAATAAAATAATTGATGACTACTTAAAAGAAAATTACTATCCTTTCCATATGCCAGGTCATAAAAGAAGGCCGATTCTTAATGAATATCTTGGCTACACTAGGGATTTTACAGAAATTGATGGTCTTGATAACCTAAATGACCCTAGGGAAGTTTTTGTAGAAATAGAAAATAAAATCGCTGACATATATAAAGTAAAAGATGCAGTAATTTCTACAAATGGATCAACATCTGGAATCCTTGCTACAATTAGAGTCATAAGTAAGGATAATAAAAAAATCCTAATTCAAAGATCATCCCATAAGGCGGTTTATAATGCATGCCTTATTAATAATTTAAAAGTTGATTATCTAGGTGTAAGGACCAATGACCTAGGTGCCATAGTTGATATTTCTTATGAAGAATTAGAAAATAAACTTAATAAAAATGACTATTCAGCCTTAGTAATAACTTCTCCATCCTATGAAGGCTATTTCTTAGATATAGAAAAAATTTATAATATTTGTAAAGAAAATAAAACAAAACTAATAATAGATATGGCCCACGGTTCCCATCTTTTTTTGACGGGTCAGTATAAAAATACTTTTGACCTTGCCATTACATCCTTCCATAAAAACCTGCCTTCCCTTACGCCAGGAGCGGCCGTTTTGATAAAGGATGAAAGCTTAATTAAAGATGTAAGAAAATCTATGGCGATTTTCCAGACCTCTTCCCCATCATATCTAATCTTGCAATCAATAGATGAGATTATAAACAATATAGACTTGCTTAAAAACCTTAATAAAAAATTAGAAGAAAACTTAGGTATATTTTACCAAACAAAATTAGAAAATTTAGAAATTATAGATGATAAAAATAAGGACAAGTCGAAAATCCTAATTTCTACAAAAAATACGTCGATAAAGGGAAAAGAGCTTCAAGACTTATTAAAGAAAGAAAAATTCGAAATAGAAATGGCCTATCCTTCATACGCCCTATTAATTGCAACCATCTTTGATACTGATGAGGCTTTTGATAAACTAGCAAAGGCCCTCATAAAAATTGATAAGAATCTTAACAATAACAAACAATCCATTAATTTTACCTATATCAGGCCAGAAAAAGTTTACGAAATATACAAGGCAGACTTGATGGATAAAAGTGATATGGACTTAGAGGATGCTTACGGAAAAATAAGTGGAGAATTTATATATGCCTATCCGCCAGGTATACCAATTCTTGCTCCTGGTGAGCTTATTTCTGCTGAAATTATTGATAATATCAATAATTTACTAGCTAGCAACATAAATTTAAATATAAATAATAATAGAATATCTTGTATAATTGACAAAAATGAATAAAACTGTTAATATATTAATTGAATAGAATTCTTATTAATAAGGAGATTTAATATGAAAAGAATACTTACACTTAACACAAGAAATCTTCACAAGAGCAAAAAAGACGGCGGCTGCGGCGAATGCCAAACATCATGCCAATCTGCTTGCAAGACTTCTTGCGGAGTTGCAAACCAAGAATGTGTTAGCAAAAAAGAAAATAAATAGGAAAAAACTTACACTATTTAATAACTTACTTACATATTACATATATCGTAGGTAAGTTTTTTCTTTTCAACTTTTATATTCCTAGTAAATAAGTATAATATAAGGGATTTTAAATATAAGGAGAAATTATGATACACCAATATAAAGCTAAGGGTTTTAATATTGTTTTAGATATATATAGTGGTTCTGTCCACCTAGTTGACGACCTTACATACGATATTATTGAAAAATACGAAAATACTGATAAGGACCTCTTAAAATCTGAAATTAAAGAAAAATATGAAATTTCTGATGATGAATTAAAGGCAGCCTTTGCTGAAGTTGAAGAATTGATTGAAAGTGGTCAATTATTTACTGAAGATAATTTTAAGGACCTTGCAATTGATGTTACAAAAAGGCCAACTACAATCAAGGCCCTTTGCCTAAATGTAGCTCACACCTGTAACTTCACATGTGATTATTGCTTTGCAAAGGGTGGTACATACCACGGTCCTGATGCAATTATGACTAAAAAAGTAGCCAAAGAAGCTATTGATTTCCTTCTAGCAAATTCTGGGTCCCACTACAATCTTGATATAGATTTCTTTGGTGGTGAGCCACTTATGAATCTAGATGTTGTAAAATACACAGTTGACTATGCTAGAAGCAAAGAAGAAGAATTTAACAAACACTTTAACTTCACCTTCACAACCAATGGTCTACTTCTAAATGATGAAAATATAGACTACCTAAATGAAAATATGAAAAATGTAGTTTTATCCCTAGATGGTAGAAAGGAAAGCCACGACCACTTCAGGAAGACCATTTCAGGTGATGGGTCTTTTGATATAATTGTGCCTAAATTTAAAAAACTTGTCGAAAAACGTGGTGATAAAGAATATTACATGAGAGGCACCTACACAGCTAATAACTTAGACTTTACAGAAGATGTCAAAACTTACCTTGACCTAGGTTTCAAGCGTACATCTCTTGAGCCAGTTGTTGGCAGTCCTGATAATGAATATGCTCTAAAAGACGAACATCTTCCTATACTTTTTGACCAATATGAAAAACTTGCTGATATGATGATTGATGCAATAGATAAGGATGATAAATTTATCTTCTACCACTACATGATTGACCTTGAAAACGGACCTTGCATCCACAAAAGACTCTCTGGTTGCGGATCAGGCACAGAATACATGGCGGTAACCCCAACAGGTGACCTATATCCTTGCCACCAATTTGTAGGTAATGAAGACTTTGTGATAGGAAATGTCTATGATGGAGTAAAAAATAACGAACTAGTGAATAAGTTTAAGACCTGCAACTGCTATTCTAAATCAGAATGTAGGGATTGCTGGGCAAATATGTATTGTTCTGGTGGTTGTGCTGCTAATAACTACAATGCAACAGGTGATTTAAACCATACCCACGATTATTCTTGCAAACTATTTAGGAAAAGAATAGAAATGGCCTTAGCTGTTAAGATTTACGAATTTATAAAAGAATCTGAAAGGGAAAACGAAGAGATTCAAGCATAAAAATAAGCCGAGAATTCCTCGGCTTTTATAATACTTTTCTTTCTGAGGCTAGGGCTAGGATTATAATATCCTTAACATTAGCCTTTTCTAAAACTTTAATCATTTCTTTGCTGGTATTTCCAGTTGTGATTATATCATCAATTATTAAAACTTTCTTACCAGATAAGTCACCATCAAAGCTAAAGGCGTCAGCTAGGTTTGTCAGTCTCTCTTCTTTGCCTAAGTTATGCTGGGCCTTGGTGTTTTTGACTTTCCTAAAATCTTTGAGATAGTCTGGAGATATTTTATCAATAAAGTCATCTGTAATCATTTTTATATGGTCAAAACCTCTATTTATCAAAGTTTTCTCTGATGATGGCGATGGCAGGATATAATCCACATCAAATAAGGCTTTATAAGTGCCATAATCATAGAACATCTTCGAAAAAATCCTGGAAAATTCTGTTTTTCTCTCAAATTTATAAAGACCTATCAATTTCTTAAAGAACTTATCATAAAAATAAATAGAATAAGCAGGATAATCATCTATCAAAAAGCTATTATCTACATAATCCAACTTATCAAAGCAATCCTTGCACAAGCCATATCTATAGACAAATTCTTCTTGGCAAAGATTACACTTATTCTTATCTAAAAATAAATAATCAATCAGCAAGTATAGACTCCATTTCACTTATCCAATAAGATAGATTTGAATTTCTATCATTAGACCTGTTGTTATCAACCATTTGTTTGATAAATCTCTTATCACCAAGTAGGATTACAAGTTTCTTCGCACGAGTGACCCCGGTATATAGGAGGTTTCTAGTAAGAAGCATAGGTGCTACTTGCATCATCGGAATAATAACGCACTTAAACTCAGACCCTTGAGACTTATGGACTGTAATCGCATAAGATAAATCTAGGTCTTTGATGTCTTCTTTTTTATATTTTACAATCTTCCCGTCATCAAATTCGACCCTAAGGCTTTCTTCATTTGTATCTATATCAATTATGATACCTATATCTCCATTGTAGACCCCATCGTCATTTTCTGCGAAATTTTGTGCTCTAAGATCATAATTATTCCTTATTTGCATGACCTTATCGAAAAGTTTAAAGACCCTATCATTTACTTTTAAAAATCTTTTTTCCTTATTAATGGCTTCTTGGATAGATTTATTTATGCTATCGACTCCCCACTGGGTTTTTTTAGATAAAGCTAGGACTTGTATATCCTTGACAGGATCAAACTTATAGAAGTTTGGAAGCCTATCTTCAATTAGACCTAACAAAGATTTTTCAAAATTAGCGGAATTTGTTCCAATGAAAAAGAAATCTTTATCAGGTTGGTTTAAAAATGGGTACTCTCCTTCATTTATCCTGTGGGCATTTACAATTATATTTGATTCTCCTGCCTGCCTAAAAATCTTTTTAAGCCTTATAGATTTTGCTGGTGAATTTAGGATATCAGATAAGACATTACCCGGGCCAACAGATGGCAATTGATCGCTATCTCCTACAAGTATGATTGCAGTTTGAGTTCCTATAGCATCAAGAAGGCTTTTCATAAGGTAAATATCAACCATAGATACCTCATCTACTATAATATAATCTTTTTCGATAGGGTTTTCTTCATTATATTCAGCTATTGGCATATCAGGCCTTATACCAATCAACCTGTGAATGGTAATTGCATCAGAACCCGTAGCTTCTTGCATTCTCTTCGCAGCCCTTCCGGTTGGAGCAGCAAGGGCATATGAAAGATCATTTTTGTCTAAAACTTTTGTTATAGCGTTAATTATTGTGGTCTTTCCTGTACCTGGTCCACCAGTTATAACTAGAAACATATTTTCAAAGGCACTTTCAATGGCTTTTTTCTGCTCATCTGAATAACTTGTTAAATCTTCTTCTATACTTATATCGAAGATATAAGGCTCTCTTATTTTTTTTGCTAAATTCATTGCCACAGATTTTTCTACCTTATAGAGTCCCTTAGCATAGACAAAGGACTTTCCTTCAATTTCAACAAGCTCAAGTTTGCCAGCCAATAAATCTACCTCTATTTGAGCTGATATAAGGTTTTTATCAGCCTTCAAAAGCTTAGCTGCCTCTCCTATTAGATAATCTGCTTCTAGTGATGTATGGCCATTAAAATCGGCTTCGTAATCTATAACATAACGTAGGCCAGCAGATATCCTAAAAGCAGAATTTATTTCCATTTGCATATTTCTCGCCAAGGAATCTGCCATGTTAAATCCAACTCCCTTAATATCTTCAATTAGTTTATAAGGATTAGATTTCACTATGTCAATGGTATTTTCACCGTATTTGTTATAAATTTTCATGGCAAGATTGTAAGAAATCCTAAGACTCTGGAGGTATTCTAAACTTCTTCTCGAATCCCTAGTTTCTTCTGCAGATACTTTTATATCTTCTAATTTCTTTTTGCCAATTCCTTCTACTTTTAGAAGCTTATCAGGATTATTGTATAAGACATCTAGGGAATCTTTGCCAAATTCATTATAAATTCTCTCAGCAGTTTTTTTGCCTATTCCCCTTATATTTCCACTAGCAAGATACTTTATTATTGACTCTCTATCAGAAGGTTTTTTAAGCCTGACATTTTTGACATTAATTTGCTCGCCGTACTTATCATGATAAGTAAAGTCACCTTCGACTTCTATTCTATCTCCTTCATTAAAAAAAGGCATAGTACCAACAATGGTTATGTCAGAATCAGAGCAATCGAGCGTCATTACGCTATAACCGCTCTCTTCATTCCTATACCTAATGTTTGATACTATACCTTCTATTTTCATTATTCTACATCCACTCTCTTTATGTCCGCACCAAGCTTAGTTAGTTTTTCTACCAGGTTTGAATATCCCCTATCTATATGGTAGATATCATAAACCTTAGTTGTCCCTGTTGCAACGAGTCCTGCCATTACAAGGGCGGCTCCAGCTCTTAGATCTGTCGCCTTAACATCAGCTCCGTGGAGTTTTTCTACACCTGCGATGGTCGCTCTGTTTCCAGATGTGGCTATTACAGCTCCCATCTTCATAAGCTCCTCAACGTGCATAAACCTATTTTCAAAAACAGTCTCTTGAATCCTACTCTCACCCTCGCATACAGTCATAAGGGCCATAAATTGGGCCTGGGCATCTGTAGGAAAACCTGGATATGGAAGAGTTTGGATATTGGTAGATTTTAGCCTATTAGGTGCTTTTACAATTATCCTATCCTTATCTTCTATCTCTTCTACATCTACACCCATCTCGACTAATTTTGCAATAACAGGTCTTATGTGAGATCCTATTACATTATTAATTGTAACCTCACCCCTAGTCATTGCTGCAGCTGTCATATAGGTTGCTGCCTCTATTCTATCTGGAATAATAGTGTGGCGAGTTCCTGTAAGTTTTTCTACACCTTCTATAACTATTGTGGATGTACCAGCACCCTTAATATTTGCTCCCATTTTTGATAGGAAAGATGCAAGGTCTACTATTTCAGGTTCTTTTGCAGCGTTTTCTAGGGTTGTTTTGCCATCTGCAAGACATGCTGCCATCATTATATTTTGAGTTGCCCCAACTGAAGGAAAGTCTAGGTATATTTCAGTACCTAATAGACCATTTTTAGCTTCAATAGCTATCTCATCGTTGTTGACCCTATTTACAGCTCCTAGAGCTTCAAAACCCTTAAGGTGAAGGTCGATTGGACGACTACCTATATTACATCCACCTGGTGCCTTGGTGTGAGCAGCGTGAAATCTTGAAAGAAGTGGTCCCATAACTACAAATGAAGCTCTCATCTTATCCATAAGTTCATATGGAGTTTCGGTAGTGTTTATGCCTGAAGAATCAATGCTTAGGGTATTTGTATCAAGGTATTTAACCTTACTGCCCAAGTGCTTTAAGACTTCTACCATAATCTCTACGTCCTTAAGCTCAGGAACCCCATCTAATATAATTTCTTCTGTACCTAATACGCAGGCAGCCAGAATCGGAAGTGCCGAATTTTTGGCACCCGAAATAGTTACCTCGCCATTAAGAGGTCCATTAGAATTAATTACAAAAATCTCTTTTTTCGTCATTTCTTATCCTTACTTAGTTCCAAATAGTCTATCACCAGCATCTCCTAAACCTGGTACTATATAGCCATTTTCGTTTAACTTTTCATCTAATTGAGCGATGAAAATATCAACATCTGGATGCTTTTCTTGAAGTAGTTCAAAAGCTTCTGGTGCAGCAATTATCGATAATAATTTTATAGACCTACATCCATATTCCTTAAGCCTATCTATAGCATCACAGGCAGAACCACCTGTAGCAAGCATAGGATCAACTACAAGGATATCTCTATTTTCAACATCACTTGGAAGTTTGCAGTAGTATTCTACTGGCTGTAGGGTTTCTTCATCTCTGTACATACCAATATGACCAATTTTAGCTGCTGGTAAGACTTCGAGAACACCATCTACCATACCTAGGCCTGCTCTTAAGATTGGTACAATACCAATTTTCTTACCTGTAAGCCTGTATCCCGTTGTCTTAGAAACTGGTGTCTCTACTTCATATTCTTCAAGCTCTAGATCTTTTGTCGCTTCATAGGCAAGCATCATTGCTATTTCTGTTACAAGAGACCTAAACTCATTTGAACCTGTGTTTTTATCTCTAAGTATTGTTATTTTATGTTTAATCACTGGATGGTCTAATACTGTTACGTTTTGCATATCTTCTCCTATAAATATTTTACATCATTTGCTGCTGCTTTTTTCATCCTATTCATTATACTCTTACCCAGATTATTTTCTCTAACTCCCTCGGCAAGAATTATATCAACTCCAAGCTTATCCATCTTTCTTAAATGTGAGAATAGGACGTGGCTCATTGTTGTAAGATCATTTCTTGAACCAAGGCTTAAGAATATAAAATCTTGGAATTTATCTTCATCTTCTTCAAAGGCTAAAATTCCAATTTTTTTGCCTTCTTTTGAAAAGTTTCTGGCCAAGTCTTCTATATGATTTGCTGCATCATCTCCAACAAAGACCTTCATCTTAGCCTTAGGTGCATAGTGTTTGTACTTTTGCCCAGGAGATTTTGGAATTTTAGAATCATCTACCAAACTGTCATCAAGCCTTATGTCGGGAATTATATCCTTTAAAAATTCATAAGTATAAAAGCCTGGCCTTAAAATTATCGCTTCATCTGTTGAAAAGTCAATTACTGTTGATTCTATCCCTATATTTGACTCGCCACCATCTAAAATAATTGGAATTATTCCGTCCATATCAAAATAAACGTCATCGGCTTTAGTAGGTGATGGCCTTCCAGAAATATTTGCAGACGGAGCTGCTATTGGACTCTCACTTTTACTAATCAAATCCCTTGCAATCTCATCTGATGGAAACCTAATTGCAACAGTATCTCCACCAGCTGTAACTGCATCTGGTATAAGCTTTGATTTCTTAAAAATCAGAGTCATTGGTCCTGGCCAAAGTTCAAATAATTTCTTATGGCTCTCACTTATTTCCTCTACTAAATTATCTAACATAGTTATATGGGAAATATGTAAGATTAAAGGATTGTCTGCTGGCCTATGCTTAGCCTTAAATATTTTAAGGCAAGCTTCATTATTTAGGCCATCTGCTCCTAGTCCATAAACAGTCTCTGTTGGAAAGGAAACAAGGTCTCCATTTTTGATAAATCCTGCTGCCTTTTCTATTGATTTTTTGTCTATATTTTCTCTATCTATTTTAATAATTTCTGTTTTCATTTAACCTTCTTATCTAAGATATTGTAGGTTGGGTCTGCATGGAGTGTTAAGATTACTCCAGTATTTTTTCTTATTTCTTTTTCTATAAAATCTATTTCTTTGTGAAGTTCTGCCACAGTCATGTTGCCAGGCACTTCAACATGGCAAGAACCAGCTATATGACCCTTTCCGTATTGGTGAATGTCCAAGTGGTGAAAACCTATAATATATTTTCCGCTTAAAAGAATTTTTTCAATTTCTTCTTCAATATGTGGGTCAATTCTTTCCCCTAAAAGATAGCCGACTGTTTCATTAAACAAATCAATACCAGGCTTTGTAACGAAAAATGCTACAACAATACCAATTGCTGCATCAAGGTTAAAAGATACAAATCTTTGTAGAAACACACCAAAAATTATCGCAAGTGTTGAGATTACATCATTTCTAGCATCAAGCATAACTCCTAGGTTTAAGTCTGAATCTAATTGTTTATATAGCCTACCGTTTAGGTAATACATATACACTTTTATAAGTATACCCGCAAAAAGAATTGCAAAAGATAAGAGATTAAGCCCATTGGGATTCTTATCACTAAAACTTTTTGCAGAATTTATAAAGAGCATAAGTCCCACATACATTATCACTATTGATACCAAAAGAGCAACAACATACTCTAGCCTGCCATGACCAAAAGGATGGTCTTCATCGGCAGGTTTTTTGGAAAATTTTGATCCGACAAGAGCCATAATTGAAACAACTGAATCTGACAAGTTGTTAAAAGCGTCATTTAAAATCGCTGTTGATTTTGTAAAAAGACCTAAGAATATTTTTGATAGGAAAAGCATGATATTCATAACAATTCCCATCATAGAAGATAGGCTTATTAAGTTTAGCCTAACATTTGGATCATCAATATTTTCATGATCTTTTACAAATTTCTTTGCCAAAAAATTAAACAATTATTCTTCCTCGCCTATTTTTTCAAGTTTTCTAGTTTGATCTTCTGCAATTAAGGAATTAATCATATCTTCTATATCACCATTTAGGAAATCATCTAATTGGTAAACTGTCTTATTTATCCTATGATCTGTAATTCTTCCTTGAGGGAAATTATAAGTCCTAATTCTTTCTGACCTATCACCAGTTCCAACCTGGCTTTTTCTATTATCAGCTATTTCTTTATTTCTTTTTTCTTCTTCTAATTCATAAAGTCTTGCTCTTAGGACTCTCATAGCCTTATCCTTGTTTTTGATCTGACTTTTTTCATCCTGAATTGCAACTACTAGACCTGTTGGAATGTGGGTAAGTCTTACTGCAGAGTCTGTTGTATTTACAGACTGGCCACCGTTACCACTTGATCTATAAACATCAACTCGTATGTCATTTGGGTCAATGTGAAGCTCAACTTCATCGACTTCTGGCAATACTGCAACTGTAGCTGTAGATGTGTGAATCCTACCACCAGATTCTGTTTCTGGCACTCTTTGAACCCTGTGGACACCTGATTCATATTTTAGTTTAGAATAGGCTCCTTCACCTCTTACTACAAAGGTTGCATCCTTAATTCCGCCCACTCCTTGGGTATTTACTTCTATATCTTCAGTCTTAAAACCAGCCTTATCAGCGTACATATTGTACATTCTGTAAAGGTCTCCAGCAAAAAGTCCGGCTTCATCTCCACCTGCACCTGGCCTTATTTCTACAATTACGTCTCTTTCATCATTAGGGTCTTTTGGTATTAGAAGAATTTGCATTTCATCTTTAAAAACTTCTAGATTGTGTTTGTTTTCATCAATTTCTTCTTTTAGCATATCAATCATATCTTGGTCTTCTGCATCATTTATAAGTTCTTGGTTTTCTGCTATTGTATCTTCAGCATTTTTTATCTCTTCATATTTTTCTACTATTGGTTTTAGTGAATTGTATTCTTTAGATACTTTTCTAAACTGATCCATGTCTGCCAAAACAGCAGGGTCTGCAAGTTTTAATTCTAATTGTTTGTAATTTTCTCTAACATGTTCTAAGTTATCAAACATACTTTATCCTTTCTGTGCAATAATAAACCTATCAAAATCATTAAAATCTCTTAGATTTATGATACTTTTAAATCCTTTATCTTTAAGTAAATCATTTAAAATTTCTTTTTGATCATAACCTATTTCAAATATTAAATGGCCTTCTTCCTTTAAGTAATTAGGAGCTTCATTTATAATCTTTTTATAAAATAAGAGTCCATCATCACCGCCAAAAAGAGCTGATTTTGGTTCGAAGTATAATTCTTTTTCTAAATTCCCATAGTCTTTCTTATTAATATAAGGAGGATTTGAAATAATTAGGTCAAATTTACCATCGATATTTTCAAATAAGTCAGATTTTATAAAGTCTACATTAGAAATTTTAGTAAAGTCTTTATTCTCTATAGCAAGGCTAAGCGCTTTATTTTCTATGTCTGAACCTATTACCTTTGAGTTTTCTATATTTTTTGCAAGGCTTAGGGCTATTGCACCCGTACCTGTGCCAATATCTAAAATTTTTTCTTTTTTTATGTCGGACTTAATTATATAATCAACAATAATTTCCGTCTCGAACCTTGGTATAAGGGCTCTTTTGTCTACCTTTAGCCTAAGATTATAAAATTCCCATTCCCCAATTGCATATTGGAGTGGGTATGACTTCTTTCTCTTATTTATTATATCATTTAATCTTTGACTTTGCTCGCTATTTAGTTTTAAATCTTGATTTAATAGAATATAGGACTTACTTTTACCTAGGATATAAGTTAGGGCAATTAAAGTCGTATCATAATCTATTTTTAAAAAGTCTGATATTTTCATTATTTTACACAAAAATAAGGTAAGTTGCCTTACCTTATTATTTCTCATACTATTATTTTCTACCGTATTTTTTGTTAAATCTTTCTACCTTACCACCACGTTCAGCAGTTCTTTGTTTACCAGAGTAGAATGGGTGACAATTGTTGCAAACTTCTACTTTGATTTCTTCTTCTGTTGAACCTACAGTAAACTCGTTGCCACATGACATACAAGTTACTTTAGCTTGGTGATATTCTGGATGTAATTCTTTATTCATAATTCACCTCTATTTTCCATTTCAATAAGCAATATAAATTATACCTGCTATATCTTTTTAATTCAAGTTAATTAAGGGACGAATTTATCAAATCTACAAATTGTTTGTTAGACTTGGTTCTCTTCATCCAATCTATTAGTTCAACAATAGATTCTATTGTGTTTAGGTCCGATTTTCTTAATTTGAAAACCGCATCCATTTCTTCTTTTGAGAGGAGAAGGTCATCTCGTCTTGTAGATGATTTTTCGATATTAATTGCAGGGAAAATCCTTCTATTTGAAAGTCTTCTATCTAGATGGATTTCCATATTTCCTGTACCCTTGAATTCTTCAAAGATCATATCATCCATCCTTGAACCTGTATCCACAAGGGCTGTGGCAAGGATTGTAAGCGATCCTCCGTTTTCAATATTTCTTGCTGCTCCAAAAAATTGTTTTGGACCTACTAAGGCTAGAGGATCAAGACCACCTGATAAAGTCCTTCCTGATTGAGGAGTCATAATGTTATAGGCCCTTGCAAGCCTTGTAATAGAGTCAAGGAGAATTACTACGTCTTTTTTCTCTTCTACAAATCTTTTTGCCCTTTCAAGAACCATTTCTGCTATATCAATATGGTTTTGTGGTGGCATGTCAAAGGTTGATGCAGCAACTTCTGTACGCATAAGTACATTATCTGGATCCCTGTATTCATTTACAAATCTTATAAAATCTGTAACTTCTTCTGGCCTTTCATCGATTAAAAGAACTATTATCTTAAGGTCGTCATAGTTTTTCTCTAAGGCTCTTTCTATTTCCTTAATAAGAGTGGTTTTACCTGCCTTAGGCTGGGAAACTATTAGACCTCTTTGACCACGTCCTACAGGGCTTATTACATCTATTATCCTACCAGAAATATGTTTGTCATCGGTTTCCACACTAATTCTTTCGTTTGGGTAGATTGGTGTTAAGTCTTCAAATAATTCTCTATTATAAGCATCTCCTGGCTTTATTCCATTGACAGTTGAGACAAAAATAAGTGGAGAAAACTTGTCCTTATCATGCTTTTCACGAGCGATTCCTTCTATATAGTCACCCGTTTTTAGCCTAAACATCTTTATTTGCTTAGGTGGTACATAGATATCGTCATCGCCCGATTCATAAAGTTGGGTTCTTAAGAAACCAAAACCATCAGGAAGTATTTCTAGGATTCCGTCGCAATCAAATTTTGCTCCTAAGTCATTTTCCCTAGCTTCTTTGCTTTCTTCCTCTTTGGATTTTTCTTCTTCAATTATTAGCTTTATAAGCTCATCTTTTCTATATTTGCTAATTGATTCTATGCCCAAATCTTTGGCAATTTCTCTTAGTTCAACTAGTTTTTTATCTTTTAAATTATCCATAATAAAATACACTAAAGGGGCCTTATTAACAGCCCCTTTTAACTCAAAATATATTATTTAGCGCTATTTTCGCTACCAAACATATCAATTTTTTCTTCTACAATTGCTTGTACTGCGTTTGTTCCTGGAAGAAGAAGTTTTCTTGGGTCAAAGCCCTTGCCTTCTTGGTCTTTTCCTTCTTCGATATATTTTCTAGTAGCCTTAGCAAATTCGATTTGACATTCAGTATTTACGTTAATTTTAGAAACGCCTAGGCTGATAGCTTTCTTAACTTGGTCATTTGGAATACCTGTACCACCGTGAAGTACTATTGGCATTTTAACAACATCAGATATTTCCTTAAGTCTGTCAAAGTTTAGTCCTTGCCAATCTGCTGGGTATACACCGTGGATGTTACCAATACCTGCTGCTAAAAAGTCAATTCCGCATGCTGCAAGATTTTTACATTCTTCAACATCTGCAAGTTCACCAGCTGATGTAACACCGTCTTCTTCTCCGCCGATACCACCAACTTCACCTTCTACAGAGATACCTTTAGCGTGAGCTAATTCTACGATTTCTCTTGTTTTTTCAAGGTTTTCTTCGATTGGGAAGTGTGAGCCATCAAACATTACTGAAGTAAATCCAGCTTCAATACATTCTTTTGCTCCTTCATATGAACCGTGGTCAAGGTGAATTGCTACTGGAACTGTGATATTAAGATGATCATGAAGATTTTTTACAAGGTCAGCTACAGTTTTGAAGCCACCCATGTATTTTGCTGCACCTTCACTTGCCGCAATAATTACAGCAGTCTTTTTTTCTTCAGCTGCAAGTAGGATTGCCTTTGTCCACTCAAGGTTATTTGTATTGAAGTGTCCAATTGCATAACCATTTTCATAAGCTAAGTCTAACATTTCTTTTGCATTAACTAACATTTTTTCTCCTCCGGGCAAAGCCCTATTTTTTCTATACTAATATCATACTTTTATAATTAGATTTTACTAATTAAGTTTTAAATCATTTGCTATATTTTCTATGATTTTCTCTATAGCTTCATCTGCTGATATTTTTTCGTTTTCCATTTCTTTTCTTGTTGAGTATTCAACAACATTCTCGCTTGCATCTTTTCCTACAGTTATCCTATAAGGAATACCAATTAGGTCTCTGTCATTAAATTTTACACCTGGACGTTCTTTTCTATCATCTAAGACTACATCAATTCTTTTACTCTTAAATTCATCATAGATTTTTTCAGCAAGTTTGGCTTGATCTTCCTTGTTAGAATTTATAAGTGTGATTATTACTTCAAATGGTGCAACACTTGTTGGCCAGATAATTCCCTTATCGTCGTGATTTTGCTCTACAATTGCAGATATTGATCTTGAAATACCTATACCATAAGATCCCATTATAAATGGTTTTGCAACTCCATTTTGGTCAAGGAATTTAGCATCTAGGCTTTCTGAGTATTTTGTCCCAAGTTGGAAGATATTTCCTACTTCAATACCACGAGCTGCCTTGTAGGTTCCAGAACCATCGAAAGCTTCATCCCCCTCTTTTGCCAGTGTTAAATCTTCAGCTATTTCGCCTTCGAAGTCCCTGCCGTAGTTGGCATTTATATAGTGGTAACCAGGTTTATTTGCACCCACAACTAGGTTATTTATCTTTGTCAATGACTCATCTATTATTATCCTGGCTTCGTCTATACCAATTGGGCCAGTATAGCCTGCTGGTGCCTTGGTATGTTTTTCGATTGTTTCATCATCAGCCATTTCAATTTCATGCTCTGGCACTCTTAGATAAGATATTAATTTTGCCATATTTAGTTCCCTATCACCTGGGATAAAGACAAATACAGGTTCTCCTTCAACTATAAGGTCAACTGCCTTAGCGCATCTTTTAACCTCAGTGTTTAGGAAATTACTTACATCTTCAATAGTCTTTTTGTCAGTTGTCTCAACTAGTTCAAGTTCTTTTAATTCTTCTTCTAATGGATCAATTATCGCTCTTGCTTTTTCATCTGTATAGGCTGAATCGCTATTTTCTGTGTATAGAATTATTCCTTCACCAGATTCAGAAAGAGCAATAAATTCATGTGACTTATGTCCACCCATGGCTCCTGAGTCGCCTTCTACTATTTTGTAGTCAAGCCCCATATGGTCAAAAGCATATTCATAGGCTTTCCACATATTTTGATAAGCTTTTTCAAGACCCTCCATATCTTCATCAAAGGTATAGGCATCTTTCATTAAGAAGTCTCTTGCCCTATTAATACCAAATCTTGGTCTTTTTTCGTCCCTAAACTTATCTACTATTTGATATAAATTTAGTGGTAGCTGCTTATAAGAATTTAATTCATTTTTGACTAAATCTACAAATGATTCTTCTGCTGTAGGTCCTAGGGCATATTCTCTTTCGTGTCTATCTTTGACCTTAAACATCTCTGGACCAAAAGTATCCCATCTGCCTGAATCATCCCAAATTTGTCTTGGCTGAAGGATTGATGTTGATACTTCAATGGCTCCGTGTCTATCCATCGCATCTCTAACAATTGCTTCTATTTTATTTAAGACCTTCTTACCAAGTGGCAAGAATGAATAAATTCCAGATGCTTGTTGTCTTATAAAAGCACCTCTAACTAGAAGCTTATGACTTGCTGTTTCTGCATCAACCGGATCTTCTCTTAGGGTTGGCATATAGTAATTCGATAATTTCATTAATTTACACTCCTCATCGAAAGACCAATTCTTTCTTTTTTCTTATCAATTTCAATAATTCTAACACTAACCACCTGACTATTTGTAAGCTCATCATGTGGATTTTTGACAAATTTGTCTGCAATTTCTGATACGTGGACAAGACCATCAGTGCCGACTCCAATATCAACAAAGGCACCAAAGTCAGTAATATTTCTCACCTTGCCCTTAAGAACCATACCTATCTCTAGGTCATCGATTCCCATAACTTCTTTTTTTGTTAAGATTTCTGGATTATCATCCCTTGGGTCCCTGCCTGGTTTCTTAAGTTCAGCAATTATATCTTTTAAGGTAGGAATTCCTACTTCTAGTTCTTCAGAAGTTTTCTCTATATCTATCTTATCAAGGTCCTTGCCCTGAAGTTTTTTTGCTATCTTATATGATTCTGGATGGACACCAGTATTGTCTAATAGTTCTGGAGAAGATGGGAATCTTAAAAATCCTGCAGCAAGCTCGTAGGTTTTCTTTCCAAGGCCCTTAACTTCTAAGAGGTCCTTTCTATAGGTGATTTTCCCTTCCTTATAGTCTTCTTCAATTCTTTTTGCAAGATTCTGGTTAAGACCTGATACATATGATAAAAGTTTGTAAGATGCGTTATTAATTGCAACTCCAACTTCGTTTACTGCATCTTCCACAACCTTAGATAGCTCTTCATCAAGTTTTTTGCCGTCAAGATCGTGTTGGTATTGGCCAATTCCAATGTGTTTTGGCTCTATTTTTACAAGCTCTGCCATAGGATCTTGTAGACGTCTTGCCATAGAAATCGCCCCTCTAATAGTAACATCAAGGTCTGGAAATTCTTCTTCTCCAAGGCTAGATGCAGAATAAACACTGGCACCGGCCTCATTTACAATGGCATATGAAACTCCGTCGATCTCTTTAATTAATTTATCAATTACAAGTTCTGTTTCTCTAGAGGCTGTAGCATTTCCTAGGGCAATTAAGCTTACCCCGTGCTTTTCTATCAAGCTTTTTAGGGTTGCTATGGATTCTCTTTCATTCTTATGAGGTTCTACTGGATAGATTACTGCTTGATCTAAAAACTTGCCATTCTTATCTACAACTGCAACCTTACATCCTGTCCTAAATCCGGGATCAAGCCCCATAACAACTTGACCTTTGATAGGCCTTTGTAATAGATATGGTTTTAAATTTTCTCCAAAAACTTTAATTGACTCTTCGCACGCTTCTTCTGTAAGTTTATTACGTAACTCTGTTGTAATAGAAGGAAGCATTAGTCTTTTGTAGGCATCATCAATAGTAAGTTCTACAAGATTTTTTTGGTATGGATTAAAGTCTCTTCCTTCGCTTACAAGCTTATAGATTAACTTTTTATTGTATTCATCTGAAAATTCGATTTTTACAGAAAGTACATCTTCTTTCTCAGCTCTATTTATAGCCAAAATTTGGAAAGACTTAAGATCCTTAAGTTTTTTAGAAAAATCATGGTAGGATTCGTAGAGACTATCTTCTTCTGCCTTAAGACTTGTAATAAAGCTTGCCCTCAATAAACCATCACGTCTAATAATATTTCTAGCGTCGATTGTATTTGCAATATCTTCTGCTAAAATATCAAGAGCTCTCGCTATAACTTCTTTTTCATCTTCTAATCCTTCAGTTAGATATTCTTTTGCTTTTTCTATAGCTTCTTCCTCACTTACAATATCATTTAGAAGAATATTCAAAAAAGCTTCAAGATTAAATTCTCTTGCTATATCTGCCCTGGTCTTTCTTCTTGACTTGTATGGAGCGTAGATATCTTCAAGGATTGTTAGAGAATTACTCGCTAAAATTTCTGCCTTTAATTCTTCAGTTAACTTTCCTTTTTCATCAATTAGCTTGATAATCTCTTCTTGTCTTTTTTCGATGTTTCTTAATTTATTTAGATTCTTTTCAATATTTCTTATCTCAACATCGGTGAGGTTTCCTGTAACTTCTTTTCTGTACCTTGCGATAAAGGCAACTGTAGAGCCTTCATCCAAGAGTTTGATAACATTTTCTATGCTATCTTCTTTGATATTCAATTCTTTTGATAAAATTTCTGTAATTTGCATAACTTCCCTATAATAAAACTAACTTCAATAAATATATTAATAGTAAATGTCCTGGATAGAATAAATAAAAACCATATTTAGGATACTTCCCTCTTTTGCCATTATATAAAAGTATAAGAGGGATCGATAAGTAAACTATATAAGGTATATAAAGTTCAAATCCATGGGTTCTTGCTTCAAAATAAAATCCATAAAAAAGAGCAAGCGCAGTCAAGTATTTGTTATTTCTAGATAAGTACAAAAGCGCTATAGCCCTAACACCAAAAAAATGATAGTCAGATCTTACGCTTAAGGCTATATCAGCAATCAGCCAATAAGAAATAATCATAAGCCCTATTTTTATAAACAAATTTTTTAACTTTTCATTTAAGTATTCCCAGAAAGTAATTAGACTTGTTCCCAAAAATAAGGTTATAATAACATTTTGCTTATCAAATTGGTTTTCAAATCCTAAAATTTGTCCGCTAAAAACTAGGTCAAAAGGGATTTCAGAAACAAGGGCAAAAATAAACAACCTTATTAAATAGGATTTCCTATCCCTAGTATGGATTGCTCCCTGGACAAGCATAAAGCAAAATAAAGGCATGGCCACTCGTCCAATTAGCATACAAAAATCTGCAAACTTGATATAGCCTAGGCTATATAATAAGTTAGACTGGGCCAAATGACTTAAAAACATGGTTAGGCAGGCTATAATCTTTAGGTGACCTGAAGTGAAAAAAGGCCTGTCACTTTTCCAAATTTCTAAATATTTTTTTTCCATATCAATAGTTATCCTTGACAAAATTTATCTTATATTTTGGAAAATCCATTGATATAACTTTTCCTGATATATCCAAAGCTTCCTTTGTATCAGAACCAAGAACCTTTGTCGGATCGTAGAAAATTACCTTAAAATCCTTATTATCACTTGGTGATATACTAAGTTCAAACTTGTAGTCATTTCTATTATAATAATATTTTAGTAGCATGTCTACAAATCTACCATAGTCATAATCATTCATCTTTTCAAATATCAGCTCGGCCTCATACTGGTCATCCTCGATTAGATTAAATTTAGCTTTACTGCTGGTGTAGGCTTCTTTTGTATTTTTTCTAAGATCTGTTAGGCTAATTGTTGTAATGTTTGGAAATCTAGTGTTTTGAATCATATTTATCATGTCTGTATTTGATAAATCTTTTTCTATATTTTTTATAGTTTCTTCCTTAGCCTTTTCTTCCTTTATATCTGAAATCGAAATTGGATTTGTGTATATATTTTTATCCTTATTTGAGAAAATTTTTACATCTTCATCTTTTTCTTCATTATGATTATCTTTAATTTTTCTCTTTATGATTCTGTTTTGATTTTTGCTTGGCATCTCTCCGTTTATATAAGCGTCTATATCCTCAAAATCCATCCCATCATCTATAACAATTTTCTCCTTTGTACTTAGGTAAAGATAGGTTGAATATAAAGTTCTAAAGGCCATATAAAGAAAAGATAAACTTGTAAATAAGTTTACTATGCTTTTGGGTATAAAGGAATTATTATTAGCCAGATTTATAATAAGCATAAGAATAAAGGGCTTAATACCTGTAAATTTGAAAAAGTGATTTAATCTAGAATCTTCTTTTTCTTTTTTACTTGCCTTTCTAAGCATAAAAAGAACTCTTATAAAAAAGTTTAAAAAGCCAATTACAAAAAATCCAGTCACAATATTATAAGCTATAGGATATGTCCCGTATATATCAAAAGGTAGATTTTTTATTGTTTGATCTGCCAAAAAGGTAAGAGCTAATAAAAACAAACCGCTTTTTCTAAAAGTCCTTGATATAATGAAAAATAATAGAAGAACTGGCACAAGAATTACTATTGCTAAGAGGATATTGTTATTACTTATTAAATTGTAAATTTGATTTAAAATAAATGTATAGTCCATAATAACTCCATGATAATTATTATATCAATTTCTTTGATTTTAACAATGAATTTACCTATAAAATGAGAAAAAAATGGGTAGAATAAAATTATAGGCTAGAATAACTCAACGGCAGAGTAGCGGTATCGTAAACCGAAGGTTGCAGGTTCAAATCCTGTTTCTAGCTCCAACAAAAAAGACCCTCTAAAGGGTCTTCTTTTTATGTTTTTATTTTATGTAGTTAATTATTCTTGGTCGATTGCTTCTACTGGGCAAACTGCTGCACATGCACCACAATCAATACAAGCATCTGCATCTATTTCGTATGCTACATCGCCTTGTGAGATAGCTCCTACTGGACATTCACCTTCACATGATCCGCATGAAATGCAAATATTTTCATCTATTTTATATGCCATAATTTTCCTCCTTATTTATTATAAGTCTAGTATACAATTTTATTCACTATTTGTCAACTATTTTTATATTTTTATACTTAAAAGTCGTTAATAATGATTATTTATACAAATTGATAATTATTATCAGTTAGTTCTTTTTATGTCACATGCCTTGTAATACTCTTCTATTTCCTCATTATCATCCTTAGTTTTTATCCTAACCTTGCATACTTCCCTAACATAGTCGTTTGTTAGAACCACACCAAATCCATCTTCGGTTTCCACCTTGCACCCAGGTTTAGGCATTGATTTTTTTGCCTTTAAATAATTATCTTCTTCAAAAGATAAGCAGCACATTAGCCTGCCACAAATTCCAGATATTTTAGCTGGATCTAAAGTTATCCCCTGATCTTTTGCCATCTTGATTGATAGGGGAGAAAAATCTGTCATAAATCTTGAGCAGCATGATTTCTGGCCACAAGTCCCATAAAATCCTTTTAGCTTTGCATGGTCTCTTACACCAATTTGTCTTAGTTCAATCCTATTTTTAAATATGGAGGCTAAATCCTTTACCAGCATCCTAAAGTCTACCCTATTCTCAGCGGTAAAATAGAATGTAATTTTAGATCTATCAAAGCTATATTCACTATCAACTATTTTCATATCAAGTTTATGACTTGCCGCCTTATTTTGGGCAATTTTTATAGCTTCTTTTGCATCTTCTAGGTTTTCTTCGTAAATTTCTATATCTCTACCAGTTGCCTTTCTGATGACTGGTGAGAGGGTTTTATCAAATTTATTTTGATCTATATCTATATTTGCCAAGGCTATTTCAGCAAGCTCTAAGCCATTAGAGCTTGCTACTATTACCTTATCCTTAAAATTTAATGATAGATTATTCGCGGAAAAATAATAGATTTTGCCCGCTTCTTTAAATCTTATCCCGACTACATTCATTATCGTATCCTGCCTTCTTTATATATATTTAAAAATATATTTTCTGTACTCAACTCAAAATTTATATTATTTCTATAAGACCTATGTATTTTTTCAATTCTATCGATAAGCTTCTCTATCTTAGATAGACTAAGCCTATCAAGTCTTTCTATATTATAAAAATATCCAGACTTATTATCTAGGTCTAGATATTTTTTATGGATTAGGTCTCTTAATATTTTAATCAAACCTTCCATAAGAATTGACTTTCCTTCATTAAAAGAAGATAAAAAATCTTTCTCTTTATAATATGCTGATAAATCTCCTTCGTATACTTTTGCCACCAAGTCAGATAGCCTGTCCATATCTAGTTCTATTTCTTCTTTACTAGTATTAAGTGAAATAATTTGGCACCTAGATCTTATAGTTGGAAGGATTTTTCCACTATTATCTACTGTAAATACAATAAGAGTATAAGATTTTAACTCTTCTAAGCTTTTTAGCATTGCATTTGCAGCTTCAATCCTTAGATTTTGAGCATTTTGAATTATGTAAATCTTCATCTTATTATTTACAGGTCTTATTACCATATCTTTGATTAAGGACCTTATAGTCTGTATGTCTATAGGGTCCTTATCAATTATTTCAAAATCTGGATTTGTTGTAAGATTTGGACTTAAATCATAAGATTCAAATACTTTTTTGCTAAAACCTTTGGCGTATTCTAGATTATTCTCTAAGTCCTCACCTTCAATTATATATGCATTTGATAGATTTTTATTTTTTATCTGACTTTCTAATAAGCTCATAGTTGTATATATTGTTCAACGTCTATTATAAATATTGTCGCTCCACCTACGCCTATCTCTATTGGAACAGTTGAGCTTATAAGTGAGCTTTCACCTGTTGGATTTATAATTGTTGTTGTTGTGTTTCTCTTCTTACAATTTTTCTCTATTATACCTAAGGCTTCATCAAGTTTTTCTTCTTCTACACCTATTAATAGGGTTGTGTTTCCTTTTTTAAGAAATCCGCCTGTTGTAGATAACTTTGTTATCCTGTATCCTTTTTCAGTTAAGGCATCAATTAAAAAATTAACATCTGCATCTTGAACTATAGCAACTAATAATTTCATCCTAATCCTCCAATAATTGATTTATTATAGCCATTACATCGCTTGTTAGGTCTTCTATAGATTTTCTTGCATCCACTTTTACAATTTCATCTTTATATAAGTCCGCCATTTCTAGATAGCCATCAAAAATGGTTTTGTGGAAGGAAAAATCTTCATTTTCTAGCCTGTCCGGAGAAAAATTCGCTCTTTTTCTCTCAAGGGCAGTCTTGTAATCTATATTAAAAAATAAAGTTAAGTCTGGCTTTATACCTGCGGTCGCAAAGTCATTTATATTTTTAATATTATCTATGCCAAGTTTTCTGCCTAGGCCTTGATATAGTAGTGATGACATAACAAATCGATCACATATTACAATCTTACCAGCTTCTAAATCAGGAATAATTTTTTCTGCCACAAGCTGGGCTCTTGATGAAGCAAACAATAAGGCCTCAGTCTTTGGGTCCATAAGATGGTTGTCATTATCTATGATAATTTCTCTTATTTTTTCAGAAATATCTGTACCACCAGGTTCCCTATAATAGCTTATTTCCTTACTTTTTTCTTCTAGTATCTCTTTGACTTTTTTTATTATCGTTGTTTTGCCGGACCCATCAGGCCCTTCAAAAACTATAAATTTACCATTCATAATATTATTATACTATATAATTGCAATTTAAGTCTAGCTATATATTTTATGCCTTAAAAGTAGAAAATAAAAAAACCATTGTCTTTTTTAGACCAATGGTTTTAAAAATTATTCTGCGTCTTCTTCGTCTTCTTCAGTTTCATCTACAGTTGGTACGTCTGCTGCATCAACAGCTTCTGCATCTTCCTCTTCGATTACTTCTTCAGCTACTTCTTGTAATGAGCATACTACTTCTTCTTCATCAGCGTGGATTGTGATGTTTTCGTCTGCGAAGATATCAAGATCAGCAATTGTTTTGTTATCACCGATTTGCATTTCTTTTACATCAACTTCAGCTGTTTGTGGGATGTATTTTGGTAGACATTCTACTTCAACATCGTCAAGATTTTGTACTAGTACACCTTCTACTACGTTCATGTCATCTCTATTTAATAGGACAACTGGTACAGTAACTCTGATTGATTCGTTTTGGTCAATCGCTTGGAAATCAACGTGTAAAAATTGGTTCTTGTATGGGTGATTTTGGAAATCCTTTATAAGAACTTCTTGTGTCTCTCCATTGATATCTAGGGAAATAATAGTAGATGTTCCTGCTTGTCTAAGTACTTTTTCAAAATCTCTAGCTGTGAATTGAACATTTACATTTTCTTGATTTTTAGCATAGATAACTCCTGGTATAAGTTCTTTATTTCTAATTTTTTTAACTTCGTTTTTACCAGTAGCTTCTCTTTTGTCTGCTTGTAAAACTATTTTAGCCATTTTGCCTCCTTATTAATTCATACTAGCTAATTATACCCCATCTTTCCCTTATTTACAATCACTGTTAAAGTAATTATTTTTAACTTTTAATTGATAAACGTTGTCAATTGAGATAGAATATAGGTAATAAGAGTGTAAGTGAATATAGTAAGGAGAAAATATGTCAAGAAAAGGAAAATTCGGTACAGTGGAGGTAACTGTTAAGGGAGATACGCTTCAAATTGGTGATAAGGCCCCTAATTTCAAAGCTTGTAATATGGACCTTTCACCTTATGATTTTTATAAGGATGAAGAAGGAAAAATTAAAATTATATCTGTAGTACCTTCACTAGATACAGATGTTTGCGAGCTTCAGACAAAACTATTCCAAAAAGCTGCCGAAGAATTTTCAGATAATATTGTTGTAATAACTGTTTCAAACGATTTACCTTTTGGACAATCAAGGTTTAAACGTGTTAAAAAAACAGACAAAATCAAATTTGTGTCTGCCTATAATAATAGCGACTTCGCAGATAAGTATGGAACTTTAATAGAAGAATTAAAGCTTCTAAACCGTTCTGTATTCGTAGTTGACAAAGATAATACAATTCAATTTGTAAACTACCTTAAACAAAATACAGATCTACCAGAATATAGTGAAGCAATTAATGTTGCAACATCATTATAATAAGAGCAGAAATCAAACAAACATAAAAATATCCCCTCGGAATGAAGGGATATTTTTTATTGTTTATTTAGTTATTAAAAAGTCTTCGTATTTTTCTCTATCATAGACTACATCCAGTTCTCCTATGAAGTTTGAGTACTTGTCTGGATAGCAGAAAGATTGCTTAAATCTATATAATCCGTCATTTGTATCTAGGCTAAAAGTGCCACCAAGGTCTAAGTAGTCATAGCCATTTTCTATTGTCCACTTAATCTCTTCCCAAATCATATTATAATTTGGCATCTTATTTCTCATTTCATTTGAGCTTGCTGCATATAGGTAATAGACTTTTTTACCATATGGGATTAAGAGGGATGCTGATAGAGCTTTTCCTTCAAAATATGAGATGAAAATCTCGCCACCAAGATATTTTATGAGTCTATCATAATAATCTTTTGGTCTATGTCCTATTTCTTGTCTTTCTGCCATTATCTTTGTAAGTTCATAAAAAATATCTAGGCCTTCTTCACTGGTCTCTTTAATTGTATTTATACCTGATCTAATTGATTTCCTAACGTTATACCTACCTTTAGAAGAAAAACTCTCAAAAATTAAATCCTCATCATGGCTTGTCAAGTCAATAATCATATTGTATCTTGGTTGGGTAAAGGCATGGGTATCAATGCCTACAGACCTAAAGTCATAGCCAAGTTTTCTATAATCGTACACAAGTTTCTCATCAAAATTTAATTCAGGATCCATTCTTAAAAGAAAAGCATCATATTTATCCCTAAGTGGTTCTGCTTCTTTAATTAAAGCTTCAACAAGCTTTGTATCCCTAAAATCACAAACAGGTCCACGAGGTGCGTATAAAAAGTGCTTTCCGTTGGTATTTTTTATACCAATAACAGACATGGCCGCAACAATTTGTTTATTTTCTTCTAGATAAACATAGTCATTTGTCCAGTTGCTTTTTATCTTAGACCAATTAGTGTCTTGCATTGGTCTTGCATATTCAGAGTTTCTAACAAATTCATTATATCTTTTTAAATCTTCTTCATTATTAACTATTGGCATTAATCTATAAGTCCTTCCACTAATGTTATCGTCGTAATTGATCCAATACCGTTTTTACTTCCTAGATATTTACCATCTAGGTCTTTTATTGAATCGTAATCTACATCTCCAATTATCTTACCATTTTTATAAGAAGTTCCCACATCTATTATAAAAGAGCCATCCTTAAAATAAGATTTGTCATAATACTCTGCTTTACCTATAGCAGATATAAAAATATCTGAATTCTTAATAATAGATTTTGGATCTTTAGTCAAGCTATTAATTATTCTAACACTTGCTCTCTGAGTGGCTAAATATGTTGCGAGAGGTCTACCTATAATATTAGTATTATTGGCAATTACAATATTTTTACCCTTGTAATCAATATTTTGCCCATCCATGAAACGAACTATAGCCCTTGCTGTTGCAGGGAGACTCTCTTTGCGACCATCAAATATCTTGCCCTGACTTTTGTATGTAAAAGAATCAAGATCTTTTAGCCTTATATTTTCTTTTAATATAGATAAGTCTTCTCCATCTCCAAATGGTGCTAAAACTATGAAACCATCTTCAGGATCATAAGAATTTATAAAATCTAGAATTTTTTCATTATTTTCGTCTTTAAATTCTTTATCAATATATTCGATACCGAATTCCTTGCATCTTTTTATGATTACTTTTTTATAATATAGGGCTTCTTCATTTGGTTTTTTGCTTAATAGTAAAACTTTGTTTGCAAAGTTATGGTCTTTTAATCTTTTTATAATTTCTTCTCTTATTATTTTTGTACTAATTATTTCCATAATTTTTCCTAAATAAAAACGCCCTTGACTTTTGGCCTTGGGCGTGTGTTTTATTATTAATAAATTCTTCTAGCACCTCTATATGCTGATTGGTAAGAACCATTGAATATGTTGTCAATTCTTACACCAGTGTTTGGTGTTGAAGCGTGAACAAATGTTCCGTCAGAGCTTGTAATCATACCCACGTGGTCAATTTGGCCACCACCAAATGAGAAGAATACTAAGTCTCCTACTTGTAGGTTGTTAACGTCAACTGCATATCCATTGTTAAATTGAGCTGCAGATGAGTGTGGTAGAGTTATACCAACTTGTCTATAGGCATAAGATGTAAGACCTGAACAGTCAAAACCAACGTTTGGATTTGAAGAACCCCAAACATATGGCATGCCAACAAATTGAGTAGCTACATTTACTGCACCTTGAGCACCTTGTCCTACTGGGGCTTGTGCATTTTGTGCTTGTGTTTCAACTACTTGTTCTACTTCTCTAACTACTTCTTTTACTTGTTGTCTTTGAGCTTGGGCTGCTTGTGCCTCTTGTGCTTTTCTTGCTTCTTCAGCTCTTTTCGCTTCTTCAAGTTTAGCTTCTTCAGCCTTTCTTGCTTCTTCAGCAAGTCTCTTAGCTTCAGCTTCTGCCTTTATTTGATTTACTAAATCTTGTGGATAATAATTAGCTAGATAAGATAAGCTAACATATCCTTCGTTAGTTACAAACCAGTCGCCTTCAATGCGGCCAACTAATTTATCGCCAGCGTTAATTGATCTAACTATATTGTTTGCATTTGTAGCGTCTTTTGAACTTCTTATGTTAAGTGAAGCTGTATTAACAAATTTCTCAGAAACAACTGGAGCCTTTACTTCTTCTTTAACTTCTTCTACATTATTGGAAACAGGCTCAGGCTTTACTTCTTCAACTTGTTGTCCTTCGTTATTTGCCGCTTTAGTTTCGTATGTAGTTTGTTCTACTTCAGCAATTGGTCTATCATCATATTCAACAACTTCTGCCTTATTTTCTTCAGCAGGTGTTTCTATTAATTCGTCTAGATTCTTATCGTCGTAATTTACAACTTCAGCAATATTTGCGTCGTTATATTCTACAACTTCTTGATTTTCTTTAGCTTCTTGAGCTTCTTTTTCTTCTTTTATTTGTTCAGCCTTAATAATTTGTGGCTTAACAAGAGTTTTAGCTGTTTGTTCAATTACTATATCTTTTTTAATCTCTTGGCTAGCTTTTTTAGCATTTCTTTCGCTACCAGCGATCTTTGTATTTTTAACTTCTTTTGTATAGTCAGATTTTACAAAGGAATATGAAGAATCAATTTCCTTGTCTTCTTCTGTAATTAGTGAATTTGTATGTTTATCATTTTCTAAATCTGTTACAGTAGTAGCATATGCTGTTGCAACGGCCGCTGATGCAGCTATTACTGATAATGCTGCTCCTATATTTTTTTTACTCATTTAAAATTACTCCTCCACAATTGTTATGAATTAATTGTTTTGATTAGTTTATAATCTGTATTGTTATTTGAAATCTAAGATAATTCTATATCTTTTTAACAAAAATGTCAATAATTAGTTACAAAAAAATTACACTTTAAGCCAATTTATTTATACTTATTTGGATTTTTTTAACATTTTCCCAATAATTATAAATATTTTCCTCTTAAAGTGTAATCAAATTTAAAAATAATTAGATTTTTGTAACCAATTATGTAGTAAATATGTAAAGAGTAAACCTATAAGCCGTGTTCTGTCGTGGATAATCATCTATCTAGTCTTATTATTGCTAATAAGCTCAAGCGAACTACCATTTCCGGACCGGGCCGAGCAAGCCTCCTAATGTCCATTTTGTTCTTGCACCGGATGGGGTTTACATAGCCTGCCTATCACTAGGACAGCTGGTGAGCTCTTACCTCACCATTCCAACCTTACCAAAATTGGCGGTATACTTTCTGTTGCACTTGCCTGAGGATCACTCCTACTTGACGTTATCAAGCATCCTTGCTCTGCGGTGCACGGACTTTCCTCGTTGCGATTACTCGCCCCGCGATTATCTGATTTACTCTTACATAAGATACCTCATTTTTACTAAAAAGTAAAATTAAAATATCTTCCTAAATGAGTCTGTTTTAGAAAAGGTATAAACTTCTTTTCCAATTATTTCCTGTACTTCCTTTTGTAATTTAAATATGATATGGTTCTCGCTAGCAAAATGCCCCACATCAGCGATAATTATGCCCTTATTTGATAAATCCATTGCTTCATGATACTTTACATCTCCTGTAATCATTAAATCGCAGGAAAGCGAAATAGCGTCTTCTATTAACGAGCTACCAGCACCACCACATAGACCTATTTTCTTAATTTCTTTATCAGTATTTCCGTAAGCAATTATATTTTCTGCTTCTAGCTTTTCTTTGACAAAGTTTAAGTAGTCATTAGCATTTGTTTTATCAATATATCCATATCTACCAAGACCTAATTCTTTATCTGTCTCAAGACTTTTTACATCTTTAAGGCCTAGGATATTTGCTAAATTATCATTAACTCCTCCCTTTGCTATATCCAGATTTGTATGGAAGGCGTAGACTGTGATATCATTTTTGATGCATTTTTGAAGTCTATTATAAAAACCATCCCTAAAATCAATTGAATTTGTCGGACTAAATAAATATGGATGGTGGGTTATGATTAGATTTGAATTAGTCGCTATTGCCTTATCGACTGTTTCTTCTTCGAGGTCTAAGGAAATTACAACTCCACTTAGTGTGTTTTCAGGATTTCCTAATTGTAAACCAGAATTATCCCACTCTTCTTGAAGGTCAAAGGGATATTTTTCATTTAATTTATCTATTAGTTCGTAAATTCGCATCTTTCTTCCACCTTTCTAATCGCCTTAAGCTTTTCTTCTATTCTCTCTATAGCTTTTCTGTCATTTGATTTTTCTCTTATTTCTTCCAAAAAGCCAAGATTTTTTTCCTCATCTATAGCAAGTTTTTCTCTTAATAAAAAGCTCTTATTTTCTATATCACTTAGTCC
>CAUPHU010000003.1:0-32043 GCA_963511095.1 uncultured Anaerococcus sp. | reverse complement strand
TTTATAGGCTGGGCGATTTTTCTTCATAAATATTGGACTATAGTAGCAATCAAGGGCTGTTTCCATGATTTTTTCAAGAGTATGGCCCAGGATTTCTCCGCTGGTGTCATCTATATTTGTTTCTAGAAGTTTTATAGTTTTTTTTTATCTCTTTCGATTTCCATTACCCTTAGGATGTTGGTTGTTTTTTCAAAGTCCTTGTTGCCTGCACCGAGTCCTATTTTTTTGATTTTAAAACTTTCTGGTGTCTTGTTGTAGAAGTATTTTACAATTGCAGCTCCAGTTGGAGTGATGTGCTCGCCTTCTTCTCCTATAAAATTAAGGTTTATATCAGAATCGGATAAAATATTTGCTACAGCTGGCACAGGAATTGGCATTGGGCCGTGGGCACACATTTGATAGCCGCAACCCTCAAAAAGGTCTGAGAAGTAAATATTGTTTGCTCCAAGATCATCTAGCAAGATACAGGTGCCGACAATATCGATTATAGAATCAATTGCCCCAACCTCATGGAAGTGGACCTCGGATTTTGCTATGCCGTGGGCCTTTGCTTCTGCATCCCCTATGATATCGAAAATACCAAGGGAGTTTTTCTTTATATTGTCATTTAGGTCTGAAGAATTAATTATTTCTGTAATTACTTCAAGGTTTCTATGAACATGGTCGTGGGAATGTTCGTGGTTATGGTTATGTTCGTGAGAATGGTCATGATCATGGTCGTGACAGTGTTCATGAGAATGGTGGTGACCGTGGCTGTGGTCGTGGTCATGACTGTGAGAATGCTCATGATGATCGTGATGATGTTCGTGGTTATGATGATGGTGGTCGTGGTCTTCAAAAATTACATCGAAATTATAGGAGTCAATCCCATTTTTCATCGCTCTTTCAAAGACTAGTTCATATCCGTCAAGTCCTAGAGATTTTATTCCTTCAACAAGCTTTTCCTTGCTTGCCCCAAGGTCAAGCAGGGCACCAATTGTCATATCTCCAGCTATACCTGAGTACATTTCAAAATATAAATCCATTACTTACTTCCTTTCGCTATTAATTTATTTATCTGACAGGCCTGGTAGGCTGCACCATAGCCGTTATCGATATTTACAACACTTACTCCTTCTGCACAGGAGTTGATCATTGATAAAAGGGCAGTAATGCCGCCAAGATTCGCACCGTAGCCTACAGATGTTGGGACAGCTATGATTGGCTTATCTACAAGGCCTGCAAGGACTGTAGCAAGGGCAGCTTCCATACCAGCAATGGCTATAATTACATTTGCAGATTTAATTTCTTCTATCTTATCTAAAAGTCTATGGACGCCCGCAACTCCCACATCCCTGTAGGTTTTGACCCTTGCGCCTAGAAATCTTGCAGTAATTTCTGCTTCAAGGCTAACAGGTAGGTCGGAGGTGCCAGCAGACACAATTGCAATCTCTCCTATTTTGTCAGATTCTTTGGAATAATCCAAGGAAATTATTTGGCCAAGTTCTGAATATTCTGTATCAGGAATTACTTTTTTTACGACTTCAAATTGTCTCTTGCTTGCCCTAGTCCCGATTACAGATTCACGTCTGTCGTAGAAGGCCTTAAATATTTTAATCAGGCTATCGTCATCCTTTGAGGCACAGTAGATAGCTTCAGGAAAGCCCCTCCTATCTTTTCTAGCAAAGTCGATTTTGGCTACATCGCCTATATCTTCATAGCCCTTGTCATCTAGGATTTTAAGGGCAGCATCTTCTGTAATTTCTCCGCTTTTAATTTTTGCAATTAAGGTTTTTTTATCCATTATAAGACCCATTTCTTTTTTTCTTCTTCACTTAGGCCCTCATCCATTGATCCTGACCTAAAGCCTTCTAAATCAAGAGTTACATAAGAAAAGCCTAATTTTTTAAACTCATCTATGACATCAACTCTTTTTTCTATAAATTTATTAAAATCGCAAGGTTCAAGTTCGATTCTTGCTATATTTGCGTGGTCTCTGACCCTAAATTTCTCAAAGCCAAGGCCTCTTACAAAATTTTCTGCATTTTCTAGTCTTTCAAGCTTCTCTGGGGTAATCTTTGTTCCGTAAGGAAATCTTGTTAAAAGACATGGGGCAGAAGGTCTTTTTGCCACTGATATATTAAGTTCTGCTGCAAGCTTTCTTACCATTTCTTTAGAAAAACCGGCCTCGTTTAGTGGACTTACAACCCCCAAGTCTCTTAGGGCCATAAGGCCTGGCCTATAAACCTTGTGGTCGTCGGTGTTTGTACCGTCTATTACACAGCCGTAGCCGAGCTCGTTTTTTAAATCTAAAGCCTGTCGGAAAAGATGGCTCTTACAGTGGTAGCACCTGTCTTTTGAATTATTTATGATGTGATCATCTACAAAAATATCCACGTCTTTTATATAAAGATTAACTTTCATATCATCTGCCAAGTTCTTAGCATTTCTAAGGTCTTCTTCAGTAGATGACGGAGCCTTGAAAAACATAGCGACTACATCGTTTTCATCTTGCCTTAACTCAGATGCGATTTTAAGTAATAATGCAGAATCTACACCGCCTGAAAAGGCCAAAACTACTTTCTCTTTTAGCAAATTTTCTATAATATCGTAGAGTTTTTTTCTTGATTTATCCATAAAAATACTCCTTTTTCTTAAAATTAATAAAAAATAATTAAGCCGTATAAAATACAGCTTAATTTTTCTTATGTAAATAGCTCCAAAAGGGGAGCTATACATAACAATGTAATCGAGTGTTAACGATAATTGTAATGTATCTACATTGTACTTATTGGCCCTAGAAAATGCAATCGTCTTAATAAAGTCTTGATTTTTTTCGGGTATAGTAAGAGTAAGATTTAAGAAATATTTAAGGAGTTTTTATGAAAAACAACAAGAAAAAATGGATAGCTGTAGGCCTTGCCCTACTGATTTTACTAGTATCAGGCCTAAGTAATTTCGGTTCTGAAACAAAAGAAGAACTAGGCAAGACTTATATAAATAAAATTAGCAAAGAAGCCCTTATCGATAGCGAAGTCCTAAGAGGGACAAACAACAAAGAAAAAATCTGGGTGGTAAACCTAAATGGAGTAATCCAGTCAGATCCTAACAATGACTTTGTAATTGACCAACTAAAGTCGGCTAGCGAAGACCCATCCACAAAGGGCGTAATCCTTGCTGTAAACAGCCCTGGCGGTTCTGTCTATGTGTCAGAACAAATAGCAAAAGAGGTTAAAAATCTTAAGGAAAAAGAAATACCAGTTTATTCTGTTATGAAAGAGATGGCAGCAAGCGGAGGCTATTATGTGTCAGCACCTACAGATAGGATCTATGCGTCAAATGAAACTCTTACAGGATCAATCGGTGTAATCATGCAAATGTATTCGCTTGAAGGTCTTTTTAACAAATACGGAATTAAACAGCAAAATATTACCTCTGGCAAGATGAAAGACGCTGGCAGCCAAGGTAGGGACCTATCAGAAGAAGAGAAGAAGTACTTCCAAGACTTGGTAAACTCTGCCTACAAGAGGTTTGTAAAAATAGTAGCAGATGGCAGAAACATGAGCGAAGATGAGGTTAAGAAAATTGCAGACGGCAGGGTCTATGACGGCGAACAAGCCCTAAAAAACGGCCTTGTTGACAAGATTGGTGACTTAGACACAGCCATTGATGATATGGCAAATGAAAATGGCTTAAGTGATCCTATTGTCCTAAGCCAATCAAACTTCCAAAGATCCTTTATGTCATTTTTCCAAAAGGCAGAGGACTTGAGGAAAGGCTCATCAGATTTATCTATTTTAAAAGAATTTATGGAGAAAAATACCCTAAGCCCAATGTACCTATACGGAGGAGCCTATGGAAAATAAAGAATATCTAGGAAATGTAGATCAGAGAGAAGAATTCATAGAAAGAGATTATAAGCACGCCTATGCATCATTCGGCCTAAGGGCCCTTGCCTTTATAGTTGATATGCTAATTGTCGGGGCAATTAATAACATCATATCAAGTTTTAACCTAATTGACCCAGACTTAATGTTTTATAACATTTCATTAATAAAAGTCCAATCTAGTCTTGTGACCCTAGCTTATTTTACAATCGCAAGCCTCATTACTAAGGGCCAAAGTATCGGCAAAATTATGACAGGTCTAAGGGTAGTAAGCCTTAGCTCGGATAAGCTTAGAGTAAGTCAAATTGTAATAAGGGAAATCTGTGGTAGATATATCCAGAATAAACTTTTTATACTTTATATTTTGCCAATATTTACACCAAAAAATCAAAATCTAATCGACTTTTTTGTAGATACAGCAGTAGTTAAGGAAGAAGCTTGCCGCGACTTATACGGCAAAGAATTTTAGGTAAATTGGCTTTTTAAAATATATATATTTAAAACTAGAAAAAACAAGTAAAAAATAGCACAAAGATAAGCTTTGAAGGCCTTTGTGCTTTTTTTATCTAGATTTCACACAAGGCACAATATAAGGTATGATAGGTATAGAAATTGTAAAAATACCACTACATCTAGTAGTTAGTTTGGAGAAGAAATGAAGATAATAAAAAGAGATGGGTCCAAAGTTGACTTCGAATTAGACAAAATAAAAAGAGCAATTTTTAAGGCTTTTAAATCAGTAGATTCTACAATTACTGATGAAAAATTGGAATATATTGCTCAAAAAATTGTAAAAACTATTGAAGAAAAGTTCCCGGTTGACCACACTGTTACAGTTGAGGAAATTCAAGATTTGGTAGAACTTAACCTAATTGACGAAAATTACTATAGGGAAGTTAAATCCTATATCCTCTACCGTGCCAAGCATAACATGGACAGGAAGGTAATCACAGACTTTAGCAAATATATAACAGATAAGGACCTTATGGAAATCGTATCAAAGGTCCAAAGAGAATTTGATAGCCAAAGATATCCAATAGAGTCTCTTTACTTCAAATTTGAATCTTTCATCAAGCCAGAGATGAACGATAAGGAAATCCTAGATGCCTTAATCCGTGCAGCAAGCGAGCTTACAAGTAAGGAAGCTCCTGATTGGGAAATAATCGCAGCAAGGTTTTTATCCTACAAGATTAACCTAGAAATCAGAGAAGAAGAAGAACGCTATGAAATCTATGACTTCAAAAGCAAAATTAAATTCCTCACAGATAAAAAACTCTACGGAGCTTATATTTTAGAAAATTATACATCTGAAGATATCGACGAGCTAGAAGCCTACCTTGACTACTCAAGAGATGATATTTTCACCTATTCAGGCCTAGATCTTTTAAGGAAGAGATACCTAATAACATCCTATGACGGAAGGCTTTTGGAAAAGGTTCAAGAAATGTTTATGGGAATAGCCATGCACCTTGCCATTCCAGAAAAAGATAGGGTAGAATTTGCCAAAAGACTTTACGATATCCTATCAACTCTTAAGGCAACCATGGCAACCCCAACCATGACCAATGCCAGAAAGCCATTTAACCAGCTTTCATCATGCTTCATAGACACAGTTCCTGATACACTTAAGGGAATCTATAGGTCTATAACAAACTTCGCAGAAGTATCCAAGCACGGCGGCGGTATGGGAATGTATTTCGGAAAGGTAAGGGCAAATGGATCTGACATTCGTGGCTTTGAGGGAGTTGCAGGTGGAGTTATCCGCTGGATAAGACTTGCAAATGACACAGCTGTGGCTGTAGATCAACTCGGCGTCCGCCAAGGAGCAGTTGCAGTCTACCTTGATATTTGGCATAAAGATGTTCCAGAATTCTTGGGACTTAGGACAAACAACGGTGACGACAGGATGAAAGCCCACGACGTCTTCCCAGGAGTCTGCGTGCCAGATTTATTCTGGAAAGAAGTAAGGGATAACATGGAAGGCGACTGGTACATGTTTGACCCACACGAAGTAGAGAAAAAATACGGCAAGGCAATAGAAGATACCTACGGGGAAGAATTTGAAGAATTCTACAACAAACTTGTAAATGATAAAGAAATCTCAAGAAGAGTCATGCCAATAAAAGACATGGTAAGACTATTAATTAAATCTTGGTCAGAAACAGGAACTCCATTTATCTTTAACAGGGACCATGTAAACAGGCTAAATCCAAACAAACACATGGGCATGATCTACTCATCAAACCTATGTACAGAAATTGCCCAAAATATGAGTCCGTCTGAGACAGTATCTACAGAAATTGTCACAGAAAATGGTGAAATTGTAATAGTAAACAAAACAAAACCTGGCGACTTTGTAGAATGTAACCTAGCAAGCCTAACCCTTGGTAAGCTTGATGTAAATAATGAAAAAGAGCTTGAAGAAACTGTAAGAACAGTAGTAAGAACCCTAGATAACGTAATCGACCTAAACTACTATCCAACCCCATATGCGGAAGTAACCAACAAAAAATACAGGGCCATAGGACTAGGCACAAGCGGCTACCACCACATGCTAGTCAAAAACGACATCAGATGGTCAGACGAAGAAGCCCACGCCAAACTTGTTGACAGGGTCTATGAAGATATCAACTACTACGCAATCAAAGAAAGTGTAGAAATAGCAAAAGATAAGGGATCTTACGAGGCCTTTGAAGGAAGTGACTGGCAAAAAGGCACCTATTTTACAGACAGAGATTACACATCAGAAAGATGGGAAAAACTTGCGGCAGATGTAAAAGAATACGGCCTAAGAAACGGTTACCTAATGGCAATAGCTCCAACAGGATCTACATCAATAATATCCGGCACCTCAGCAGGAGTAGACCCAATCATGTCTAGGTATTTCCTAGAAGAAAAGAAAGGTGCCATAGTCCCAAGAGTAGCACCAGGACTAACAACAAAAACCTTCTGGCTCTACGAAAACGCCCACGATATAGACCAAAACATCTCCATGAGAATGGCAGGAGTAAGGCAAAGACACCTAGACCAAGCCCAATCTGTAAATATATACATCACAACAGAATACACAATGAGACAAATCCTAAACGTCTACCTCACAGCATGGGAAGCAGGAGTAAAATCAATCTACTATGTAAGAGGAAAATCACTAGAAGTGGAAGAGTGTGATACTTGCTCCGCTTAAAGGTAGTAAAAACTTGGTAAGCCAAGTTTTTACGATTTTCAAAATTTCTCAAGGTGCGAAGCGCCGCAGTAGAAATTTATGAAAAACCTAATGTAATTTTTTCTGTAGGTTGCGACGAATAGGAGCAATCGAAAGAAAAAGATTACGTTCTTTATAATAATTTATAATAAATATATTTTTGGAGGCGAAAGCCTCCTTTTCTTTTTATACAATATAAATATATTTTTTTAAATATAGAGGTTCTCATATTTCGGAGAATATGTTTTATAAAGTGCAATTCTTCGTAATTAATAAATTAAATATTTATCGGACACAGAGGTGTCCGCCCTGTAAAAGGGCGAGGCCCAAGGGACCTTCCGCATGGTCCCTTATCGGCCTCTCCCTTAAACCCTCTCCCCGTTACACCCCACAAGCGGCTCCTTAGCGGAGTGCGGAAATTGTTGCTTGCTTGTAGCAAGCTTTTATTGGTAGGGGGTGTTAACCTTGTTTAAGTTGACTGTTATTCTCACAGCTTTCTAATCTCCGGTCACCTAAAAATCGCAAACTCGGCTAAAGCCTCAAACAGTGCGATTTTCCTAACGGTGACCTGGATTAGAAATCATTACCTGGTAGATTAGAGAATTTGACTCGATGTATGAGTATTGCTTGGCTCGTTTGGCTTTGCCAAACATTGCTGGTTAGAGGCTCACTCTTTTGTTTTGAATGTAACTAGACTTCTTTACCATATATATTTTATAAAGATGACCAGAGGCTTCTCCATGCGAGAGCTTTGCTCTCTTAGTCGAAGCGTGGGTTAATTTCTCACACTATTTTTTAATGTTATAATTTATCGGGAGATTTTGAAAGTGAATGAGCCGTTTAGAAATCTGATTTGTTTGAGCGTTAGCGAGTTATCAGATTTTAGGCGAATGAACTTTAAAATCAGTTTGGATATAGCAAATCTTATACAAAGGAATAGCCCTATACCAATAAAAGATTTCCGAAGGAAATCTACTGCTTATGCCCTCCGCCATAGGAGTCGCCCGGGGGTGTAACGGAAAGAGGGCTTGGGAGAACCCGATGAGGGGGCATGCGAAAAGCCCCCTTGGGGTTCTCCCAAATACGAAGATTCAACTGTAAGTAGAATAACAAAATATTTTACAAAATTACAAAGAGATATAGTAAATGAAAATATTATGATTTAAGAAAAAGAAATAAGAATTAAAATAACAAAAGATATTTTATCTCGGATAAAAAGTAAATATTCTGGTATAATAATATATAAGAAAGAATACTCCATCTTGGATGGAAAGGAGTTTATTTTGAATAGACAAAGAAAAAAATCTTTGAGTAAAAAAAGGAGTAATATATTGTTAATTTTATTTATTGCAAATGCTATTTCATTATTTTTGATGAGTAAATTCATCAGTCATATTTCTTTTGATAAATCATCAGCTCTTCTTATTACAGCGGCTGTATTGACCTTACTACAGAGAGTGGTTGAACCTATTCTTAGGTTTTTCGCTTTTCCTATTACATTTTTGACTTTAGGTTTATTTTCGCTTGTAATTAGTGCTTTTGTTTTATATTTGGCTTTCAAATTTGTGGAGGGTGCTTATATTGATTCTCACTTATTTAGCCTTATTTTAGCTAGCATTGTTTTATCAATAGTTTCATCTATTGTTTTAAATATTATTTCTTAGGAGGTAGAAATGGAAGATAGTAAAAGAAAAGAAGTTGAAAAGCGTGGTATTTTTAATGAAAATGGTGATATCGATCTAGCTAAAAGAAAGATTATCCAAGGTAATACTACAAACCTAAATGATTTTAATAACCTAAAATATACCTGGACATCTGACTGGTATAGACAGGCTATGAACAATTTCTGGATTCCAGAAGAGGTGAATTTAAACCAAGATATAAAAGACTATAGAAATCTTGATAAGCACGAAAAGCGTGCTTATGATATGATTATCTCATTTTTGACCTATCTTGATTCAATTCAAACAGCCAATTTGCCAAACCTACAAACATACGTAACAGCCAATGAGATTAACCTTTGTCTGTCAATTCAGACCTACCAAGAGTCAATCCATTCCCAATCTTATTCATATATCCTTGATACAATTTGTTCTCCAGAAGAAAGAACTAGGATTTTATACCTTTGGAAGGAAGATGACCACCTTCTAAGACGTAATGAATTTATCGGTGACCAGTACAACGAATTTTTGGAAAAAGACAATGAATTCCAATTTGTAAAAGCCCTTATTGCAAACTACATTCTTGAAGGAATCTATTTCTACTCAGGTTTCTCATTCTTCTACAACCTTGGAAGAAACGGCAAGATGCCAGGAACTGTTCAAGAGATTAGATATATCAACAGGGACGAAAATACCCACTTATGGCTATTTAGGTCTCTAATTAACGACCTCAAGAAGGAAAGACCTGACCTATTTACACCAGAGGCAACCAAAATCTATAGGGAAATGCTAAAAGAAGGCGTCCGCCAAGAAATCGAGTGGGGCAAGTATGCTATTGGAGATAATATAGCAGGACTTACTACAACAATGATTGAAGATTATATTAAATATCTGGGCAACCTTCGTGCCAAGGGACTAGGATTTGAGCCATTATTTGAAGGTTACAACGAAATCCCATCCTCAATGAAATGGGTGGATGAGTACTCTGATCCAAACGCAGTTAAGACTGACTTTTTCGAAGCAAAGGTAACTGCCTATTCTAAATCATCTATAATCGAAGACGACCTATAAAATAAAAGCCAGAGCATATTTTGCTCTGGTTTTGTCTTAGGTAGTTGAAATTAATATAATAAAATACCAAAACAAGATAAGCGAGATATTGTACTTATCATATTTGGTTTTTCTTTTTATTCGCCTGTAGAGATAGACTAAGATGTTTATTACTAGAATAATAGTAAAAAAATTACGCATATTTATCTCCTTTGTTTCTTTATATTAGTTCTAACATTGTTTCACATGAAACACTTTTACCTTATCGAATCTCTAATCGAATCTGCCATGGATTTTACCAGAGATTGGTTTGCTAGAGGCCCGACAACTATTATTGTAAGATAGGAATTTTCTCTTTTAATGATAAACTTCTTGCCTGTTAGTGTATTTTCTTTAATATAAAGTCTTACATCAGCTTCTAAGAGCCAATTTGAAAAACTTACTTTTCCCATATTGATAATTTTAGCGGGATATATGACATCGCCTGAATTTTCTCCGAGGGCCTTATAAATTGACCCGTCAATGTTATCCTCTTTCATGATTATTTCGCCTATTACTTCGTTATCTTTTTTGGCTACAAAGGATTTGAAATTTTCCTTATCCTGGTTTAAGTAGAAATTTTCAGGAATTTTTAGAGAAAGACCCGACATTTCTACATCTCTTGTTGCAAAAACTGATAGGCTATTCTTATAATCTAAATATGACTTATTAACCTCAATCACATCATCTCCCTGGCAGTAGGCAGTCATCAGCATATCTGCCATAATATTTGATCCGGTTTTGTAAGAGTCAGTTTTTACGATGAAATAAGTAGTTGAGTTCTGGCTTTTTATAAAAAAGTGGGTGTAGGTGTAAGAATCATCGCTTGTGATGAAGTAGGCACTTTCTAAGCCGCTTAACTTGTTTACCACGGGTTTTGAAATAAGATTTTTTCCTAAATCTTTCTTATTTATAATTTCCTTAGACAATTCAATTAGGTCCTTATCGGAATCAAGGCTTTTAAAGGAAATTAGGATATTGTAGGATTCTGCAAGGGGAAAATCTATAAAATAAAGGTCATCTTTTTTAAATATCTCACACTTTTCTGGAATCCTAAAATATATGTCCTTAAATCTTACTTCCTTATTGTAATCAAGATTATCAAGATCAGTTTTTTTGTAGGAAGATGCGGTTTTATCGGATGTTGAAGGATAAGCTAGATGCCTTTCTCCTGTGTATAGGCCCTGTTCATAGGAAAAATTATCTAATTTTGAAAGTGGATAAGTATTTTCTGGAATATTTTCTTTTTTGGAGCATCCTGTTAGTATCAGTATTAAGAGGATGATTTTTATGTGTTTTTTCATGGGTTTTCCTTTTAAATAATTTATTTTAGGTCTTATTTTGTCTAAATTATACCATAAAAGGGTAAAAATATGATATAATTTAGTTAAATGGGGGGTGAATTATGACTGACGACATTTTAAGTCAAGTAAAACAGGCTGAAATTGATGCCGATAAGATGCTTGACATGGCTAAAGAAGAAGCCCACAAACTTGTTGAAGAAGCCAAAATAAGAGCTGACAATTCCTACAGGGATAAGCTTAGCGATGCAAAAAGAGAGGCTAAGAACATAGTTGATGAGGCAAAGTCTAAGGCCCTAGAAGAAAGTAAACCAGTGATAGAAAAAGCAAAAGAAAAGTCGGAAGAGATCAAAAACAAAGATTTTAAAGGTCTTGATAAGACTGTGGACTTGCTTGTAGAAAGGATAGTAAATAATGGCAATAGTTAAGATGAATAAGTTTAGCTTGCTTAGCTTTAATTCTAAGCGATCTAGCCTACTTAACATTCTTCAAAATTTTAACTATGTGCATTTTAACGATCTTAAATTACAAGAAGATGAATCTTATCTAGAAGAGGTTGAAAACTCAGCTGTTTTAAAAGCCTTGGAAGAAAGACTTGATAAGCTAAATTATACAGTAGATACAGTCAAAAAATATTCCAAAGAAGAATTTAAAGACGGTCTTAAGAGATATGACATAGAAAATGTCTATAAAGAGTCTGAAAATTTTGATTTTGACCTTATTTATGATAAGTTAATTAAATTAGTTAAAGAAAGGGACAGCCTTGCAGATAGAAAATCGACAACTCAGTCAAAAATCGAGGACCTATCTCCATGGAAGGATATAAAGCTAGATATAAATTCCCTCTACGACTCAAAAAGAGTTTTTGTAGAAACGGGTACAATTTCTAGCCAGTTTTATGACAGCCTAAATAGAGAGCTTGTTGAAAAACATTTAGACAAATCCATGATAGTAAGGCAAAGCGAAAAAGATAAAATAAGCTATATTGTAGCTATCGCATCCCTTGATGAAAAAGAAGAATTTGTAGAAATTTTAAGAGAATTTGGTTTTACCCGACAAATTATAAAGTCGGATGGAGATGTTAGTAAAGAGCTAGAAGTATTTAAAAACGAATCTAAAAAGCTTACAAACGATATCCAGAAATTAGAGGCGGAAATTGGCGAATTTAGCAAATATATGGATGACTTCTACCTTTTTGAATCTTACCTAGAAAATGAGAGAAAAAAGGAAGCAAGTGCAGAATATTTCCTAAAAACTAAGTCAATGGATGTAATCGAAGGCTATGTGCCAGAGGATATGACTGAAACCTTTAAAAATGATCTAGAAAGCGTCTTGGACGAAGAATTTATTTTGGACATAAAGGAAGCAGATCTTGATGACCCTGGTGTGCCAATAATCTTAGATAATAACAAAGTGGTAGAGCCTTTTGAATCCATAGTTGAAACATATGCCCTACCTCAATACAGCGAAATAGATCCATCTTTACTTGTAGCTATATTTTATACAATATTTACAGGTTTTATGATTGGAGATTTGGGCTATGGTCTACTTGGCCTAATTGGAACAATTTTCTTACTTAAGAAGAAAGATTTTCCAAAGTCAACTGAGAAAATGGTCAAGGTATTTATGGCCATATCAATTTCGGCTTGTGTTTTTGGAACACTATTTGGGTCTGTTTTTGGTGGCATAATAGAAGTGCCATTTGGCTGGATAGACACACAAAAAGATATCTATACCCTTATAGGAATGAGTTTTGCAATTGGTACTATAGCTCTTATTATAAGTGTGGGCATGACAATTGTAATTAACTTAAAAAACAATAAACCACTTGATGCGGTCTATGATTCTTTATTTATCTACATGTTCCTAGGCGGAATTGGCTATTATATTTATAGCAAAAACAAAATTGGTCTTTATATAATGGCAGCTGGTATGGTTGGTATACTCTTATTCTCAGGAAGAGATGCTAAATCAATCGGCGGAAGACTTGGATCAGGATTTTATAATGTATATGGACTTACATCTTGGATAGGAGACTTTGTATCCTTCCTAAGACTTATGGCTCTTGTATTATCAGGCGGCTTTGTAGCCTATGCAGTAAATGTAATCGTTAAAATGGTAGGAGGTTCAGGTATAGTAGGAATAATTGGAGCAATATTAATTTTTGTCCTATTCCAATTGTTCAACATGTTCTTATCCTACTTATCAGCATATGTCCACGGCCTAAGGCTAATCTACGTAGAAATGTTTAACAAATTCTACGAAGGCGGTGGAGTTAAATTTAGAGAAATGTTAGAAGATACTAAAAAGATAATCATTAATAAAAGGAGGAAATAATGAGTAACTTTTTTATTGAAAATGGCGGAATTATACTAGCAGTACTTGGAATGGCACTAGCAACATTTTTACCAGGTTCAGGTTCAGCAAAAGGAACAGGAATGACAGGTGAGGCTGCAGCAGCACTTACAGTAGAACAACCAGAAAAATTTGGTAAGGCCCTAGTACTACAACTATTACCAGGTACCCAAGGTCTTTACGGATTCGTAATCGCATTCTTCATAATGCTAAGACTTGATGGTAATGTTGATTTTGCAAAAGGTCTATACTTCTTAATGGCATCCCTACCAATAGCAGTAGCAGGTTATACATCAGCTATAGCCCAAGCAAAGGTAGCAGTAGCAGGTATCAATATCTTAGCTAAAAAAGAAGAAGAATTTATCAAGGGTGTTGTTTACTCAGTAATGGTTGAGCTTTACGCAATCCTAGCCCTAGTTATTTCCCTACTACTAGTTCTAAGAGCATAATATTAGGATAAGATTATGAATAATCTTGATTTAATATTAGAATCTATAAAAAATAAGGCAGAAGAAGAAAAAAATCAGATATTAGACAAGGCTAAAGAAGAAGCAGACGGCCTTGTAGCAGAAGCGACACAAAAGGCAGAAAAAGAAGCAAAAGTCATTTTAGAAAATGCAAAAAAAGAAAGCGACCTTACTCTTTCAAATGAAGAATTATCTTCATCACGTAAGGCTCGTGATATAAAAATTGCGGCAAAAAATGATTTGATAAACCAAGTTATAGACAAACTTCTAGCAAAATTAAAAGATTTAGACAAAGATTCTTACAAGAAATTTGTCCTAAATAGATTAAAAGATTTCGATGCTAAGGGCGGGGAAATTACCCTAAAAGATGGCATGAAAGATGCCTTTGACCCACAAGACCTAAAGGGGTTTACTATCTCAGAAAATACCACAGACGATGGCTTTATTATAAAAGATGGTAGTGTCATTTATGACAACTCTTTTTCATCAATAATTGATTACGAAAAAGACGAAATCAAAAAAATAATATCTGACGCACTTTTTACTAAGGAAGAAATATGAATAGAGAAAACTTCATAGCAGCTTCTACATCCACAAGGATATACGAAGATGATCTGCTTAAGGCCCGTGACCTTGAAAGACTAAATGACTATGAAAGTTTAAGCGAAGTGTTAAATGCTCTAAATGACTCATCCTACGGATCTTTTATTCAAGAGTTAAACAGGGATGAAGAATACGAAAAAATCCTAAATAAGGAACTTGTGAAAGTCTACGAAAAAATCTCAGATGTGACTCCTGATAAGAATATCAGCCAGTATCTGATTGAAAAATATAACTTTCACAACCTAAAATTAATTGTAAAAGAAATAATCCAAGAAGAAGATTATTCAAAAATTTATTCACCTATGGCAAATCTTGATAATGCCTACATCAAAAGAGAACTTATGACAGGTGGAGATAGTGGTTTTGACCTCCCAGGTGTGGGTAAAATCGAAGACAGGGATATCTACCTTTCCTATGCTAAAAAGGCCCTAGAAGCCTATAAGGAAACAGAAAACCCAGCTATGATAGATATATCCCTAGACAAGTCTTATTATGAAAGAGAACTCTATCTTGCAGAAAAAACCGAGATAGAATCTCTTATAGCCTACACTAAGGAAGCCATAGACCTAATTAATATCAAAACCCTACTAAGGATTAGGGGTCAAAAATTAGAATTTGACCACCTTAAAAATTCTCTTATAGAAGGCGGAAATCTCGATACAACTGACGTACTTTCTATGCTAAGCGCAAATGTAGATGAGATTGTAGCAAAGACTTCAAGTCTTAAGGTTAATTCTTATTTAAGAGATAGCCTTGATAGGGATAAAAGTGAAACAGAAAATCTTCTAAATCTTGAAAAAGCAATTGACGATCATTTTATGGACTTTGCAAAAAAAGCTAAGTCTATGACCTATGGTCCAGAAGTTTTGCTAGGATTTTTGATTGCAAAAGAGCAAGAAATTAAAAACCTAAGGATAATCTTTATCTCTAAGTTAAACTCACTTCCAAAAGACTTTACTAGGGAAAGGTTAAGAGAAACTTATGTATAAGATTGGAGTAATAGGCGATAAGGACTCGATTCTAGCCTTCAAGGCCATTGGAATTGATGTTTTTACAGCCATTGACAAAAAAGACACAGATGACTTGATTGAAAAGCTTGCAGAAGAAAACTACGGTGTGATTTTTATAACCGAAGCTCTTGCACAGCTTAGTCAAGAAAAAATAGATAAATATAGAGAGAGTATGACTCCAGCCATTATCCTAATCCCATCTAACAAGGGATCTATGGGAATTGGCCTTGTGGATATCAACCGTTCGGTCGAAAAGGCAGTTGGAGCAAATATTCTAAATTAAAGGAGCTTAATTTGAATATAGGTAAAATTACTAAAGTATCCGGACCGCTAATAGAGGCAGAGGGTCTAACCGATGCTAATATCTATGACGTGGTAGAGGTATCAAAAGATAAGCTCATCGGCGAAATAATTGAGATGAGGGGAAATGTCGCAAGTATCCAAGTGTACGAAGAGACAACCGGTATAGGCCCTGGGGATGAAGTTCGTTCAACAGGTAGACCTCTATCCGTTGAGCTTGGACCTGGTATGATCGAAAGAATGTACGATGGTATCCAAAGGCCACTTGAAAAACTTGAAGACCTTGCAGGAAATTTCCTAGAAAGAGGAGTGACAGCTCCAGCCCTAGATAGGGATAGGGTTTGGGAATTTGTCCCAACAGCAAAAGTTGGTGACGATCTTGTCGCAGGTGATATACTTGGAACTGTAGAGGAAACCACAGTTATCACCCACAAAATCATGGTACCTTACGGAGTTAGCGGAAAACTTAAGGAAATAAAAGAAGGCGAACACACAGTAGCTGACACAATCGCTGTTATCGAAACCAAAGATGGCGATAAAGAACTAAACATGATTCAGTACTGGCCAGTAAGACAGGGTCGCCCTATAGAAGAAAAAATCGACCCTAACGAACCACTAATCACAGGTCAAAGGGTAATAGATACCTTCTTCCCAGTTGCAAAGGGCGGTACTGCAGCTATCCCAGGTCCATTCGGTTCTGGTAAGACAGTTGTCCAACACCAGATTGCAAAATACGCTGACGCAGACATCGTAATCTATGTAGGTTGTGGTGAGCGTGGAAACGAAATGACTGACGTACTTAATGAATTTCCTGAGCTAGTTGACCCAAAAACTGGCGAATCAATCATGAAACGTACAGTCCTAATTGCAAATACATCAAACATGCCAGTAGCAGCCAGGGAAGCTTCTATCTACACAGGCATTACCCTTGCTGAATACTACAGAGACATGGGCTACAACGTAGCAATGATGGCAGACTCTACATCAAGATGGGCCGAAGCTCTTCGTGAGATGAGTGGTCGTCTAGAAGAGATGCCAGGTGATGAAGGATATCCTGCTTATCTTGCCAGCCGTATAGCAGATTTCTATGAAAGAGCTGGAAAGGTAAGAGTTTTAGGAAATAGAGAAGATATAGGAACACTTTCTGTAATAGGAGCCGTATCTCCTCCAGGCGGAGATATGTCAGAGCCAGTTACCCAAGCGACCCTTCGTATTGTTAAGGTCTTCTGGGGACTTGATTATGATTTGTCTTACCAAAGACACTTCCCAGCTATAAACTGGTTAAACTCCTATTCTTTATACCAAGATAAGATGGATAAGTTTATAGATTCTGACGTTGATGAAGAATTCTCAACCCACAGAAAACGTGCCATGAGCCTACTTCAACAAGAATCTGGCCTCTTAGAGGTAGTAAGACTTGTAGGTCGTGACGCACTTTCAGATGACGATAAGCTTAAGCTAAATGTGACAAAATCTATCAGAGAAGACTATCTGCAACAAAACGCCTTCCACGATATAGATACCTACTGCTCACTAACTAAGCAAGATAAGATGCTAAATTTAATTTTATATTACTATGATAAGTGTCTAGAAGCCTTATCAAAGGGAGTTGAAATTAAAGATATAGAAGGTCTTGACGTTAATGAATCAATTTCAAGACTAAAACTAATTAGCGAAGACAATAAGGAAAGATTTGCAGAAATCAGAGAAGAAATTGACCAAGCTATAGATAAGCTAGTAAAGGAGGCATAGACGGATGTTAAAAGAATATAAATCAGTAACAGAAGTAGTTGGCCCTCTTATGCTTGTCGAAGGCGTAGAGGGAGTCAACTTCGAAGAACTTGTAGATATCAAGCTTCACACAGGAGAACACAGAAGAGGTAGGGTAATCGAAATAGACAAGGACCGTGCTATGGTTCAGCTATTTGAAGGATCAACTGGTATCAATCTAGAGTCTACATCTGTAAGATTTTTAGGTAGACCACTTCAGCTTGCAGTAAGCGAAGACATGATTGGCCGTGCCTTCAACGGACTAGGTGAAGCAATCGATGATGGTCCAGATATAATTCCAGAAGATAAGAGGGACGTAAATGGTACTGCAATTAACCCAGTATCAAGAGACTACCCTTCAGAATTTATCCAAACAGGAATTTCTACAATTGACGGACTTAACACACTTGTACGTGGCCAAAAGCTTCCGATATTTTCTGGAAACGGTCTGCCACACAACCAAGTAGCAGCCCAAATTGCAAGACAGGCAAAAGTATTGGGAGATGACGAAGGCTTTGCGGTAGTATTTGCAGCTATAGGTATCACCTTCGAAGAAGCTCAATTCTTTATGGATGACTTTAAGAAGACAGGGGCAATCGACCGTTCAGTTTTATTTATGAACCTAGCAGACGACCCTGCAATCGAACGTCTTTCAACACCAAAAATGGCCCTTACATGTGCAGAATACCTAGCCTTTGAAAAGGACATGCAAGTACTTGTTATAATGACAGACATGACCAACTACGCAGAGGCCCTTCGTGAAGTATCTGCAGCCCGTAAGGAAGTACCAGGCAGACGTGGATATCCAGGATATTTATATACAGACCTTTCTACGATATACGAAAGAGCGGGCAAACTTCGTGGCAAACCAGGAACAATCACACAAATTCCTATTTTATCGATGCCAGAAGATGACATCACCCACCCAATCCCAGACCTTACAGGCTATATTACAGAAGGACAAATTATCCTAGACCGTAGTCTTTACAACCAAGGTGCCCAACCACCAGTATCCATCCTTCCATCCCTATCAAGGCTTAAGGATAAGGGTATAGGCAAGGGCAAAACAAGAGAAGACCACGCAGATACCATGAACCAAATCTATGCAGCCTACGCTTCAGGTGTGGATGCTAGAGAGCTTCAAAAAATCCTAGGTGACTCTGCTTTATCAGATGCCGACCTAGCCTTTGCAGAATTTGCAAAACAATTTGAAGAAAAATATATCAACCAAGGTTATTACACAAATAGGACAATCGAAGATACTCTTAACTTAGGTTGGGAACTTCTAAAGATAATTCCAAAATCAGAGCTTAAGAGAATTGACGATGCCCTAATAGAAAAATATATGGACTAGCCTATGGCAAGATTAAAAGTAACCCCAACTAGGATGAACCTAAACACCCTAAAGGGAAGACTTGCCACAGCTAAAAGGGGCTACAAACTTCTAAAAGATAAGCAAGATGAGCTGATGAGACAATTCCTTGAACTAATAAGGAAAAACAAAGAACTTAGGGAAGAAGTAGAAAAAGAACTATCAGATTCTTTCGCCGCTTTCCTTATGGCATCAGCCTTCATGAGCCCAGAGACCCTAGAAGAAGCGGTAAGTTTCCCAACTCAGGAAGTTGGTGTTGATATAACTACCAAAAACGTCATGAGTGTTAGGATTCCTAAGATGGAATTTAAGGTAAAAGAAAACGAAAAAGCTTCCATGTTTCCATACGGCTACGCTACAACAAGTGTGGGCCTAGATGAAGCAATTTTGAAATTAAATCATGTCACAGACAGGCTCCTAGAACTAGCTGAGCTTGAAAAAACAACCCAGCTAATGGCAGATGAAATCGAATCAACAAGAAGAAGGGTAAACGCCCTAGAATATAGGACAATCCCAGATCTTGAAGAAACAATCAAATATATCAGAGCCAAACTAGAAGAAAACGAAAGAGCAACAATCTCTCGTTTGATGAAGGTAAAGGATATAATTTCAGAATAAAGATAAAAATGCCACCGGGCGACTGGTGGTTTTTTCTTACAAAACTTGTAATTCTCTTTTTTTATTTTCTTGCTATACTAATAATATAGATATATCTAAAAGAAAATTAAGGAGAGAATATGAAAAGTATTAGAAAAATAGGAAAAATATTATTAATTGGAGGCCTTGCCCTAGGCATGGCAGCTTGTGGAAAGGCAGATGCGGATGATTATTCAACTGGTTTTGTGTCCTATGAAGAAATAAAGGATGAATTTGAAAAGACAAGTGATAAATTATCCTGGCCAGAGGGATATGAGGTGCCAGATTCGATTGATTTCGAAAAAGATGATGCATCTTATCAAAAAGGCTTTGGAGCTACTAGAGCCAGCCTCTACTGGGAAACCGCCTGGGAAAAAGAATGGCTAGAAACTTATAAAACTAATCCAGAAAGGGCAGAAAAAGCCCTAAAAGAGTTAGAAAAAGCAAAAGATATGGCTTATATGTCTGAGGCAAAATGTGATGACGCCACAAGAGAATATTTTGCCAAAATCCTAGAAATGGCAAAAAATGGAGATCCTTCAGGTTTTGAAGAAAATATCAAACTAAATTCTCCAGAATAAACAAATCCACAACTTATGAATTAAATATTTGAAATCTAAAAACTGGCTTTGTGAAAATAAACCATATTTTCACGAAACCAGCTTTTTTTGTAAATATTTAAGTGTTTATAGTTTTCAACTAATATTTAGACGGAAATAAGATTAAGATTTGGCTTGGTTTTCTTTTTTTGCGAACTGAAAAATAATGGCCAAAAGACCCTATAGCTGTAAGGCTTGTGCCTATTATCCAGCCGTATTCAATTTCTCCTGTCTTATAGGACGTGTATACAGATACAAGCAAAACTATTAAAGCAAGGCTTCCTATAATTAATTCTTTCTTTGTATTCATAATCGCTCCTCCTAATGTTTTTTACCCTTTTTTATTTCTTATAAGCAAATTAAATCTATAAAAGCTTTAAATAATAAAATTGACCCTTTCTAATATTTCAAATTTAAGTATAATGTTAACCGTGCTCATTTTGAGCTTATTTTATTTATTATTTTACAGGAAGGATTTTATGAAGAATAAAAATATGAAACTTGCCCTTTTTGTGGGGAGTTTTTCTCTTATTTTAGCTATATATATTTCCCTTAGCGGGGTAGAAACTTATGCAACAGCCTGGGCGCTTTTTCCGCCTGTGCTTGCGATTTTTATGGCACTTTTGACTAAGGAAGTTTATTCGTCCTTGTTTTTAGGAATCTTAGTCGGAGGGATTTTGGGATCAGCCGGCTCTCTTTCCAAATCTCTTGACAATGTAGTAGACAAGGGACTAATTGATTCTGTTTCACACACAGCAGGGATTTTTATCTTTCTAGTGGTTTTGGGGATTATGGTTGTCCTTATCAACTATTCTGGTGGATCAAGGGCCTTTGGCGACTTTGCCCATTCAAAGATTAAATCAAGGAAGGCCGCCCAGCTTTCGACCTTTTTCCTTTGCGCCATGCTTTTTATAGATGACTATTTTAACTGTCTTACATCAGGCTCTGTCATGAAGCCTGTGACAGATTCCTATAAGATTTCGAGGGCAAAACTTGCCTATATCATAGATTCAACAGCAGCTCCAATCTGCATGATTGCGCCGATATCATCATGGGCTGCGGCTGTATCTGGCTATGCTGAGGGAATTTCTGGGATTGAAATGTTTGTAAGGGCGATTCCCTACAATTTCTATTCGCTTTTGACCCTGGTTTTTGTCGTATCAATTATTCTTTTTGACAATGACTTCGGACCAATGAAGGAATACGAAAAAAGGGCTATGGAAACAGGCGAACTCGGCGCAGTTAAAACAAGCAAAATCACGGCGGCAGATGGAAGTCCCGATGGAAAGGTGATTGACCTTATCTTTCCGATTTTGGTTCTGATTGTAGTTTCGGTTTTATCCCTAATCTACGTTGGCGGATTTTTTGATCCAGCAAGTGATTTTTACAAAGACTTTGTAAATGCCTTTGCAAATACAGACTCATCTATTGCCCTTGCTATGGGGTCCATATCAGCCCTTCTTATTTCTATAATTTATTTTGTAGGAAGAGGTGTGGTTAGTTTTGAAAAATCAATGGAAAGCCTATCTGAAGGATTTTCTTCAATGGTGGGTGCGATTTTGATTCTTACCATGGCAACAAGTCTTAAAAACATTTCAAACGACCTTTTAGGGTCCCAAGCCTATGTTGGAAACATGATGACAGGGGCGGTAGAAAACCTAAGCTCATTTTTACCTGTCGTTATATTTATAGTTGCGATTTTCCTAGCTTTTGCAACTGGCACATCCTGGGGTACTTTTGGCATCCTAATCCCAATTGTTGCATCAATGTTTGAGATAGGCGAGCCTTTGTTTTTCATAGGCATTTCCGCCTGCCTTTCGGGAGCGGTATGCGGAGATCACATTTCACCAATTTCAGATACGACAATCATGTCATCAGCAGGAGCAGGGTGCGTCCACGTCGACCACGTCAAAACCCAGCTTGCCTACGGCCTGACAGTTGCTGCAATTGCTAGCATTTCCTATATCATAGCAGGTTTTACCCATTCAGCCCTAGTCTCACTTGCCTTTGGTATTTTTGCGATAATGGTCTTTATGGTTGTATTAAAATCTATAAGAAAAAACAAAGCCCTTGCCTAAGTGCGGGGGTTTTTGACAATAAGAGATGCTAATAATAGAATGATTTAGAACAATAGATATTTAGGAGCATAAATGGAACATATATATAAATTTGATACGGATAATGGATTTGAAAAAACTTCCATGCCGAAGTTTTACGATGCCATAGAAGATGAAGACTTTTTCCTGATGTATTTGGGCAAGAGTGACTTTCTTGACTTTGCAAAAAAATATAAGCTCGATAAGGCCCTTACTGATTTGCTTCTTACTGAAAACAGCAAGAAGTCCTATGTTGCTGTTGAAGATACCTATACCTTTGTGATTTTGGAGCTACTTGATATCAGGGGCAACCTTGATACCTCTGACCTTATTGGATTTTATATAGAAAACAACAGGCTGGTAATAGTTGATATGTATGATAGGGACAGGTCAACAACCAGAGCCTTTAGCAAGATGGTAAATAAGAAATTTTCGTCAAGGTCACCTGGCCGTGCTCTAAAGCACTTCATCACAGCCCTTATAGACCAGCACACCGTGATTTTTGATGATATAAAAAATTCTACAGCTCAAATTGAAGATGCAATTACAAACAACAAGACCACCAGGGATAAGCTAGGGGCAATTTCTGACAATAGGCACAAGGCCCTTAACCTTTACACATCTTATGAAAGACTCCTTGATACAATCGAAGTTCTAGTTGATAATGAAAATGAGATTTTTGATGAAGATGACATCAAGCACCTAAAGTCACTTTCTTTTAGGGTTGAGAGATACTCTTCAAATATTTCCTATCTCTCCGATTATATAACAAATGTAAAAGACTCTTATGATTCAAAAATGGACCTTTCCATGAACTCAACCATGAAAATCCTAACAGTTGTAACCACAATCTTCACGCCCATAACAGTCCTAACCGGCTGGTACGGGATGAACTTCGAAAACATGCCAGAACTAAGCTGGGAATTTGGTTATATGTACATCATAGGACTTTCTATCCTAAGCGTCATTGTCTGTTATCTTTTATTCAAAAAAGTTGATAAGTAAATAGCTTTGACAAGACCTTATTTTGTTGATATAGTCAAGGTAAATACTAAAAAAGGAGAAAATATGGACTCTGTTCCCTACCACAGTTTAATTAGCTTACTTATAATAATTGTTTTAATATTAATAAATGGATTTTTTACAGCCCTACACACGGGGCTCATTAGTTTATCCCAAGACAAATTAGAAGACCTTAAGGAAAAAGGTAATAAAAATGCGGAAACTCTTCTAAAAATAACGGGAAACCAAGACAGGCTTAACCAGTCGTTCTCAATGATAAATTCAATTATATCCTTACTGACAATCGCCTTTCTAGCAGATAATCTAAGAGGGGCCCACTTTGTAGAGAATAATTTGAAAGTCGCCTTAATAATCACTATTTTGTTATACACAGTAGTGAAAATTATTTTTGTAGATAAGATTCCCCAAAGGATTGGGGTTAGAAATCCCCTAGGATTTGCCCTAAACACAACAGGGCTGTTAAGACTTATACTTGCCCTAAGTAGACCTTTTGTTAAAATAACTGAAATTGTGACAGACTTTGTCATGAAAATTTTTGGCATAGAAGCAAAGATTATCCAAAAAGAAGTCACCAACGAGCAGATAAAATCAATTGTCCAAATCGGTGAAGACCAGGGAATAATAAGGCCTATGGAATCAAAGATGATTCACTCGATCATGACCTTTGATGATATAATTGTAGAAGAAATCATGACCGCAAGAACCGACGTCTTTATGATAGATATAAACGATAAGGACAAGGAGTTTCTCGAGGAATTTGTCAAAATCCGCCACAACAGGATTCCAGTTTTCGAAGATAATGTAGATAATATTTTGGGGATTTTATATACTAAGGACTACCTATTAGAGGCAACCAAGGTCGGCTTATACAATGTAGACCTTGAAAAACTAATAAGGCCAGCCCATTTTGCCCCAGATAAGATTGAAGCAGACAAGCTTTTTTCTGATATGCAAAAGGGCCACATCCACATGTCGATTTTAATTGACGAATACGGTGGCTTTTCTGGTGTAATAACCATGGAAGACCTCATAGAAGAGATCGTAGGCGATATGGAAGATAGCTTTGATTATGACGTACCAGAGATAAAGATAAATAATAAAAATGTCTTTGTAGTAAAGGCATCTATAGGAATCAAAGACCTTAATGAAAAAATCCCGATTGGTATCGATGAAGAAAATGAAAACTACGATTCTTTAGGAGGTTTCATAATCGATAAGCTAGGTTACATACCAGAGGCAGGCGACAATGAAGCAATAACTTACAACGGCTATGAAATTAAAATCCTCTACATGGAAGATAATAGGATAAAGGCTTGTAGGATTAGGAAATTAAAAGAAGATAAAAAGGTCGAAGAAGAAGAAGAAAAAAATAGCAAAGAAAATATTGAAGAATAGAAAAACCCTCCAGCAAAGTCGCTTGGAGGGAATTTTTATTTATCATTTGAACTTACTTCTAAAGATACTAGGTCTAAATTTTCTCTGAAAACAAAGATATAAAAAATCTTATCAATGTTTTCAAATTTATACCTAAGTTTTACCTCAACAAGGTTTTCGTCAACTGGGCAATTTTCGGCATAGTCGCTTGCATAAAGAACATCTACCTTGGATTCATCTTCTAGGATATCTCCCATACGGTTAAGGTCTCCTGCAAGACCCTCGTACATTTGGTCAAACTTTTCTGGAGTCTGGTTAAGGCCCCCAGCATATTTTTTAAAGTCGTCCTTTTTTCCTTCTCTTAGGGCATTTACAATTGCGTAGGATTTTTCAACGAAGTCTTCATTATCTTCCTTAAGTTTTTTGTTATTAACTATGGTAGAGCCGAGTTTTAGCTTAAGTTCTGTGATTTTTTTATCTTTTTCATCAGCTTCTATTACAAGTTTGTCATCTTCACAGGAGCAAATTATGGTGAATTTATCATCGTTTTTACTTATTTTTTCTATTTTTTCGATAGGTCCTGAGATATTACGGGCAGAAAGTTTTCTAGCAAGAACCCTCAAATCGCCACCGACTTCGCTTTTTATAGGGTCAGCTAAAAGATTTGAAAGACTATCCACATCTCCACTATCTATATCCTTGATTAAGGCTGCTATAAAAGAAATCTCATCTTCGCTAAGTTCTTCATTGGCCTCCTTAACAAGGTCTTCATAAGCGAGGTCTAGGTTTTCATCATCTATTTGCTCTTCAGTTTTTAAAACAACAGAATTTTCATTTTTATTAGGTTTTGGCCTATCTTTTTTGCATCCTGTAAGAATAATTGTCATAGCAAAGATAGCCAATAAAGATTTGTATAATTTTTTCATAAATCCTCCTTATATTATTATAACATAAATATTCTTAAAGAATGATTAAGATAGGATTTTTTTATAAATCATGAAAAATTTAAGCTTCCAAAGGAAAAAACTAGAAAATTTTGATAAATTTAATAGGCAAGGGCTCTTGCTTTATTAGTAATAATGTGATATATTTAATTCATGGAAACGATACCGAGAAAATGTGTATTTTTGAGGTTTGGGTCTTATAAGATTTATAGAAATAAGGAATAACTTAATACTAGTGATTAAATTAAGTCTGAGTGCATTTGAGCTTACAGCATACAAATATTCAGACTTTTTCAAAATACATGCTAGCTATAAAGAAAGTTTAAAAAGAAATTTTAATTCTCTTGCAAGTAGGTACTTGTATTTTAAAACAGCTAGTTTTAGTATTCCAGTACAAAAAGCTTTAAGAATTTTTTCTAAATATTCTTATATTAGAATTCTATCCTAACATCTTAAAATACATGGTAAAATCCGTCGCACCCCGTACGGTGAAAGGTAAGCTGATGTCAAATCCCACTATAAAAGATATAGCATCTCTTTGTGAAGTAAGCGTAAGCACAGTATCTAGAGCTATTAATGACGCCGAGGGCATAAGTCCAAAAACAAGGGCTAGGATCTTAAAGACAATAGAAGAAATTGGCTATGAGCCAGACTCCAACGCGAGGAATTTAAAGATTGCAAAAAATAACACTATAGCAGTCCTAATTAAGGGTATTACTAACCCATTTTTCACTCCTATGATAAAAATCATGGAGGAAGAAATAAGCAAGACCGGCTATTCTTTTGCCCTTACAAAGGTAGAGGAGCACGCATCAGAGCTTGATGTAGCAGAAAAGATTGCCAAGAGCCTAAAACCTGAAGGAATTATCTTCCTTGGAGGTTATTCTGTAAATGATAAGGAGAAATTATCAAATCTTGGTGTGCCTTATTCACTTACAACAATTATAAATAAAGATACAATTGATGAGAAATCAATTTGTGTTGGGGTTGACGATTTTAAGGAAAGTAAAAAAATGGTAGACTATCTTGTTAGTCTTGGCCATAGGAAAATAGGCTTTGTAGCGGCAAGACCTGATGATAAGAGTATCGGTGACCTTAGGCTTGAAGGCTATAAAAAATCACTTTCTAACCATGGTATAGAATTTGACGAAAATCTTGTATTTTATCCACCCAAAGGCCTAGATCCATATACTTTATATCACGGCTATGAGGCAGGTAAGAAGATTGTAAAGGAAGAAATAGACTGTACTGCAATTTTTGCTATATCAGATTCTGTAGCAATGGGGCTTATAAAGGCCTTAAGTGATATGGGAAAATCAGTTCCCGAAGATTATTCTGTGGCAGGTTTTGATGGTCTTGAGATAAATGAGTTTCTCCTAAAGCCAATCACGACCATCATCCAACCAACGGATAGGATTGCCCACACATCTGTAAAGGAACTATTCAATATAATAAATAAAAGAAAATATGAGCAAGTTACAACTTATGCTGGCGATCTTTTTATCGGCCAGACAACAGGAAAATTAAAGGAGGAATAAATTGAAAAAAGCAGGTATATTATGGCCCCTAGCGAGCCTTAACGGCAGCCACGGCATAGGGGACTTTGGCAAGGAAAGCTATGATTTTATAGATCTTGTTGTTAAATCTGGATTTGATATGTGGCAAATCTTACCTCTAAACCCACTAGGATACGGTAATTCACCTTACCAACCATACTCATCATATGCTGGTGATGAGATTTATATATCCCTTGATAGGCTCTACCAAGATGGTCTACTTGAAGAAAAAATTGAAAACCTTCCACAAAAAGATAGGGTAGATTACAATTTTGTTAGAGAATTCAAAGGCAAACACCTAAGAGATGCCTATGAAAATTTCAAGAAAAAAGGCTTTTATAAGACAGACTCCTATAAAAAGTTTTTAGAATTTGATTTTGTATATAATTATGCGGTATTTTTAAGTCTTAAAAAGGCAAATGGTTTAATATCTTGGAATGAATGGCCAGAAGATGAAAAGACTTGGATCTTAGATAAGAAATTTGACCTAAGTCCCTTTGAAGATGATATAAATTATGAAATTTTCATCCAATATATTTTCTACAAGCAATGGATGGAGTTAAAATCCTATGCCAATGAAAATGGCCTAAAAATAATAGGCGACATACCATTTTATGTGGGCCTTGACAGCCTAGATGTTTGGGAAAATCAAAAATATTTTGAAATTACTGATGAGGGTAAGCCAATCCTAGTTGCAGGTGTGCCACCAGATGCCTTTTCTGATGAGGGCCAAAGATGGGGCAACCCAATCTATAAGTGGGATGCCTTAGAAAAAGATAATTTCAAATTCTGGATAGAAAGACTTGCCTACAATGCTAAACTTTATGACATCATAAGGCTTGACCACTTTAGGGCTTTTGATACTTATTGGGAAATAGAAGATAAGTACGACAATGCAATAATTGGAGAGTGGAAAGAAGCTCCAGGTTATGCTCTTTTTGACCAGGTTACTAAAAACTTAAGCCATGTTGAATTTATAGCAGAAGACCTTGGAACCCTCAGGCCAGAAGTCCTAGAACTTAGGGACCACTACGACCTAAAGGGCATGGTTATTATAGAAAATGAATTTAGACCTTGGGAAAACCACCTAGTAGATGCCCCAGAAAATTCAGTAACCTACCCAGGCACCCACGACAACATGACTATAATTGAATGGTTTGAAGAATTGGACGAAGAAAACCAAGAAGCAATCAAAAAATACTTTGTAGAAAATGGAATCCAAAATGAGTCCCTTGCAGATGACTTTTTCGAATATGCTACAAGCCTTGATAGCGACTATGTAATAGTTGCCCTAGCTGATATCTTAGGACTTGGCTCAGAGGCAAGAATAAATGAACCAGCAACCCTAAATGATAAAAACTGGTCATTTAAGCTAAAAAGCCTAAAGGACTTTGAAGATAAAACTGAATTTGTAAGACAAACTATAGAAAAAAATAGGAAATAAAAGAAAATCCCGGATCTTAAACTCAATAAGATTCGGGATTTTTTTCTTAAGGCTTTTGTTTTTGATTTTTAATTTACTCTAGGTTTTAATTTTTAATACAAAAACTTTTTACAAGTGATTTTGCCTGGAATTAGCTTTTATATTTGAATTTTTTTGTAAATCGGTTTTGCCACTTGCAAACTAAGGGACAAAAGAGATTCTAAAATGCTCTTGCCCTTATTTGTTAGACCAAATATCTTTTGGATAAAGTCCATCTTCAAACATCTTTTTAAAGGCATCTTGGGCTGGTTTTAAATCTTCCTTGTAGGTTATTCCTATCCATTTTTCACTTGTAGGAAGGATTGTCACATCGGCCACATCATCCTTAATCCACTCGCCAATCATCTCAGGCAGAACATATTCGAAATTTTCTAGGTCATCCTTATTTTTTTCTAGGTTTTTTATAAAATACTCCTCAGAATATTCCATAAATTTTGGGAAAGATGCCCAGAGATTCATTGATACAAGACTTTCGAGGTTTAATAAATCAGAAGTTAGATTTTCCTTAGAAGAAAAGGATCCTTCTTCTTTGTTGTATGATATCTCGTGGGTTTCAATTATATCAACTAGCTTGTTTTCGCTATTTCCAACAGAAACTCCCCTTGTGACTGTGCCCATATCTGAAAGTGTGTTCTTTAGCTTATAGCCTGCCATAGCGACCTGGACTTTGCCGTCAATTTCCGCTGGATTATTGATTAGGAAATCATGGAGGTCCTTAAAGACTCCCTTTCCGTAATAATCATCAGCGTTTATGACAAGAAATGGCTCATTTACAAGGTTTTTTGTTGCAAGAACTGCGTGGACAGTTCCCCAAGGTTTTTTTCTTCCTTCTGGAGAAATAAAGCCGTAAGGCAAGTCCATTTCTTGAAAGGCGTATTCCACTTCTATAAATTTTTCAATCCTTGAGCCGATTATTTCCTTAAAATCTTTTTCTATATCTTTTCTGATTATAAAAACAACCTTATCAAAGCCGGCTCTTATAGCATCAAAGATTGAATAATCAATGATTGTATAGGGATTATCATCCATTTTTGCAAGCTGTTTAATCCCAGCCTTGTATCTTGATCCAATTCCTGCGGCAAGGACTATCAGGGTAGTTTTCATATCAATTCCTTTCTTCATAGCCGTTTGGGTTTAGGGATTGCCAGCGGTAGGAATCCTCGCACATCTCGTCAATTCCATTTTCTGCCTTCCAGCCAAGGACTTGGTAGGCTTTTTTGGCATCTGCGAAACATTCTGCAATGTCACCATCTCTGCGACCAACGATTTTGTATGGAACTTTTTTGCCAGACGCCTTTTCAAAGGCCCTGACAACGTCTAAAACCGAATAGCCCTTGCCAGTTGCAAGGTTAATTATCGATACTCCGTCAAGAGAATCTAGCTTATCAATGGCGCACACATGGCCTTTGGCAAGGTCTACAACATGGATGTAATCCCTTACCCCAGTTCCGTCGTGGGTAGGATAGTCATCTCCAAAAACCCTTAGGTAGTCGAGTTTGCCAACAGCAACTTGGGCTATATATGGAAGAAGGTTGTTTGGAATTCCTCTTGGGTCTTCACCGATTTTTCCTGACTTGTGGGCACCAATTGGGTTGAAATAGCGGAGAAGGACGACCTTCCATTCTGGATCTGACTTTTGTAGGTCAGTCATAATTTGCTCCATCATTGATTTTGACCAGCCATAAGGATTTGTGCATTCTCCTTTTGGAAAATCTTCAGTAATTGGTACAGATTTTGGGTTGCCATAAACCGTAGCAGATGATGAGAAGATAATATTCTTAACTCCAACTTCCTGCATGGCTTCAAGGGTTGTAAGTGTGCCCGTGATGTTGTTGTGGTAGTACTCTAGAGGTTTACTTACCGATTCGCCGACAGATTTGAGAGCGGCACAATGGATTACAACATCTATTTTTTCAGTAGTCAAAACTTCTTTGAGCTTTTCCTTATCTAAAATATCAGCCTCATAAAATTTTATTTTCTTGCCAGTAATTTCTTCTACCCTATCAACAGCGATCCTTGAAGAGTTTGAAAGATTGTCGTAGATTATTACCTTGTAATTTTTATTTATTAACTCTACAGCGGTGTGGGTTCCAATATAACCCGCCCCACCGGTTATTAACACGTTTTTCATAAGCCTACCTTCCTATTTCGATATAATATGATTATACTATAATGTGGAGAAATTTTGAAGTTTAGGGATAAGTCTTAGAAAAAATCCTTGATGGATTTTAAAAATAATTTGCAAAAATTTCCTCTATGAGTAAAGTATTTACATATATTGACTATGACGGGACCAGTAGGTCAAAGTTTTTTTGACAGAGAGGGGCGCATGCTGAGAGGCCCTATAAAGATTTGACTGAATACCAACCCTGAGTTTCTTGTGATTAAGCAAGACGTAAGACTACGATACAGGCTAAATGAGTAAAAATTTAGGTGGAACCACGGATTTAATCCGTCCTATTATCCGAGAGGATAGTGGGACGGTTTTTTTATTTGTGATTTATAAAAAAGGAGAAGATATGATTAAAATTAAATTACCAGATGAATCAGTAAAGGAATATGAAGAAGGAGTCCTTGTTGGAGATGTGACAAAAGACATTTCTATGGGACTTTTCAGAGCGGCAGTAGGTGCTGTTGTAAATGGAGAGGTTAAAGGCTTTCAAGAGCCTATCAAAGAAGACTCTGATTTTAGAGTTGTAAAATTTGAAGATGAAGAGGGCAAGGAAATTTTCTGGCATACATCAAGCCACGTAATGGCTGCTGCCATCAAAGAACTTTGGCCAGAAACAAAATTTGCCATAGGACCTGCTATAGCAGATGGTTTCTACTATGATATGGACCTTGAACACAGGTTTACTCCAGAAGATTTAGAAAAAATTGAAAAGAAAATGAAAGAGATAGCTAAAAAAGACCTTGAGCTTGAAAGAATTGAAATCTCAAGAGATGATGCTATTAAAATGTTTAAAGAAGAAGGCCAAGACTACAAGGTAGAACTTATCGAAGATTTGCCAGCAGATGAACTAATTACCCTTTATAAGATGGGCGATGCTTTCACAGACCTTTGCAGGGGCCCACACCTTGTTTCTACAAAACAAATCAAGGCAATCAAGCTAAAGGCAATCGCTGGTGCTTATTGGAGGGGAGATTCTGATAAGGCCATGCTTCAAAGAATCTACGGTATTTCCTTCCCTAAGGCAAAAGACCTAGAAGAATATGAAGAATTGCAAAAAGAAATTGCAAGACGTGATCACAGAAAAATCGGTAAGGAAATGGACCTATTTACCTTCCACGAAGAAGGACCAGGCTTCCCATTCTTCCATCCAAATGGCATGATTC
>CAUPHU010000002.1:0-36997 GCA_963511095.1 uncultured Anaerococcus sp. | reverse complement strand
GCTCATAACCGGTAGGTCCAGGGTTCGAGTCCCTGAAGCCCCACCAAGTACTTCAATTCCGAAGTGCTTTTTTTGTGCGAAGAACCGGTTATTAGCCTTCGGCTCAAACCGAGCTGAAACTCGTCTGCTTCGCAGAATCTTCCGTGCTCTCGCACTATGTTTCAGCCTTCAAAGCCCCAAGTCAAGTGGCTTTGAAGAGGTGGTTAACCCGTCGGCTTTAGGAGACGGTTCGAGTCCCTGACATCGCATAAGACATTCCGTAACTCGCTTTGCTCGTTAGGATATGTCTATAGCTCTGCATAAGACTTTCCATTGCTCATGCTTTGCATTCGCAAGGACAAGTCTATAACATCGCTAAGAATTTCCACAAATTATTTCAATTCGAAGTGCTTTTTATTTATTACTACCTTTTAGCTTTAGTTTTTCACCATTATTTTCTCTTACTTTCATAAACTCTTTATTTATGGTATAACTAATATAATATATAAATTGTAAAGGAGTTTTTATGAATAAAGTTTTAGTTTTAGGCCTTGCTTTTTTGCTTGCTGCTTGTGGAAATGGGGCAAGTGATGAGGGTGCGAAAGATCTTGGTAAATCAGAGCTTCAAGATGCTGGTGTTGATTTAGAGGATGATAAATCTAATGAAGATGATGGTGAAAATCTTGCAAAAAATGATGAAGAGGTTAAGGATTCTTCTTACGAAAAGTCTCTTGATGAAAAGAAGGATTATGAGGATATTAGTGATGATGAGAAGGTTGAGATTTATAATAATCTTGCTGGAAAGATGATTGATTCTTCATTCTATCCATCTTCTACATTTACCCAGCTAAATTTCGAGGAAGATGGGAAGTTTACAGGGTTTTATTCATCGGCTTATAACTTTGATGGGGTCGATTATGGCCACCAAGCCATAGCTGTTGAAAAATATTATACAGATGAGCTTCATAAGTCAGAATTTGTTGGAGAATTTGAAATTCTTGGCAAAGTTTCTGAAGGTGTTTATAGGATTAAGCTTAAAAATTTCAAGCTTACTACAGAAACTGGCTTTGACCCAGAGTTTGAGCACACCTATTATGTAGATTTTGCGGAAGCCTTGGATGAAAATGATACTTACGATCTTTATTTGCCAGGGACAAAACTATCTGATGAAATCCTTGCTGATTCAGAAAAAGCACAATTTTTCACACCTATTTTGACTAACAATCCTTCACCATATATGAACCATCATTATGGAAATGGTAAAACCCAAGAAGCCCCAGACCACACGATTGGCTTTGTAATTTATAATAAAACGGTAGATAAGACTTTTACTGATTATCAATTAAACTAAATTGGGTAGAAATATAGAAAGATATTCTAAAAGAAAGGGAGATTTTATGGATTTTATTAAACTTGCTAAAGAACGTTATTCGCTAAAAAGTTATGATGGTAGAAAAGTTGAAAAGGAAAAGCTAGGTGTGATTTTGGAGGCGGCAAATCTTGCTCCAACCGCAAAAAACCTACAAAATAACCTTATCTACGTTGCAGAATCAGAAGAAGCTCTTGCTAAGGTCGACGAGGTTACTCCTTGCCGCTATGGGGCTAGTACCGTTCTAATTCTTTCTTACGATAAGTCTAAAGTTTACACCTATCAAGGCGGCAAATATGATTCAGGCTTTGAAGATGCTGCAATTGTTGCAACTCACATAATTCTTGCAGCAAAATCTGTGGGTGTAGATTCTTGCTGGATAAATAATATGGATCCTGACAAGGCTAGGGAAGTTTTTGGCCTTCCAGACAATGAAGTTGTAGTTTGCCTAATCGATTTGGGCTATCCTGCCGAAGGCGCAGGTCCACTTGCTAACCACAGTAAGCGCAAGGAAATCGAAGAATTTGTAAGATATATATAAGAAATAAATTGAGCATATCTTATCTCAACCCCAGGTCTGGATTCCGGATTTTGGGGGAGGATTAGATATTGAAATTTTTATAATGCTGGATAAATACATAAAAAATTGAATTTAAAAGCAATTAATAATTTACTAATAGATTTAATTAATCATAAATAAAAATAATTAGCTATAGATAAGACGAATGAGCGATAGCAAAGCTTTTGGATATTTAGCCAAAAAATCGTTTGCAAATTTCTAAAATAATAGTACCATCTAAAGTAGGATGATAAATATTAAACAAAGGAGGTACTATGTACGAACAAAAAGTAACACTTTCTAATGAAATTGGTTTGCATGCTAGACCAGCGTCAATTTTCATAAGACAAGCTGTCCAGTTTCCTTGCGACATAACTGTTGAGAAAGCAGGAAGAAGTTATAATGCTAAGTCTATCATGTCAGTTCTGAGCATGAGTGCTTCTAAAGGCGATGAGATTACTATAAGGGCAGAAGGTGACCAAGCAGAAGAAGCAGTAAAAAGTCTCATTGATTTAGTCGATAATAAATTGAGTGAATTTTAATTACTTATTAATTAACGAGCTTAGGCTCGTTTTTTTGTGTTTTTATAGTATGTTGAGATAGCGATTAGATTGATAATTCATAGCAAAAAGGTATGATTTAAAAAGAGCGAAAATTAGTAAAAGAGGTAGACAATGAGCGAATTATTAAAAATTGAAAATCTCCACGTTTCGGCTGGAGACAAAGATATATTAAAAGGTATTAACCTTAAAGTTGGTAAGGGCGAAGTCCATGTAGTTATGGGTTCTAACGGGTCTGGTAAGTCAACCCTAATGAATTCTATCATGGCAAACCCTGCCTATACAGTCAAAGAAGGAAAGATTTTCTTTGAAGGTGAAGATATTACAGATCTTAGCGTTGACAAAAGAGCAAGACTTGGTATCTTTATGTCCTTCCAACACCCAGATGAGATTCCAGGTGTAAAACTTTCTGACTTTTTAAGAATTTCTGAAGAGCAAATCACAGGCGCTAAGCCAAAGATTTTAGCCTTTAACAAAAAACTTACCAAGGAAATGGAAGAATTAAAGCTTGATTCAGACTATGCTAACAGATATGTAAACGTAGGTTTTTCTGGTGGTGAAAGAAAGAAGTCAGAAATCCTTCAAATGCAAATGCTAAGTCCAAAACTTGCCCTACTTGACGAGACAGACTCAGGTCTTGACGTAGATGCTGTAAGGATTGTATCAAAGGGAATCAAAAATTTCTTAGATGGTGAAAAATCAGTTATCCTAATTACCCACCACAGGGAAATTCTATCAAATATCAAGGCTGACTATGTTCATATCCTAAAAGACGGGGTTATCCAAGAAACAGGTGGAGATGACCTAATGGATAAGATCGAAGCTGAAGGTTACGAATGGGTGTAATATGAAAGAAATTAATATTGAAGAACAATTAAAGGAGATTGATCGAGGTTATTACGACTTCTTTAATGAATTTATATACTCAGATATTACAGAAAAGGGCTTAAACGCTGATATTGTAAATGAAATATCTGATAAGAAAAATGAACCAGAATGGATGAGAAGAAGGAGACTTAAGTCTTTAGAGCTTTTTGAAAAAATAGACAATCCTTCTTGGGGACCAGACTTATCAGAGCTTGATATGGCTGATATCACAACCTATGTTAAGCCACCAACAGATAAGAAATCCACTTGGGAAGCTCTTCCAGAAGACATCAAAGATACTTTCGATAGGCTTGGTATTCCACAAGCTGAGCAAGAAAGTCTTGCGGGCGTTGGTGCCCAATACGATAGTGAGGAAGTTTACCACTCTATCCAAAAGCACCTAGAAGACCAAGGTGTAATCTTTATGGATTTCACAACTGCTATTAGAGAGCACGAAGATTTGGTTAAGAAATATTTCCAAAAGGCAATCCCACCTACACTTCACAAATATGCTGCCCTTCACGGAGCTGTTTGGTCAGGTGGATCTCTAATTTACGTGCCAGAAGGAGTTAAGGTTGATATTCCACTTCAATCTTATTATAGACTTAATGCGCCAGGTGCTGGCCAATTTGAGCACACAATGATTATCGCTGAAGATAACTCTAGAGTACACTTTATCGAGGGATGTTCTGCGCCAAGATACAACGTAGTTAACCTTCACGCAGGCTCTGTAGAAATTTTTGTCGGCAAAAACGCTGAAGTAAGATTTTCTACCATAGAAAACTGGTCAAGAAATATGTACAACCTAAATACCAAGCGTGCCATCATCCAAGAAGGCGGCAAGATGATTTGGGTATCAGGATCTTTTGGATCAAAAGTTTCTATGCTATATCCAACATCAGTTCTAGCTGGAGAAGGCGCAAGTTCAGAATATACAGGTATTACTTTCGCTGGCGACGGTCAATATATAGACAACGGCTGCTCTATGATCCACCTTGCTCCAAATACCTATTCAACAGCCCTTACAAAGTCAATTACAGCAGGAAACGGCAAGTCTATGACTCGTTCCCTAGTGGAAATGAGAAAGAATTCTGCTGGCTCAAAATCAACTGTAGACTGTGAAAACCTCATGATTTCAGAAGAAAGTCAGTCAGATACAATCCCAGTTCTTGACATTAGAAATGACGATGTAGACTGCGGCCACGAGGCAAAAATTGGTTCAATCGACCAAGGCCAAGTATTCTACCTAATGAGTAGGGGAATTCCTGAAGATGAGGCCAAATCAATGATTGTAAGAGGTTTTGCTGAGCCAATCTCAAAACTACTACCACTTGAATACGCAGTTGAAATGAACAACCTTATCGATATGGAATTGGAAGGAGCGAACGGCTGATGGCAAAAATTAATGAAATGAGAATGCCTACTTGGGCATATTTGGGCCTAAACAATGCCGACTACGACTTAGTCGAAATTGAAAAACAGCCTTACCACAAAGAATCACAAGGCGAGAGTCTATCAGAAGTTGAACAAGCTTTCAAAGATGAAACTTTTGGCCTTGCTGAAGAGATAAAAAAAGAAAATAAAGACTTTAGAAACTTTTTCCAAAGTTTTGATATAAAAGAAAATAGTGAAACAGAATTTATCGACCTAAAACTTGATGATGACAATAATATCCTTGTTTCAAATATTGAAATCAACGCAGAAAGCGGCACATCTTCATCATTTTTGGTAAACTTTTCTGACACAGCAAAAGACAAGAATTTTATCAACTCACAAATTTTAGTAAACCTAAAAGCTGATTCAAAAGTCAAACTTGTAGTTGTAGTAAACTTATCAGATAAGTCTACAAATCTAAATTCTATTGCAACAAGGCTCGCTGACCGTGCAGAGCTTGATATTTCTTATATAGAAATAGGGGCAGAGAAATCTATGGTCAATGTCAGAAATATCCTAAGAGGCGAAGAAGCCAAGGTCATAGAAAACGGTGTTTACTTCAAATCTGAAGAAGAATACCTTGACCTAATGGCTGTAAATGAACATTATGGCAATGAAACTGACTCGGATTCATTATTTAATGGTGCCCTAAAGGATAAGGCAGTTAAAAACTTCAAGGGAATTGTTGACCTTAGACGTGGATGTACAAAGGCTGACGGCAAAATCGGCGATTATTCAATGATGCTTTCAGACGAGGTTATAAATAAATCTGCGCCAATTCTACTAAATGAAGAAAGAGAAGTTTCCGGCAACCACGCAGCAAGCGTTGGAAGACTAAATAAAGAAATGCTATTTTATATCATGAGCCGTGGCTTTAGCAAAAAGCAAGCAGAATCGATGATGCTTGAAGCAAACTTTGCACCAGCCTTAGATAAGATCGAAGACGAAGCTCTTCGCGAAAAAATAGCAAGCCAAGTACACAAGCTAAACTCAAGGGATTAATATGAATTTTGAAGAAATCAGAAAAGACTTTCCCTACCTTGATGGGAAAAAAGTTGGTAAGGATGTAATTTATTTGGATACAGCCGCTACCAGCCAAAAGCCAATCCAGGTAATTGAGGCAGTCGATTTTTATTATAAATACAAAAACGCCAACCCTCACAGGGGTGCCCATTACCTTTCATGGGTTGCGACAGAAGCCTACGAAAATGGCAGGGAAGTGGTCAAAAATTTCATAAATGCAAAGTCAAGAAATGAAATTGTCTACACAAAGACAACCACAGAGGCCATGAACCTCCTTGCCTATTCATACGGTCTTGATAATCTCAAAGAGGGCGACGAAATCCTAATTACAATCCTAGAACACCACGCCAACCTAGTTCCTTGGCAGATGGTGGCAAAGGCAACAGGGGCAAAGCTTGTCTATGCCTACCTAAAGGATGACGCTTCCCTTGACTATGAGGATTTGAAGGCAAAAATCAATGAGAAAACAAAGATTGTTTCTGTAACGGGCGCATCAAATATGACTGGGGAAATAATCGACGTCAAAAAAATAATTGCTTGGGCCAAGGAAGTAGGGTCGACTACAATTGTGGATGCAGCCCAGCTTGTTGCCCACAAAAAGATAGACGTACAAGATTTGGACTGTGATTTTCTTGTTTTCTCAGGCCATAAGATCTATGCCCCAATGGGGGTGGGAGTTCTTTACGGCAAATACGAACTCTTAGATAAACTTAGACCTTTTAACCTGGGCGGAGATATGATAGAATATGTCTATGAAGATTATTCAACCTTTGCCAAGCCACCTCTCAAATTTGAGGCAGGAACTCCAAATGTAGGCGGGGTTTTAGGACTTGTAGAAGCTATAAAATATGTGGAAGAAATCGGATTTGACAAAATCCACGCCCACGAGATGGAACTTACCCACTATGCCTATGATCTTATAAAAGACATAGAAAATATAAAGATTGTCCATCCGACAGGCGCTGAAGAAGGAGCTCTTATCTCCTTCACCTTCGAAGACATCCACCCACACGATATAGCCACAATCCTAGATTCTAAAAATATAGCTGTAAGAAGCGGCCACCACTGTGCGATGCCACTTCACACCTATCTTGGAATCTCAGCAACCGCCAGGGCATCTTTTGCGATTTATAATACAAAAGAAGAAGTTGAAATCTTCGCAAAAAGCTTAAGAGAAGTTAGAAAGGTGATGGGACTATAATGGATATGCAAGAAATATACAGTCAGATAATCCTAGATCATTCAAGAAACCAAGCCAACAAGCATGACCTAGAAGATCCTGATATCAAAGAAGACGGCCACAATCCATCTTGTGGTGACGAAATAGTATTACAATTAAAGCTCGACGGCGATAAAATAGTAGATGCAGCCTTCACAGGCGATGGTTGCGCAATTAGCCAAGCTGCCACATCAGTAATGTGCGATATGCTTGTGGGAAAAACCATGGAAGAAGCTGACAAACTCGCCGATATTTACCAAAGGATGATCAAAAGAGAAGATGTGACAGATGAGGAGCTTGAAGAGCTAGAAGACGCAGTAGCCTTCAAAAATATTCAAAACATGCCACAAAGGGTAAATTGTGCCCTACTTTCTTGGAACACCCTAAGGGCTGTTGTAGATGAAAAAAGATAATCTAGAGAAATTAGAATTTTATACATCTTTGACAAGTGCAGGTCTAGTCTACGTTTTAGCCTACCTGCAGTACACAAAGGGCCGCGACATCTGGTGGCTAATCTTAATTGCCGCCCTACTTATGAGCGCAAACGCCTTTGTGAAATACAAAAAAATAAAAGAAGAAGATAGGTTTTGAAAATTTTTGCAAAAGCCTATCCTAAATAAAAGCAAATAGGAAATTAAAATTAGAATTGAAAAATTTTCCTATTTGTCTTATAATAATATTAGCTAGGGGTGCTATTAGCTGAGAGATCACTTGATCAACCCTTTAAACTTGTAAGGTTAAGACCTGCGTAAGAAAGCTGATTAATTCTTATTTTAACGAAAGTTTAAAGGCCCCCTAGGGGGTCTATTTTTATTTACTTACATTTCAATATTTATAAGAGCTAGGGCACTAAAGGGGCATACCACCTCGGGTATGGTTTCCCTTTACGTGCCTTTTTTTGAGGAGGTGAATTTGTGATTAGGTTAAATGACAAGGAAGTTTCTTTCTTAGAGGGAGAAAATCTAAGGGATTTTTTGATAAGAAATTCTTACGAACCAGATTTTTTGGCCTGCGAAGTTGATCGAAAATTGGTTAAGAAAGCAGATTTTGACAAATTTATCATGAAAGATGATATGAAAGTCGAAGTATTTTCCTTTGTGGGTGGGGGCTGATATGAGAGATGAGATTTTAAAAAGACAAGACCAAAAAATCAATGAAATACTAGCAAAAGCTAAGGTTTCCATCCTAGGCTGTGGTGGCCTTGGCTCAAACATTGCCATGGCCCTTGCCAGGTCAGGTCTTGGAGAGATTCATATCTATGATTTTGACAAGGTAGAATTTTCAAACCTTAATAGGCAAAATTTTGGCCAAAATGACTTAGGAAAATCTAAGGTAGGTCAGACAAAGAAAAAAATCGAGGAGGCTATTCCCTACACAAAAGTTTTTGCCAACAATCTTTTTATTACAAAAGAAAACTTAGATGAAATTTCTCAAAAAACTGATATTTTCATCGAAGCCTTTGACAAAAAAGAGATGAAAAGTTTAGTCTTTGAGTATTTTTTGGGAAAAGATAAGAAAAAATTAGTAATGGCCTCAGGCCTGTCAGGGCTTGGAGATTTTACTGATATAAAAATTAAGAAAATAGACAATGTTACAATGGTTGGCGACTTTAGATCGACACCTGACCAGGGTCTTTATGCCCCATATATTGGCATAGTTTCAAATCTTGAGGCCCTTTGCGCACTTAAATTAATTATAGGAGAAAGAAATGGAAAATAAAGATTATTTAGTACTAGGAGATAAGAAATTTGAGTCAAGATTTATCTTAGGTTCTGGAAAATATTCACCAGAATTGATAGATGCTGCAATTAAATCTGCCGGATCTGAGATGATTACAGTTGCTCTTAGGCGAGCAAATACCAAGGATGTGGCAAATATCCTAAATTATATACCAGAAAATGTTACAATAATTCCAAACACATCAGGAGCGAGAAATTCAGATGAAGCTATTAGAATTGCAAGGCTTGCCAGAGAAATGGGCTGTGGCAACTTTGTAAAAATTGAAATTATGAGGGATTCTAAATATCTTTTGCCGGATAATAGCGAAACTTTAAAGGCAACAGAAGTCCTTGCTAAAGAAGGCTTTGTTGTCCTTCCTTATATGTATCCAGATTTAAATTTTGCAAGAGATATGAGAGATGCGGGAGCTGCTGCTATTATGCCACTTGCAAGCCCAATCGGGTCAAACAAGGGCCTTGCCACCCGTGATTTTATAAAAATTATAATCGACGAAATAGATTTGCCAGTAATTGTAGATGCTGGAATAGGAGTGCCAAGCCAGGCTGCAGAAGCTATGGAAATGGGAGCGGCCGCTATCATGGCCAATACTGGAATTGCAAGTGCTGGCGATATAAACATGATGGCAAGGGCCTTTAAGCACGGAATTGAAGGTGGTAGACTTGCCTACCTTGCAAAACCAGGCAGGGTTCTAGACAAGGGAGCTGACCCATCTTCACCACTAAGGGACTTTTTTGACTGATATGAATATAAAAAGTGTACACGATTATTTCCCTGGTATGGACATAATCGATTCAGATATAAAAGAAAAAGTTAAAAAAGCCTATGATCAGGTAAAAGATATTAGGGTAGCTAAGGCTGATGTTCTAGCAAGTTTAGGGGCAGAAAGACTTGATTATAGGGATTTATTTATCCTTTTAAGCCATGAGGCAGAAGATTTGCTTGAAGAGATGGCAGAAGTCGCCAGGGCAAAAAGAATTAGGTATTTTGGCACCAATGTAAGTCTATTCTCCCCAATTTATATAGCAAATTACTGCGAAAATTCTTGTAGGTATTGTGGCTTTAGGGCCAAATCTGACATAAAAAGAGCCAAGCTCAATTATGAAGAGATTGATAAAGAGATGAAGGCTTTATCAGAAACTGGTATAGAAGATGTTTTGATTTTAACTGGTGAATCTCAGAAGTTTTCGCCTATAGAATATATTGCAAAAGCTTGTCAAATAGCCAAAAAATATTTCAAGACAATTGGAGTAGAAGTATATCCGGCAAATGTAGAAGATTACAAAATCTTAAGAGAGGCTGGAGCAGACTTTGTGACGGTTTTCCAAGAATCTTACAATCCAGAAACCTACGATTACTACCACCCATACGGCCACAAAAGGAGCTTTGCTTATAGGATTGATACCCAGGAAAGAGCCCTAATGGCAGGTTTTAGGGGAGTTGGCTTTGGGACACTTTTTGGTCTGGGAGCTCCAATAGAAGAAGCCTTCAAACTTGCTGTCCATGCAAGCGAGGTCCAGAAAAAATATCCTCAAGCAGAAATTGCAATTTCCCTTCCAAGGATAAGGCCAACCCACGGAGCTGATAATAGCTTAGATTTCAACATAGTTTACGATAAGAAATTTTTCCAAATCATGCTTGCCATAAGGATTTTCTTGCCGTTTGCTTCTATTACCCTTTCAACCAGGGAATCTAAAAATTTTAGAAACCTTGCCGTCCAGTACGGGGCTACAAAAATTTCGGCATCTGTAGATACTTCTATAGGCCACAGGTCAAAGGAAAGTCAAGACGAGGGCGATGAGCAATTTGAAATAGACGACATTAGGTCTACAGAAGAAACTTGTGAAGACCTTAGAAAAATTGGCATGACCCCAGTCTTTACAGACTATATCAATCTCTAGGAGGGAAAATGCAAAGCAAAGAAAAAATTCAAAACAAGCAAAAAATATTAATTCTAGTTACTCTTTCCATGTTTGTATCGATAGGTGTTGTAATATCGCCCATACTTAGGTTTGAAGGCTTTGCTCCGACAGCCCACTTTGTAAATGTGGTTTGCTCAGTTCTTTTAGGACCTTGGTATAGCCTAGCAAATGCGGTAATTACCGCCTTTATCCGCATGAGCCTACTAAATATTCCGCCACTTGCAATTACAGGCCAGGTTTTTGGAGCCTTTTTATCAGGATTTTTATATAGGAAGAGTAAGGGTTCGATTTTAGCATGCGTAATTGGAGAGATAATCGGCACAGGCATAATTGGATCCATAGCCTCATATCCGGTTATGACCCTACTTTGGGGCAAGGGAGATATAACCTGGTACTTTTACCTACCAAGCTTTCTAATTGCAACTATAATTGGAGGCTCAGTCGCCTATATTTTCCTAAAAACCTTGCAAAGGGCAAAAGTTTTATACTCAATGCAGAGAAATATTGGAGTAAATGTATATGAAAAATCTAAAAAAGACCCTAGAGCTTAGGAGAAAATTAAAAGAGAAATCGCCCCTAATCCACGCCATTACACATCCTATTGCCATAAATATGGCAGCAAATGCCATCCTAGCCATAGGTGGCCAGCCAATTTGTGCCGCCCATCCTGATGAGGTGGCAGAGATTGTAGCTATGTCTGACTCTTTAAGCCTAAACCTTGGCAATATCACAAGCGAGAGGATGGTCGCCATGGAAAGGGCTGCGAAGGCTGCAAATGAAAAGGGAATACCTCTTGTAATTGACCTGGTAGGCGTGGGTGCATCAACACTTCGATTTGACTTTGCAAATAAACTTTTATATGACTATCATTTTGATCTTATCAAGGGCAATGCCTCTGAGATAAGGGCACTAGCTATCGGCAAATCTTCCGCCAAGGGAGTAGACGTGGGAGATGATGACAGATTAAGAGGAGATAATATCAAAAATCTCGCCAAAGAAGCAAGAGACCTTGCCATTAAATATGATTCGACAGTTTTAATTACAGGAGAAACTGACATAGTCGTAGGAAGAGATTCTTATATAGAAATAAAAAATGGGGTATCAAATCTAAGTAGGATTACAGGCACAGGCTGCATGCTGACGGCTATAGTTTCAAGCTTTATGGCAGTGGCAGATCCTCTTGATGCGGCTCTTTTAGGACTTCTTATAATGGAAATTGCCGCAGAAAAGGTAGATTGCGGTAGGCTTTATACATTTTTTGTAAATTTGATGGATGAAGTTGGCCTAATTTCTGATGAAGAAATTATAGAAAAAGCGAAAGTTAGAGAGGTTAAATTTTGAAAAAACTATATCTTGTAACAAATTCTGATAAATATACTGAGGAAGAATTCTTAGAAAGAGTTGAAGCTGCCCTAAAAGGCGGTGTTGATATTATTCAACTTAGGGAAAAAGACAAAACCGACCGAGAAATCCTAGAACTTGGAAAAAAGGTAAAGGCTCTTTGTGATGCTTACCAAGTTCCAATGCTAATTGACGACAAACCTCACCTAGCTTGGGCGCTCGGTGTTGGAGTCCACCTTGGAGCAGACGATATGCCAATAGAAATGGCAAGGAAACTTTTGGGAGAAAAAGCTTTTATAGGAGCTACAGCAAAATCAGTAGAAGCCGCCCAAATAGCTGAAAAAGAGGGCGCCGACTACCTAGGAGTGGGAGCCATATTTGAAACCAAAACCCACGTCAAAACAAGAAGAACAAGTGTTGAAACCCTAATAGAAATCAAGAAAAACGTAGGAATTGATGTCTATGCCATAGGGGGTCTAAATAATGAAAACGTCGATATTCTAGAAAATTCAGGAGTAGACGGGATTTGCGTAGTAAGAGCAATCATGGATAGCTCAAATGTGGAAAGTGATACTAGAAAATTAAAGGAAAAAATCAATAAAATTCTTTAAAAATAAAGGGCCGGATTAACCGGCCTTTTTATCTTATAAAAATTCTACCTCAGACTCACCTATTACAATAGAAGGCACGCCTGCCTTGTGTTTTTCTCTCACTTCTGCATAACCGTCTAAAGTATCCCTGTATTTTAAAAATAATTTGAGACTTGCCATGGAAGATGTGATGTTTACAATATCATAGTCAGCAAACTTTTCTGATCCATCTTCAATTTCTCCTAAAATCCCAGCACAATCTGGGCATAGGTCACTTACAAATAAAATTTTATCTTTCATTATTTTTCCTTTCTCTTATATCTTACAAATTTAATTTCTATTCCATTGTCAATTATTGGGCTAGACTCTTCTACAAGATCAAAATCAGGGTCTTCATCAAAGTTGTGAAGATAGGTATCTGCCGCACTTTCCGCGTCAATTTTTGTAATGATTGCCTCATCAATCTCATCAAGGAAAAGCTCACAGATTTGAGATCCACCAATGACAAAGGCTTCCTTGTCAGATTTTTCTACGTAAGAAATAATTTCTCTAATATCATTAAAAACCAAGGCCCCATCTCTTTTAAGATTTTTGTCACGACTTAGAATGATATTTTCCCTATTTGGAAGGGCAAATCCCATTGAATCAAAGGTCTTTCTTCCCATTATTACAAGGCCACCGGTCGTTGTTTCCTTAAAATGATTGAGATCTTTTTTTAGATCATAAAGCATCTTATTATTCTTACCGATTGCCCAATTTTTATCAACAGCAAGTATTAATTTCATATCCACCTCTTACTACTTATACCCAAAAAAAATAGTAAGGTATAAATAGAAAGAAGGAAAAATGGATAAGAAAAATAAATTATGGCAAATCTTTAAATCAACTCTTTATCTCTCAGCCTTCACCTTTGGTGGTGGCTATGTGATCTTGACCTTGATGAAAGATACTTTTGTAGATAAATTAAAATGGATAGACAAGGACCAAATGCTTGATATGACAGCAATTGCCCAATCGGCACCGGGAGCGGTGGCAATAAATGCGTCAATAGTTGTAGGTTACAAAATCGCAGGCCTTCCTGGCATGGTCGTTGCAATTTTGGGCACAGCTATCCCGCCCCTTGTGATAATTTCTGTAATATCAATGTTTTACGAAGCTTTTATTGCAAATAAGTATATAGCATGCTTTCTAAAAGGCATGCAGGCAGCCATCGCCGCCCTTATTTTTAAGGTGAGTTTCGATATGGGCAAAGATTTACTCAAAGATAAGTCGAAATTTGTGCCAGTAATAATGGTTGTAGCTTTCATCTTGGGATATTTTCTAAAGGTAAATATAGTTTATATAATAGCAGGCTTAATTATCTTAGGCCTAATAAACTCATTTGCAAAAAGGAGGAGCCATGCTAATTAAATTATTTATAAGTTTTTTTAAGATAGGATTATTCTCCTTTGGTGGCGGATACGCAGCCCTTGCCCTAATCCAGCAAGAAGTAGTGGTAGAAAACGGCTGGCTAGCCGTAGGAGAATTTAACGACCTAATTACAATCAGCCAAATGACACCAGGCCCAATCGCCCTAAACTCAGCCACATTTGTAGGCCAAAGAGTAGCAGGATTTCCAGGAAGCCTTGCAGCAACAATCGGTTGTATCTTGCCATCAGCAATCATAGTTGGAGCCCTTTCTTATTTTTATAAAAAATACAAAGATCTAGACCTAATGACAGACGTCTTAAAATTTCTAAGGCCGGCAATCGTGGTAATGATTCTAATAGCAGGCCTTGATATATTACAAACCGCACTTTTTGACGTAAACAAAGTAGCTATAGAAAATCTCGATATCAAAATGCTAGGTATATTCATCGCTGCCTTCATAATAATGCAGAAAAAAGACTACGACCCAATAAAAGTGATGCTAGCAAGCGGGGCTGTGTATTTGGCTTTGGGCCTTATAGTCTAAGAAAATAATAAAGGTAAAAACATGAGGAAGATATTATTACTTCTTTTTTGCTTATTACTTGCTGCTTGTGGCAAGAATGGGGAAAATAAGGAAAACCCTAAAGAGGAATTACAAGAGATAAAAACTGAGGAAAATCAAGTTTATGATACTTTGGATGGTCAAATCCTTAAGGACTCATTTGATAAAAATGAAGCCTATACATCTCTTGATTTCTACGGAGATGGAGAATTTGATGGAGACTTTCTTTCAAATTCTGATATAGACGGGAGAGATTTTGGCCTTAAAGAAGAAAGTAAAAAAACTTATAATAGGTCAGAAATCCACAAATCGGTATTTTCTGGGAAATTCGTCTTAGCTGATCAAATAGAAAAGGGAATATATAAGTTAAGCCTAGAAGATTTTAGGGTAAATAATCAAGTGGGCCCTGATACAGAAATCAAATACCAAACATGGGTAGACTTTGCAAAAGGCCTAAATAAGGACGATGAATACATTCTCTATCTCAAGGGAGCTGTTCTTGATGATTATCTCCTAGAAAACAACCAGTACAAGCTAGAAGAAATACAAATCCACGACCACGAAGATGAGAGCCACGAAAATCACAACCATGACCATGAAGAAGACCATGATGACAACGACCACAATCATGATGACCATGATCGCAAAGAAGAATACAGGGCCTACGGCCTAATAATCTACAATAAAACCCAAAAATTAATATTCACAGCCCACGATAAGTGGGCCATCACTGACCACCATCATCACTGAGATTTTGGTGGTCGATTATTACTAGGAAGATAGGGAAAATTTAAAATTTATATAAAACGTTTTCTATGATATAATATAATTAGTAATTGTATTTAAAATGGGGTAAGTATGGATATTTATGACATAGCGGAGAAATCGGGTTATTCTACTGCGACGGTTTCTAGGGTTATTAACAAATCAAAAAATGTAAGTGACAAAGCGAGGAAGATTATTGAGGAAATTATCGAAGAATCTGGTTACAAGCCAAACAGGATTGCTAGAAGCCTTGCCAAAAATTCTACTCAAATGATTGGGATAATGGTCCCTGACATTAGGGGTTATTTTGCAAGCCAATCTGCCTACGAGCTTGAAAGAAGACTTGATGAGCTTGGCTATACCACTCTTCTTTGTGTCACGACAAATAGCTACGAGAAGAAAATGTCCTACCTAGATATTTTGGTAGAAAGTAAGGTTGAGGCAATAATCGGTGTTGGGTCGACTTATGAGGAGAAAAAATTCTACGAAAAACTTAAAAATATGTCTGTGATTATTCCTATGGCCCTTCTTAATGTAAAAACATCTGACGAAAACGAAAAAATTGTAAATGTCTATATCGACGAGATTGAGGCGATGGACCAGGCAGTAAAGCTTTTAAAGGATAATTCCTACAAAAAACCTCTCTACGTTTCTCTTGATACAGGCTACATGTCGAGGTCTTATATTGCCAAAAAATCTGGTTTTGTTGAGGCTCTTTACAAATATTATGACGATGCAAATTTTGTAGAGTTTAAGGTGAAAAATCCTGATACAGACCTTAAAAAGCTTGTTGAATTTTTAAAGGAAAATAAGGACTTTGACTCAATCCAATTTGAGCTAGATAGGCTTGCTGTAAATGCCTATAAGCTTATGGCAAATGAAGGAATAAAAGTTCCTTACGATATTGGAATAATTGGCTTTGATAATATAGAAGCGACCGAATACACCAACCAAGCCATTACATCAATAGACCAAAGAATTTCAGACCAAGTAGAAATTGCAATCGATAACCTTCTAAAGATTTTAAACCAAGAAAAAGCAGAAACAAATATTGTCCTTGAGGCTGAGCTTGTTGAGAAAGAAACGACTTCTAGAGATTTTTAAATCATTAATTTAATAGACCTCAGAAAGGGTAGTCTAATCTAAGGCTTCCTTTTTGAGTGATTTTTTTCCTTATATACAAAATCGTTTATAAGCCTTGTATTTCGAATGTATATCTTAACTATTATTGATAAAAATCTTTCGAGTATTAATTAAAATTTCGGTGAATTTTTGTTTCTGTTGGGTAAGAGTAATATTAGATAGTTTTGCATAAAGTTTTATATAATAAAAAAGGTTTTCATAAGGAGGAATCATGGCAAACTTTATTGAATCATTTGACGGTACTAAATTATTTTACAACAAAGAGGAAGTACAAAACTCAAAGGCTGCTATAGTGATAGTCCACGGACTTGCAGAACATCAGGGCAGGTATGATTATGTAGCAGAAAAATTCCAGCAAGCTGGTTTTTCAACCTACAGATTTGACCACAGAGGACACGGTCAGTCTCAAGGCGAGAGAGGATATTATGAAGACTATGAGGATATGCTAAAAGATGTGAATATCGTTGTAGATAAGGCAATAGAAGAAAATCCTGACAAACCAGTATTCTTACTAGGTCATTCTATGGGTGGATTTGCGGTAGGTCTTTATGGAGCTAAGTACAAAGACAAAGAGCTTGCTGGAATAATCACTTCAGGAGGTCTTACCCACGATAATAACCAGCTGGCAAAGATGGTTGAGCCGGGACTTGATCCATATATGGAACTTCCAAATGAACTCGGAGATGGCGTTTGTTCTGTAAAAGAAGTTGTAGAAGCCTATGTGGCTGATCCTTTGAATCTCAAAAAATACAAAGTCGGTCTTCTTTACGCTCTTGCCGATGGAATTGCTTGGTTTAAGGAAAATGAAAAAGACTTTTCTTATCCAGTTCTAATCCTACACGGCAGGGACGATGCCCTAGTTAATTTTAAAGATTCTTTAGACTTTTTTGAAAATAACTCATCTAAAGATTGCCAGATTAAAATCTACAAGGGTCTTTATCATGAGATTTTAAATGAATATGCCAAAGATGAGGTTATTGGCGATATTATAGGATGGATGAACAATAGAATATAATTTTTGATAAAAATTCTGGGAATTCTCGAAATGAGGATTCTCAGTTTTTTGTTTACAGAAGAATATCAATCACAAGTTTATTATATAAGATGGGTAAGGGGGGAGCTAGGTAAAAATAATTCTGTATTTTTTCTCCAAGTAAGTATAATATCTTTATTATGGAGGTCTTATGTTAGCAAAATTATTCAAAAAAGTACCGGCGGCTACTATAACGGTTGCTATGTTTATAGCTTGCTTTATAAATACTCTTATGCCAAGTCTATTAGAGATTGGACCAATGACAGCTGCTATTACAAGCAAGGAAGGGCTTAATGCTCTAATTGATGTTACACTGGTGGCTGTTGGCAGTCAATTTACAATAAAAAGATTGAAAAACGACCTAGGCAGTGGGCTTGTTTTATTTGTATCCAAGTGGCTTACGGCTATTGTTTTGGGTTTTATATTTTTTAAGGCCTTTGGCAGAGAAGGAATTTTAGGTATATCTACTCTCGCTTTTATTGCCTCAATTTCTAATCATAACAACGCTCTTTTTATAGGCTTAATATCAGATTATGGTGATGAATACGATGTGGCAAGTGCGGCTATTACTGCTATTATATCTGTGCCGATTTTCACCTTTTTGACTCTTTCCATGCTTGGGGTTGCAGATATTACACCTACTTCTATTTTGGATTTAGCTTTTCCTATTTTAGTTGGAATTGTACTAGGTAATATCGATAAAGATTTTTGTGAATTCCTAGCAGGGACTCAAAAATATATTATGCCCTTCTTAGGTTTTGCAATTGGCTCTGGTATTGATTTTATGGATATATTTAGGGGCGGGATGGCAGGAGTCATTTTATCAGTTCTTACAGTCCTAGCGGCCTTTATTATCTCTGTGCCTAGCGATATTTATATCAACAAAAGGCCTGGTTGGGCGGCTATTGGTATTTATACTGCTGCGGGTAATTCTGTTATTGTGCCTAATCTTGTGGCAAATCTTGATCCTTCTTGGAAGCCTTATGAGCATATTGCGGCAGCTCAGCTTGGGACTGTTGTGATTTTGACTTCGATTTTAGTTCCCTTTGCTTGTAAGTTTTGGGTAAAAATTAGGGAAAAGAAGTGATATGCCAAACTTATTAAATATAATAGATTTTTTGGAATGGGAGATTTTATCTCCTTTTTTATTTTGAATTTTTTATTAATAAATTTTGCCTGTAGTTTTACTTAGGAGAAAAAGGTATATTATAAGAGAATAGTAAGGTTTCTTACTTAGAAATAGAAAGTTTGGGGCAAGTCCCCTTTTAATATTATATGGGATTTACTTTATTTTTTTTGCTAGAGTTATTATTATTTTTCAACTTTAGCCTTATAGACTTTAAAACTAAATACCAAAAAAATCTCGCGGCTCTTTTTATGTTTGGCCTTATGTTTATTTTTGCTGGCTTGCGTGGATCGGGTGATGCAGATTATTACAACTATTTATGGTTTGCAAAAGATATTGGGACGGACTTTTCGAAAGTAATGAATTTCTCCTATCCAGTTGAGTTTTCTTTTAGGTTTGCATCATTTTTGGTAAACCTACTCGGTCTTAGCCGCCAATGGGTGATTGTCCTTATGAATTTTTTATCAATAGGTCCTGTAGCCTATGTGGTTATCAAAAAATCGGTCAGTCCTTTTCTTTCGGCAATAATATTTTTGCCGGTATTTTTGCAATTTGATATGCAAACGTCAAGGACTGCGACGGCTATAGGCCTAGGCCTCTTGTCGATTTACCTAGCCTGTGAAAAAAGAAGGATTTTATCCGCCCTTGCAATCATCCTAGCAATAAGCTTTCACAAGTCAGCTGTGATTGTCCTTCCTTTTTTAATCTACTTAGAAGTTGATTTATCGAATATTACAAAGTGTTTTATAGTATTTGTAAGTCTTGGAATTTCGGTTTTTTCTAAGATATTTTTTGGCCTTGCGGCTAATATTTTTTCTGCCGTGGGCCTTTCAAGGCTATCTCGAAAGATTGTAACCTACACTTTTGAGGGGAAATTTGCCTACGGAATGAAATTCTATGATCCGAGGATAATATTTTTCTTCCTCTTGTTTGTAATGAGTATCATGTATCTTAGCGAAAAAGATTTCAAGGGAGATAGGATGGCCAAGGCATCTGCCAAGGCAATGCTTTATGGCCTGTGTGTCATGCTTGTTTTTAGGTCATCAACGGCAATTGCCTTTAGGTTTTCGTCTTATTTTGTAGTATTACAAATGTTTTTTATTCCATATATGATTAAAAAACTTAAAGACCACGACAGTCTGGCAGCATTTTTGCTTATTTTATCCATAGTGATTTTTATAATTCCCTATGCTATAAATATTGCAATAAGTGCGCCAGCCTATGATTTTTTCTTTACAAATCCAATGGCTATCGAGTCATTAATATAAATTTTAGGAGTAGATATGAGAAAAGTAACAACTTACCAACTAATCGAAGGGATTAAGAGAAATCTCGCCCTAATAATAGTGCCAACTATCTTAGTTTTTGCCTTGGTTTTAGGACTGGGCCTTAAGAAAAACGGCGGGACTTATGAAGCAAGTGCAGTTTTAATTGCAAGTCCTGAAGAGGGCGAAGAAATTTCTTACAACAAGCTTATCCTAAATGAAAAGCTTGCTAACATTTATTCGGAAATAATAAAATCGCCTGATCTTTACAAAAAAGCGGAAGAAACCCTCAAAAAGGGAGGTTCAGACCTTGATTATAAAGAACTAATGGCAAAAACTGACTTTGAAGTAAGTCCGCAAGCTGGACTTTTGACCCTAAACTTTACAGATACAAATGAGGCAAGGGCTGAGGATGCTCTTAAGATAATTGCCGAAGATTTTAGGCTAATGGTTAAAGAATACCTAAATGCAGACAACTTATCCTATCTTCAAGACGTGCTTGTAGAGAAGGCTTCAAAGAAAAGACTTATAATATTTTCTGTAGCAGGAGCAATCCTTGGAGCCTTTTTGGGACTTGTTATTGTGATTATCAAGACTCTTTTATCTGATAAAATTGTAAGCGAAAAAGACCTAAGAGAACTTGGGCTTGACGTTTTGGCTACTAGTGATGAAATTTTAAAGATAAAGGCTAAAATCGACTATAGGCTAGAAGATGGGATTATTGGGATTACAAGCCTTGCAAAAGCAGATTCTTATGAGTTTTCAGAAAAACTAACAAATGCCTTTGCCAAAAATAATGGGGTCCTTTTTGTAGATAGCAAAAACGTAGCCAATATAGAAGGCAAATACCAAAGCCAAGTCGAAGAATTTAAGGTTTTAAGACGTGGACCTATTGATTATCTAGCCCTTTCAAAAGACGATAGCGAAAAAATCCTAGATTCAAATGAGTTTTTCTCAGAGCTTGCAAATAGGGAAAATTCTTATAATTATATAATTATTGACGAAAAAAACTTAGATAGGCCAGATCCCTACCTTACAGCAAGACTTTGTGATATGAAACTAATCCTTGTTGATGAAAAAACTACTAAGTCAAGGCTTGATGAGGCTATAAAAGACTTAAGAGAGCTTGGAATTGGCTATTGTGGGGTGGTTTTCTATAAATAGACTTATAATTTTTTTAATCCTCCTTGGCCTAACAGGTTGTGGAAGAGAAGAACCATACACTAAACAAAATATAGAAACAAGACCTGCAAGTGGAATCAAGGTCAAAGATGAACCAGGCCTTGGCCTGACTTACAAAGTAAAAAAAGACTCTCAAATCTATACTGAGGCCGATAAAGAAACGGCCTTCGACATCCTAGAAAAGGGATCTCTTGTAGAAGTCAAACAAGAAAGAGAAGACGGCTTTGTTTACGTGACCTACCAGGGCCAGAGTTTTTATATAGAAATCGAAAATTTAGAAGAAATTTGAAGGCATCCAAACAAGGATGCTTTTTTCTTAATAATTTCTTAAGAAAGATTTGCTATAATAAAAGTGAGAGGATTTTCTAAGGAAAGCTAGATTGAATTAGTCCATTAAAATGATATAGTTACTATAAGTATTAAATAAGAGGATTTTATGAAAAAACACAAGGATGAAAACCGAAAAATCAAACAAAATTATAATTTTTTCATTCTAAATTCCATGGAAGATTGGGTGAGGATAATTGATGATAGGGGCGAGGTTGCCTTTATTAATTCTGTCCTCAAAAGTGCTATGGAAAAAAGTCCTAAATTAAAGGCTTATCTTGATGATAATATTGACCTAATTTTATCCAACTCTAATAGCCTTGTCAAAAATGCGACTATGATCGAAGAAAAGCACATAGATGGCAAGTACTATTCTATAAAATCAAGTCCTATTTATTTTGAAGACATGTTTGTAGGTACAATTGAAGTCTACAGGGATATTACAAGCGAATCTAGGCTCAAAATTGATCTTTATAATGCCAATAAGGCTATGCTTGATGACATAAGGTTTGTAAGGCGAATCCAGTCATCAATCCTTCCTAAAAACAGGAATTATGGCAAGCTAAGCTTATCTGGAATCTATGACCCTTCGGACAATGTTTCTGGTGATCTCTATGACCTTATAAAAATCGACGAAAATAGGTCAGCCTTTTATATAGCAGATGTCATGGGCCACGGGGTCAAGGCATCTATAATGACCATGTTTTTAAAGGTCACAATGAGTGCGATTTTTGATAAACACCCAGATTATTCGCCAAGCCAGGTTTTTTTAAACCTAAGGAATAAATTTACCAAACTCCAGATAGATTCTAGCCAGTATTTTACAGCTTGGTTGGGTATTTTTGATTTTAGGGACGATAGCCTAGTATTTTCAAATGCTGGCCACAATTGTCCGCCCCTTATATATAGTAAGGAAAAAAATGAAGCGGCCTATCTTCTTGTAAATGGAAGGATGATTTCAAATATAATAGAACCTGACACCTATATAGAGAAGAAATTATATCTTCAAAATGGGGATAAGATTCTTTTCTTTACAGATGGAGCAATCGAAGCGAAAAATGAAGAAGGCAGGGAATTTGGACTTGAAAGGCTAAAGGAAACTTTTGCAGAAAACACAAGCCTTGACTTTATCCACGAGAAGATTAGCCATTACAACTGGCAAGAAATGAACGATGACTTAACCCTTGCCTTAATTGAATATGAAGGAGAAGAAAATGCAAATTAACCAATATATAGACCATACAGTCCTAAAAGCTGATGCAAGTTTTGACGATATTAAAAAATTAGTAGATGAAGCGGTAGACAACGATTTTTATTCAGTGTGTGTAAATTCATCCTATGTAAAATTTATTAGAGATTATAATAAGGATGTTAAAATCGCATCAGTTGTGGGCTTTCCTCTAGGAGCTATGGCCAAAGTAGCTAAGGTTTTTGAGGCAAAATGTGCCATAGAAGACGGAGCAAGCGAAATTGATATGGTAATCAACATCGGAAGGCTTAAATCAAAAGATTTTGCCTATGTTGAAGATGAAATTAGAGAAATTAAAGAAGCAATAGGAGATAATGTCCTTAAGGTAATAATTGAAACCTGCCTTTTGACAGATGAAGAAAAAATTAAGGCCTGCGAACTATCTGTGGCAGCAGGAGCTGATTTTGTAAAGACTTCCACAGGATTTTCTACAGGTGGAGCGACAGTTTCTGACGTAAAATTAATGAAAGATACTGTAGGAGATAAGGCGAAGGTTAAGGCAAGCGGCGGCATCCACACCCGAGAAGAAGCCCTAGCCTTTATAGAAGCTGGTGCGTCAAGGATTGGTGCAAGTAAATCAATAGAAATTTGTAAGGAATAAATATGGCAAATGAAGTGATGATGCAATCTTTTGAATGGGACACAGATGGTTCTGGTAATTTCTATAAAGACCTTTCAAGAGATGCAAAAGAGTTAAAAGACGCAGGTATAGATGCATTATGGCTTCCTCCAGCTTGTAAGGGCGGTGGAGAAAATGATGTAGGCTACGGAATCTACGACCTATGGGACCTCGGCGAATTTGACCAAAAAGGAACTATAAGGACCAAATACGGCACCAAAGATGAATTGATAAAAGCTATTGATGACCTTCATCAAGTAGGAATCAAATCCTATGCGGATGTTGTCCTAAACCACAAGGGAAATGCCGATTTTAAGGAGGAATTTAAGGCCGTAATGGTCGATCAAAATGACAGAAATAAAGATGTATCCGAAGAAATGGATATAGAAGGCTGGACTGGTTTTGACTTTAAGGGAAGAAATGGAAAATACTCTGACATGGTCTGGCACTACTACCACTTCACAGGTGTTGACTACGATGCCAAAAGCGAAACCTCTGCGATTTTTAGGATTTTAGGTGATGGCAAATATTGGGACGAAGATGTCTCAGGCGAAAAAGGCAACTTCGACTACCTAATGAATTGCGACATCGACCACAATCACCCAGAAGTGCGTGAAGAGATTTTCAAGTGGGTTGATTGGTTTATCAAAGAAACCAAGGTTGATGGTTTTAGGTACGATGCCCTAAAGCATATATCGGGAGAATTTATATACGAACTTTCAAAATATATCTACGATGAAATCGGTGAAGATAAGTTTTATCTATTTGGAGAATCTTGGCAAAATGATCCAGGAGCCCTATCTACCTATCTTAAAAACTCAGACTACAAAATAGATCTTTTTGACGTGCCACTACATTTTAATATGTACCAAGCGAGCAAGTCTATGGGTGAGTACGACATGAGGCAGATTTTTGATAATACAATTGTCAAAGAATACCCTGCCCAAGCCGTAACCTTTGTAGACAACCACGATTCCCAACCGGGCCAATCACTTGATTCCTGGGTAGAAGACTGGTTTAAGGAAATCGCATATACCTTGATATTACTAAGAAAAGACGGCTATCCATGCATCTTTGTAGGTGATTATTATGGCCTAATTGGAAATGTCAAGAAAGATGGCCAAAAGGAAATGATTGATAAAATCCTTGCCGCAAGAAAAGCCTATAACTACGGTGACCAAGATGAATACTTCGATGACCCATCAGTAGTAGGCTGGGTAAGAAGGGGAGATATTGACCACAAGCCGCTTGTAGTCCTAATTTCTATCAAAGACATGGCTGAAAAGCAAATGTTTGTAGGAGAAGGAGAAGCAGGGGCTGTCTACGTTGACCTATCTGGCAAAAATGAAGATGTAACAATAGATGAAAATGGCAACGGACTTTTTACAGTAGGACCAGGCCAGGTGACCTACTGGGCCAACAAAGAAAGTATAAATCAATGAAATATTACGCAGTAAAAAAGGGCAGAAATCCTGGGATATACACATCCTGGGATTCTTGTCTTAAGGAAGTAAAGGGATTTTCTGGAGCGATTTACAAGTCATTTAAAACAAAAGCTGACGCAGAAGCTTTTATGGATGATATTGATAAAAAAATCCAAGTTGATGCTGACACAGTAATAGCCTATGTGGACGGGTCTTTTAACCTGCCAGAAAAAACTTATGGTGCAGGTGTAGTTCTAATCAAAGATGGAAATGAAGAACATTTCAAGAAAAGCTACACTGACTCCTTCTACACCCACAGAAATGTAGCAGGAGAGGTAAAGGCAAGCGAACTTGCAATTAATCTTGCAATCGAAAAAGGCTACAAAAAAATAATCATCTATCACGACTACCAGGGAATCAAATCTTGGGCAGATGGAGATTGGAAAACAAACAACGACCTAACTAAATCCTACAAGGCCTTTATAAATAAGAAAAGACAAGTAATTGAGATTGGCTTTGTAAAGGTAAAGGGCCACTCAAACGACAAATACAACGACCTAGCCGATAGGCTCGCCAAAGATGCCTGCGGGATTAAATAGCTTACAAAAATTGTAGGGAATCTTTTAGCCTTTCTTGTTATACTTATAGTAAGGAGGGCTTTTTATGAGGAAATTTTTTCGATTTATAAGAAATTTTATATTGTTTTTACTCTTAGTATTTGGGATATTTATTTTTTTGAAAGGAAACAAGAAAAAAGTCCTAGTAATTGGTTCTAGTCAAAGACTGGGCTCGACCTACCATCAAATTGCGAGTTTTTATGAGTATGAGCTTCATATATTAACTGGAATCCAGACTGACAAAGATACTTCTAGGGATATTATAAAAGGAGTTGACGGGGTAATATTTGCAGGAGGTGAAGACTTTGATCCAGCTCTTTACGGATCAGATGCCTATGACCTTGTGGAAACCTATTCGACAGACCAAGATAGGTCTGACCTTGAGCTGTTGGGAATTGCCATAGAAGAAAATAAGCCGATTTTGGGGATATGCAGGGGGATGCAACTGATAAATATCTACTACGGGGGAAGTCTCTACGAGGACATACCAAGTCAATTTTCTAAGAGTATTTCTCATAGGGATGGTTCTCATGGTTTTTCCTATCATAATGTAAATTTTAATGAAACTTCGAGGCTTTATGAAAAATTGGGCGTAGAAAAATCTAGACAGGTAAATTCCATGCACCATGAGGGCATAAGAAATCTGGCTGATGGTTTAATGGCGACTGCAATAAGCGATGATGGTTTGATTGAAGCTATCGAAAATCCATATTACAATAACTTTATGATGGGCGTCCAGTGGCATCCAGAATATAGTGATGGAGAACTTGATGAGTTAAGTAAGCTAATCTTTGATGAGTTTAGCAAAGAATTAAAATAGTTTTAATTTGTCCTTATTTTAAAAAAAATAGATCAATATCCAGCTTCATATTTAAAGGCCTAATCTCAGGATTGGGTCTTTTTTTGTCTCATGAATCAATTATATATAATGTATAAATAAACAATTTATATTATATTTAATATTAAATTTTATTTCTTTGAAAATTCTTTAAGTAGATTTGTTAAATAGTTTTTACACTTGAGATAATTCTTATTATATAGCCGTTTATAAAAGAAAATAAAACTTTACTTTATTTAATTGATGGTATAGTATTATTATATTTTCAAGGAAAATTTCTCCTTGGAAAACTATAAAAAATTCAATTCAAATAATAATTATAAATAAGATAAATTAATTATTCAAATAGAAAGGTAAATTATGAACTTGCATGTTGGCTTAGATGTTGGCTCTACAACTGTTAAGCTAGTTGTAACTGACGACTCTTTTAATACATTATATTCTGTATACACCCGCCATAAGTCGGATGTGAAAAAGACTGTCAAAAAAGTTTTGACAGACTTTAGCAAAGAATTTGACGATAAAGAAATTACCATAAATGTGACAGGATCAGGCGGTATGTTTTTGGCAGAAATTTTGGAAGTTGATTTTGTCCAAGAAGTAATAGCTGAAAACAGGGCAATTAAGGAATTTATCCCAGAAACTGATGTTCTTATTGAACTTGGTGGGGAAGACTCTAAAATAACCTATTTGTCAGGCTCTGTAGAACAAAGGATGAACTCGATTTGTGCAGGAGGTACTGGAGCTTTTATAGATCAAATGGCGTCCCTTCTTGATACAGACGCCTTGGGTCTAAATAATCTTGCCAAATCTTACAAAAAGATTTACCCAATCGCTTCAAGATGTGGAGTTTTTGCCAAAACTGATATTCAGGCCCTTATGAACCAAGGGGCGAGCAGGGAAGATATAGCAATTTCGATTTTCCAATCGGTTGTTAACCAAACTATTTCAAACCTTGCCTGCGGTAGGCCGATTAGGGGAAATGTCACATTTCTTGGCGGGCCTTTGCACTTCCTACCATCCCTTAGGGACCGCTTTGTAGAAACATTGGGCGAAGAGTTTAATACATTTTATATACCAGATGACGCAGAAGTCTACGTGGCCAAGGGGGCTGCGATTTTATCAAGCGAAGATGGTAAATATTTCAAAGTAGCTGACCTTATTAAAAAGCTTGATTCTAATGAAAAGGTCGATTACGAACAGACAAAAAGACTCGATCCACTTTTTGAATCAGATGAAGAATACAGAGATTTTAAAGAAAGACACAAGACAGAGAAGATAAAATATAGGGACATAGAAACTTATGAGGGGCCAATCTATATCGGCCTTGATGCAGGGTCGACTACATCAAAAATGGTTTGGCTTTCAAAAGACGAAGAGATTCTCCTAGATGATTATAGGATGAACCTTGGAAAGCCACTCGAAGTTGTAATAGACATGCTAAAATCTGCCTATGCCAAGAAAAATCCAAAGGCCTATATCGCCTCATCCGGAATTTGCGGCTACGGTGAAGATTTTATCAAAAACGCCCTCCACATAGACAATGGAGAAGTAGAAACCATCGCCCACTACAGGGCAGCCAGGTTTTTCAATCCTGATGTGGACTTTATCCTAGATATTGGTGGCCAGGACATGAAAGCTATGCACATCAGAGACGGAGTAATTGATTCTATTCAGCTAAATGAGGCTTGTTCTTCTGGTTGCGGATCCTTTTTATCAACCTTCGCAGCATCTGTCTCCATGGATGTTGAAGAATTTCAAAAAGAAGCTATAAAATCAAAGAAACCTGCCGATCTTGGTTCTCGTTGTACAGTTTTTATGAACTCCAAGGTCAAACAGGCCCAAAAAGAAGGCTCAGAAGTGGCAGATATAGCCGCTGGTCTTTGCTATTCTGTAATTAAAAATGCCATTCAAAAGGTAATCAAAATCCGTGATCCAAAAACTCTTGGCGAAAATATTGTAGTCCAAGGTGGAACTTTCTATGGGGACGCAATCCTTAGAGCCTTTGAAATCTTATCAGAAAGAGATGTCACAAGACCTGAAATTGCAGGTCTTATGGGTGCAATGGGCATGGCCCTAATTTCTAAGGATAAGTCTACAGGCACATCTAAGATTGCAAACTTAAATGACCTTGAAAACTTCTCCTATGAGCAAAAAAATGCAAGGTGCGGCAAATGTACAAACAACTGTGCCCTTATTATAAATATTTTCTCAGATGGCACAAGATATATCACAGGAAATAGGTGCGAAAGAGGCGCTGGAGTCAAACTTGATAAGTCCAAAGACGACCTAAATATGTACAAATTCAAGTACGACCTCCTCTTTAATAGACCAACTCTTGGCGATAAGGCAAGATTTGGTACTGTCGGAATTCCACGAGTTTTAAACATCTATGAAGATTATCCTTTCTGGCACAAATTTTTCACAAGCCTTGGTTTTGATATAGTTTTATCTGATGACTCAACCAGGGAAATGTACGAAAAAGGCATTTCTTCGATTGCATCAGAAACTGCCTGCTATCCAGCAAAACTCAGCCACGGCCACATAGAAAACCTAATTGAGAAAAATCCTGATATGATTTTCTATCCTGCAGTTTTCTACGAATACAAGCAATACGACAAGGCCAAAAACCACATGAATTGTCCAGTTGTATCTGGTTATCCAGACGTGATTGAAAACAATGTCGAAGGACTAAAAGACATAAAATACATGGCTCCTTACATCTCTTTTGAAAGTGAAGAAATTATTAGAAAGAGAATGGTAGAAGTCTTTGAAGGCTATGAATTTAATGGCAATACACTTTCCAAAAAACATATAGAAAATGCTGTGAAGGCAGCTTGGGAAGAAGAACAATCCTACCACGATGCTATCCGTGCCAAGGGCAAAGAGCTGATTGATTTTGTAAATGAAAAGGACCTCAATGCCATAGTCTTAGCCGGCAGGCCTTATCATATAGATCCAGAAATCAACCACGGCATCGCAGATTTAATTGAATCTATGGATATCCCTGTCCTATCAGAGGATGCGGTTGCCTACAATGTCAAAGACCTTGATAATAAGCTAAGGGTCCTTGACCAGTGGTCCTATCACGCAAGACTTTACAGGGCGAGCCAGTATGTTGCAGAAAATAAAAACCTCCAGCTAATCCAGCTAAACTCCTTCGGTTGCGGCCTAGATGCTGTTACAACCGACCAGGTCGAAGATATTCTAAAGGCAAGTGGCAAAATTTATACTCTTCTAAAGATAGATGAGATTTCAAATCTTGGAGCGGTTAAGATTAGGATTAGGTCCCTTCTTGAAGCTCTCAACCAAAAAAGGCTAGAAGGAATCGAATTTGAAACTGAATCCCTAGATGAAATCTACGACAATCCTGAATTTACTAAGGAAATGAGGGAGGAAGGTTTCACAATCCTTGCCCCACAAATGGCAAGAGAACATTTCAGGATAATGGAAGGAGCCTTCAAAGATTCGCCTTATAAGATAGAATTTTTGGATAAAATCGATAAGGATGTAATAAATGAGGGGCTAAAATACGTAAATAACGACTCTTGCTACCCATCAATTACAGTTGTGGGCCAAATGATGGAGGCTGTTAACTCTGGCCGCTACGATACAGACAAAATTGCCCTTCTCATGAGCCAAACAGGTGGAGCTTGCAGGGCAAGTAACTATGTTGGCTACATTAGAAAGGGCCTAAGAGATGCAGGCTATCCAAATATCCCTGTAATCGCCCTATCAGCCCAGGGAATTGAAAAGAGTCCTGGCTTCGATCTTGTAGCCTTCAAAAATATTCCTCTTATCAAAAAAATGCTTAGGGCAATCCTTCTTGGAGATTTGATAAATAGGATGGCCAATGCAACAAGACCTTATGAAATCGAAAAAGGTGAGACAAATAAGCTTAAGGAAGCATGGATAGGAAGGCTAACTGATGAGATTAGGACAATGGACAGGAGATCTTACAATAAGGTTGTAGCTGACCTTGTAAAAGGCTTCGACCAGATACCTGTTTGCCATAAGGAAATTCCTAAGGCGGGTATAGTTGGGGAAATCCTTGTGAAATTCCTCCCAGAAGCTAACAACCGCCTCCAAGATGTATTAGAAGCTGAGGGCGCAGAGGTAATCGTCCCTGACCTTACAGATTTCTTTATGTATTGTCTGAAAAATTCTGAACTTAAGAAAGATTTGTATGGCAAATCCTCAATAAATGCAAGTCTTTGCCGTATGGCGATTAATTTTATAGAAAACTACAGGAAGCCAATCAGAAAGGCTCTTAAGGATAGCGAACACTTTAAAGAACCTGTATATATAGACGATATAGCAGAATATGCAAGTGAGGTTACAAGTCTGGGTAACCAGGCTGGTGAAGGCTGGCTACTTGCAGGTGAAATGGTCGAGCTAATTAAGCAAGGTGCACCAAATATCGTGTGTATCCAGCCGTTTGGTTGTCTGCCAAATCACATCACCGGCAAGGGCGTTATGAAAAAAATCAGAGATCTTTATCCAGAAGCAAATATAGTAGCAATCGACTATGACCCAGGTGCAAGTGAAGTCAACCAGGTCAACAGGGTCAAGCTAATGATGGCAGCTGCTAGGGATAAGATAAAGGAAAATTAAAAAGTTTAAAAAGCTGGTCTTTTGACCAGTTTTTACTTGGAAAAATTAACTTTATTCTTTATCGTGATATTATAGTTTTATATTGAATTGCATTTTTAATGAGATATAATAAATCGAGGAGGAAATTATGGACAATAAAAATATAAAAATTAATAAAAAGTACCTGAATATGGGTCAGATTTTAATGCAAATCGCAAGTGCTGTAGTAGGGATTCTAGCAACTATGAGATTTGTTAAGATTGGAACAACAAGTGATCAAATATCAAGTTGGGATGATGTTTATGACATGATTGAAACTACAAAATTACTAGGCAAAAACTTTTCATTTTTGAACTTTTATAATATTATTGCAATAGTTATTTTGTGCGTAAGTCTCTTCTTAGCGAAAGACTCTATCAAAAAACATATATTTTCAATTTGTTCAGTCCTTGCGACAAGACTTAGCTTAATAGCTTTTAGTCCAATTATAAAAATTATGAAGGCTATCAAGTCTTTAGGTAAAAACTCAGATATTTTTGAAATTGAGTCAAAGTTAAGCGGTCTAGAATCAAATGTCAAGCAAGTTAGCGAAAATAGGGGAGCCTTCGGTCTAATAATACTAGTTGTTGGAGTAGTCTTCGCTATTTTAGCTGTTATTAAGGGTTTAAGACTATTAAGATCAGAAAATGAGGGTAAAATCTTAAGGGATGAGGAAATTGATGGCATGAAACAAGCTGCTAAAAACAGCGGTGAATTTGCAATGTATACACTCGCAAAAGGCAAGGAAAAAATTGGCCAAGGCCTAGAAAAAGCAGGCGAAAAGCTAGATGACTATAAGGAAGAATACGAAGCTAAGAAAAAAGTAGAGAAATCTACCGAACCTAATGAGAAGTCTAACCCTGATAATAATGAAGAAAATCCATCTAAAATCGTTGAGGAAGTTGCTGATAAATCTAGTGATGCCAAATAGATTGTATAAACTTTCTTAAAAAATAGTTAAATTTTAAAGGCTGGCTTTTTACGCTGGCTTTTTTAATGTATAATAAATGATGAAAACGTATTTTAATTAACTAGGAGGCTAGTATGACAAAAGCTTACGATCAATTAATAAACCTACAAAAAAAGTTAAAGGAAGTTTCAGACCTAGCAGGTTTTCCAGAATCTTTCTATAATATTATAAATGAACCTGAAAGGATAATCGAGACAAATATTCCGGTCAAAATGGACGACGGTTCTGTAAAAACTTTCAGGGCCTTTAGGTCAGCCCATTCTACTGCCCTAGGTCCTGCCAAGGGTGGCGTTCGCTTCCACGAGACTGTAACCTATGATGAGGTCAAAGTCTTATCGACCCTTATGAGCCTTAAGGTAGCCCTACTTAACCTTCCACTTGGCGGTGGTAAGGGCGGGGTTGTTGTCGATCCTAAAACTTTGTCAGAAAGGGAACTTGAAAGCCTATCTCGTGGATATGTAAGGTCTATGAATAATTACCTAGGACCAAGAATTGACATTCCGGCCCCAGATGTAAATACCAACGCTCAAATCATGGGATATTTTACTGACGAGTACATCGCCCTAAATGGAGCAAGGCACGATATTGCAACCTTCACAGGCAAGTCTGTCGACATGGGAGGCTCTCTCGGAAGGGCCGAGGCAACAGGCTTTGGGGTCTATCTTACAATTAAAAAATATTATGAAAAAATAGGCAAGGACCTTAAGGGAGCAACTTTTGCCCTTCAGGGTTTTGGCAATGTCGGCTCTTTTGCTGCAAAATATTTGGTAGCCGATGGAGCAAAATTAATTGCCCTAAATGCTAGGGATAAAGATGCAAAATCAGGTTCTTCTGCAATTTTTGATGAAAATGGCCTTGACCCAGAAGTATTAGATGCGGCAAGAAGTGAAACTGGTTCTGCCTTGAATATAGACGCAAAGAAGATTTCTAATGAAGAATTTTTTGCCCTAAACTGTGACATCCTAATTCCAGCTGCTATGGAAAATGTAATTGACGAAGAAAATGCAGGAGATATCAAAGCCAAACTTATTGTTGAAGCTGCAAATGGGCCTGTTACAGAAGCGGGAGAGAGGATTTTAAATGAGAAGAAAATCCCATTACTTCCTGATATTTTAGCTAATTCTGGTGGAGTTTTGGTTAGCCATTATGAGTGGATACAAAATATAACAGGTTCCTATTGGGAAGAGGAAGATGTAAGGGTCAAACAAGAAAAAGACATGGCAAAGGCAACCCACGAAGTTTTTGAAACAGCTGATAAATATGATGTAAATCTTAGACAAGCAGCCTTTATCCTAAGTTTATCAAGGATTGAAAAAGCCCTTAGACTAAGGGGGAGAATTTGACTAAAATCCGCCCTCTAGAAAGGACAGACCTTGGCAAGGTGAGGGAACTTTTAGACCTTGCTATAAAGGATGAGACTCATTTTTCCTATCCGAGATTTACAAAAATTTCTGACATCTTTAGGGAGCTTGAATATTCTATAGAATTTGTGGCGACACAAAGCCTTGTGGCAGAGGAAAATGGAGAATTTTTGGGTCTATTGACCTATTTTTGGGATGAGGACGAAAAATATATCCAAACAACCTTTCTTATTATAAAAAATAAGGATATAAAAGTTTTTGAAAAGCTTATTTCTCATATAAAAAATGACCACCAAGACTTGTCGATAAATCTCGGCCTTTCCCACACCTGCTGGCTTAATGATGAAGATTATTTTAAAGATCATGCCCAAATCATCGAACACTCCCATGTCCTAGAAGCAAAAAATATTAACCAAAAAACTGAGAAAATCAAAGAGATAAAAGTCTTAAGCAAAGAAGATTTCCCAAAATACCAGGCTTTCCACGATAAATTTTCTGGAAAAATGTATTATAATAGTAAAAATCTTTTAAGAGACTTTGATAGGTTTAGGGTTTTTGTAAAAGAAAAAAGAGGCGTGCTTGTGGCAAGCCTCCTTGTAAAAATCTACGGAGAAAATCCTTGTAAGGGAGAAATCTTTGGACTTTTTATAGATGAAAATGAAGAAAAATCTAAGCTTTGCGACGAACTTTTACAGGCTATGATAAATTTGCTCCTAGATGAATTTGGTAAGATTGCTACTATAAAATATTTTGTAGAAGTAGACAAGAAAATAGAGCTAGAGACGGCCTTAGCTAATGGTTTTGAAAAACTTGATACCTATCTCTACTATAAATTATAAATGAAAAATCCTCCAAGCGGAGGATTTTTTTTATAATAAATTCATAATTAGACCAATTATAACAGGAATAACAATGGCCGGTAGGGAGTTTACAAGCTTAAATTTCACGAGGTTAAGCATAGAAAGACCTATTGCAATTATGGTAATTCCGCCGACTCCAGAAATATTTGCTAAGATTTCAGGGGTCAAAATCGGAGCGAGGAAGCCTGCAAGGATTGTAATCAATCCTTCATAAAGAAAGATAACCCCAGCAGAACAGGCAACTCCAAGGCCCAGAGTTGTTGATAGGAAAAGTGATGACAAGCTATCGAGGACCGCCTTTGTGATTAAAAGAGAAATATCGCCATTAACTCCTGCCTCGATTGCCCCCAAAATCCCGAAAGATCCTACACAAAAAATAAGGGTGCCTGACACAAAGCCTGTGGCAAAGTCGCTATCCGAATCTTTCATAAATTTATCTTTTAGTAGGTTGGCAAAATTATTAAGTTTGCCTTCTAGGTCAAAATATTCACCTATCACAACTCCGATTATTATTGAAATTAGAACAATCATCATATCGCCTTTGAGAGCGGATTCCATACCTATAACTATGATTGTAAGCGGTAAGAACTTCATGATTGCGTCTTTGTAGCAAGGTTCTATGTAATGAGCAAGTTTGTGGCCGATAAGGCCAGATAAGAAAACCGCGAGAGCATTTATAGCAACACCTAACATAAGCTTCTCCTAAAAAATATAATTCTTAACTTCATTATATGGCAAAAATCAAAAAATGCATAAAAAATGTGAATTTTTCTATTTATTCATAGTTTATGCAGGATATCCTATATTCAATTCTAATTTAATATTCAAATTAAGCTTTTATTTCCTTATGCAATGAATTATCATAAAAATTTGTAAAAACTTATTAAAAAAATATTTTTAAAAACAATATTGACAAATAAAGTTGTCAATTATATAATAATGACAAGAATAGTTGTCAATTATTTTGAAAGGAGGGAGGATGGAACTTATAAATAACTTGGCGGACTTTAGAAAAAAGGCAGGCTATAACCAAGCAGACCTTGGAAAACTCGTCGGAGTCAGCCGCCAAACCATAAGCCTAATAGAAAGAGGAGATTACAACCCATCTGTAACCGTGGCCCTTACATTAGCCAAGGTTTTGGATGTGGATATTAATGATATTTTTAGATTGGAGGAAAGTTATGGAGAAGAATAAGAAAGGTGTATTTGTAAGTCTACTTATCTTGGCTGGTCTTGGCTTAATAGTGGGCTTTGGATCAGGTTTTATTTTTAATAAATTAAATATAAGTGGAATAGCGGAAGCTCTTAGCATTTTCCTAAGTCAAAATGCCTTTGCCTTAATTATTGGATTTTGCAGTCTTTTTGCTGGTCTTGGCATATATTTTTATATGAAGGCCAAAAATGAAGTAGAAAAAGGACTAAGGGAGGATGGTTTTATAGAAACAAAATATATAGACTATGTCAATGCTTTGAGAGATGCTGGATTATTCACCCTTTTGTCTCTTATTATAATTATTTATAATGAGATGAAAAAAAGTGCTGACCCATTAAAAAATGCTTTGATTATATTGTTGATACTAATTGTATTTACAGTTATAAATACAATACTATCTTATCTAAGCTATAAACTTGTGAGAAAAATCGAGCCAGAGAGAAAGACAGATGTCTTTGATTTCTTTTTCGAAAGTAAATTTATGGACGAATCTGATGAAAGGGATAAATTAAGATATTATAAAAAAGGCTATCTTGCCTTTAAGAGAATGATAATGTGCCAATTTGTTATTATTATAGTACTATTTTGTTCGGCTCTTTATGAGGATATCAGCCCAATAATCGCCCTAATTGTTCTTATACCAACCCTAATCGGGGTTTTCACAAATGGATTTGCAGGAGAGAAATCATGATTGAAATAAAAAACTTATCTAAAAATTTTGGAGACCTAAAGGCTCTTGATGACGTGAGCTTTAATGTCAATAAAGGCGAGCTTTTCGGAGTAATTGGCCAAAACGGGGCGGGAAAGTCTACGCTTTTTCGTTCTATGATGAATTTCTACGACCATTTTGACGGAGAAATCCTCTATGAAGGAAAGAAAATGAGCAAGGTTCCCCTAGAAAAAATTGGCTTTCTCCCAGAGGAGCGTTCGCTTTCTCCAAAGAAAACCATTAGGGAAGAGATAAAATATTTTGCAAGGTTAAATCAAATGAAAAATCTTGATGATGAAACTTTACAAAACTACTTTGACCGTTTTGAAATCAAGGGAACACTTGATGATAAAATCAAAGCCCTTTCAAAGGGCAACCAGCAAAAAGTCCAACTTCTAGCAAGCCTAATCTATAAGCCAGAATTTTTAATCCTTGACGAACCTTTCTCAGGTCTTGACCCTTACAATGCCAATCTTCTTATGGGGATAATCAAGGAAATCAACGCCGAAGGAACTACGATTTTGTTTTCTTCCCATAATATGGAAAATGTCGAATACCTTTGCGATAGGCTCATTATGTTAAAAAATGGGAAAATAGTCCTAAACGGATCACCAGCTGAGATTAGAAATTCTTACGAAAAAGATTTGGTGAAAGTAAGGACTGAGGCTAACTTGGCTGAGCTTTTCCCAGAATATGAGATTAAAAAAGAAGGAAATCTTTGGACTATAAGACTTGAAGATGAAAACAAAGGAAAAGAAGTTTTTGACAAACTCGTAGAAAAAATTGGCTATATTGAAATGTTTAGTCAAGAACCCCCAAGTCTAAACGAAATTTTTGCAAGGAAGGTGGAAGATAATGAATAGAAAATTAATAGTAGCTATGGATTCCTTTAAAAGGCAAATGAAATCAATAGCCTTCTGGGCCATGGTAGTTGTACCAATCCTTGTAATGCTAGTGCCTGTCGGGATTAATTATTTTTTAGAAAAGTCAGATGCCAAAAAACTTGGTGAGGACGGCGGTAAATACAATCTTGTGGCAGACGAGTCCATAAGGCCGTATCTAAAGGATATGGAAAATCAATTTGTCTTTGTG
>CAUPHU010000001.1:0-40938 GCA_963511095.1 uncultured Anaerococcus sp. | reverse complement strand
GTATAGTAGCAGAAATCAAAGAAACTTTTGCCCTGCCAAATGGTGATATTAGAGTCTTTGTCCAAGCAACAGGTCTTGGCAGGCTTAAAAAACTCCATGTGGCAGAAGGTTTCCTAAGATGTGAGATTGAAAAATACGAATATATAGAAGAAAACGAAGAAAAAACAGATACACTAGAAGCCCTAAGAAAGCTTTTGGTCAAAGATTTTAGGGAATTTGCTTCAATAAGCGATGATATGCCAGATGAAATTGCCTATGGCATGACTGAGCTTGAAAATTATCACAGATTAGTTGATCTAATTACCTACCACCTTGACCTTGCACCAAAGGAATATTACGAAATCCTAGCTAATTTTGATGCCAAGGAAAGGATGGAGCTTGTACACAGGATAATCAATAAGGAAATCGAACTTAAAAATCTTGGAGTTGAGATTGAAAAAGAGGTTACAGAAAATATCAACCAATCCCAAAAGGAATACTACCTAAGGGAGAAGATGGATGTCCTTAAAAAAGAGCTAAATTCAGCAACTGGCCAGGCAGAAAACGAAGTTGACGAACTAAGAAGAAAGATAAAAAAGATTAAGCTTGATAAGGAATCAAGAAAGTCCCTAGAAAAAGACCTAGATAGGCTTGACTTAATACCTGAGATGAGCCCCGACTACGGCGTCCTTTCATCCTATTTAAACTTTGTAGTCGACCTTCCATGGAATAAAAAATCTAAGGAAAGTCTTGACATAAAAAAAGCGACAGAAATCCTAGATGAAGACCACTACGGCCTAGAAGATGTCAAGGAAAGAATCCTTGAATCAATAGCAGTCAAGATTAAAAATAAATCTGTAAAGGGATCTATAATTTGCCTAGTCGGCCCTCCAGGAGTGGGTAAGACTTCTATCGCAAAATCTGTTGCCCGTGCCTTAAATCGTGAATTTGTTTCGATGAGACTAGGAGGCATGACTGACGAATCAGAAATCAGAGGCCACAGGAGAACTTATGTGGGAGCTATGGCTGGTCGTGTAATTACAAATATTAACCGAATTGGCGTTAAAAATCCTGTTTTCCTTTTAGATGAGATTGATAAATTAGGTTCAGATTTTAGGGGAGACCCTTCTAGTGCTCTTCTTGAAGTATTAGATCCTGAGCAAAATGATAAATTTATCGATAGATATCTGGATATACCATTTGATTTGTCAGATGTCTTTTTCCTAACAACTGCAAATGACATAAATCAAATTCCAGAAGCTCTATTTGACAGGCTTGAAATGATTGAATTATCTGGCTACACTCCAAATGAGAAGTTAAATATTGCAAAAAAATACCTGGTTAGAAAGCAAATGGAAAATACCGGCCTATCTGATGAAGAATTTTCAATTTCTGATAATGTTATAGAAAAAATCATCAAGTCCTACACCAGAGAAGCGGGTGTGAGGGAGCTTGAAAGATTAATTGGAAAAGTCTGCCGCCGTTCTGTCAAGGAAATTCTTGAAGGCAAGAAAACCGTAAGAGTTACCATGCAAAATTATGCTAAGTACCTGGGCCGTGAGAAATTTATCGACGACCACATTTCAAAAGAAGAAAAGGTTGGCGTTGTAAACGGCCTTGCCTGGACATCTGTGGGCGGAACTATGCTTACAGTTGAGGCAAATGTTATGGAAGGTAAGGGTAATGTAGAATTTACAGGTTCCCTTGGTGATGTCATGAAGGAATCTGGCCAAGCTGCCATTGTATATATCAGATCAAATGCAGATAAGCTTGGCATCAAGGGTAAGTTCTACGAGGATAAGGACATCCACGTCCACGTTCCAGAAGGAGCGACTCCAAAAGATGGTCCTTCTGCAGGTATTACAATGACAACAGCCATCACTTCAGCCCTTACAGGGAGGAAGGTTAAAAATAATCTCGCTATGACAGGAGAAGTCACAATTACTGGTGATGTTCTTGCAATTGGTGGCCTTAAGGAAAAGGCCCTTGCAGCCTACGCCTACGGTATCAAAAATGTGATAATCCCAAAAGATAACGAGCGTGATACAGAAGATATTGATAAGGAAATCAGAGATAAGATTAACTTTATTCCTGTGACAAATGTCTCAGAAGTCATAGAAAGAGCCCTTATATGAAAATCAAAAAAATAGAACTCGAGCAAGTCGCAGGATTTAAGTCCCAATGGCCAAATGATTCTTTAGCAGAAATTGCCTTTGTGGGTAGGTCTAATGTAGGTAAGTCTTCCTTTATAAATTCATTTTCTAATAGGAAGGCACTAGCTAAAACGTCCTCCAAACCAGGAAAAACCAGGACTATCAATTTCTATAGGGTCAATGACTCCTTTAGGCTTGTAGACCTGCCTGGTTACGGTTTTGCAAAGGTATCAAAGGCAGAAAAAGCCAAGTGGGATAAGCTTATAAACGAATACCTCCACGACAGGGAAAATCTCAAGGAAGTATTTCTTATAGTAGACATACGCCACGAGCCAACAGCCCTAGATAAGCAGATGTATGAGTGGATAATAGACTCGGGATACATGGGTTTTGTAATTGCAACAAAGTATGACAAAATCAAAAAAGGCCAAATCCAAAAACACATCAATCAAATTAAAAAGAAACTTGAAATAGAAGACGAAGGTCTAATCTTCGCCTACTCTTCAGAGACCAAACACAACAAGGACGTCCTTGAAGAGCAGGTGGAAGTTATTATAAATGCATAAGAGAGGGAAAAATGGGATTTTTATATCAAATTAGAGATTTTTTTGATAATCATATACTAATTTTTAACCTCTTGGCTGTTGTAATAATTTCCTTTTTAATTTCCAAGACCTATGACAAGGCCTTGGTTAAAATTAGAAGATGTGAATCTTTTAGAAATAAGATAATAATTTATGAAATTCTTGAATGTCTTTTTATATTTGTTACTTATAGCCTATTAATAGCTGGATTTACAAATAGAAGGCTACCAAACTTAAAAGAATTTGCCCTTATGGTCCTAGTAAGCCTATGCTTGGATAGGGCGAGGATTAAAGGAAAATATAAATAAGAAAATATTATCACCCCGCCATTTCGACGAGCGAAGCGAGGAGAAATCTTATAAAGAAGAGAACAATTATATAAAATAATTTTTACAAGAGAAGGCAAGGGCCTTCTTTTTTTGTTTGAGGGGGGAGATTGGGTATAAATATAAAAAGAAAAGAAAGGAAAAATCATGACAAGGAATATTTCGAACAAGGAAAAACGAATTTATTTGGGCTTTTTAATTGGAATGTGGATTCTATTAATGCTGTCAGTTTATACTTACAGAACCTATGCTAGGTTGCATTTCGTTGTAATTTTCGCAATTTGGTCCTTAATTTTTACCCTATACCAAAAATATCTTGGTATTAGAGTTGATAGAAAAATAGGAACATACTTAGGTGACCTTCCCAAAAAAGATACTTACAGATATTACCTAGCGCTATTTTTAACTGCCATAGCTATGAGTATCGCCATAAGCCATGATATTAGATTCATATACCTAGTAGGTCTAGCGTCAGCGATTTTATTTTATGAATCATACAAGATGATAGAAATTTAGTGTTTTATTTATGGGTAGCCTGGGTAGGTACATAATAAGAGGTGAAAGGAGTTTTATGACAAATACTATTTCTAATAAAGAAAAAAATACCTACATAGGATTTTATGCTATCCTATGGATTTTGATAAGTGGTGCTGTCTATGAACTAGGAGCCAATCAGACTATATATTTATTCATAGCCACCGCAGTTTGGGCGATCCTTACCCTGATTTATCAAAAAAGAATAGGAATAGAATTTTCTAACAAAACAAATGCCTATTTAGAAAGTATTGATAAAAAATATAAGTTGCTCTATTTTCTAACAATTCCTTTTATGGCATTTGCCATGATTTTCTCCATGAGTATAAACTTAAATTTGATAATTTTATTAATCATAATAGCTTGCTATCAGGTTTTTATGACCTATAAGATGGTTTATTATGCATACTAAAAAAGTAGGTGATTTTGATTCACCTACTTTTTTGAAGTTGATTTATTTTGCTGAAAGAGTAAATTCTGCGATTTTTTCGTAGTTATCGTTAGTTAATTTACCTGAGGATTCATTTAATTTTGCTCCCAATAGGGTAAATTCTATTTCTCTTCCATCTTTTATTTCATCTAGACTAAGGTCTGAGAATGTTGAATTGTAGATGAAGGTTGAAACTCCATCAGAGCCTGTTCTTAGGTCTAGGGATACTTCTTTGCCTTCTTGGTCAACACCTTTGATTTGATAATCATAGTTTGAGTCGAGTCCTTCTATCACAGCGGTCATAGCTATTGGATTTACCTTCATGAGCCTAATATTTGCACCATTTTCTAGCTTGTAATTTTCTGCAAGTATTTTGTTATCTTTGTTAACAATATTAGAGCTTGCTTTGATTGATACAATTTCATTTGAAATGCCGCTTCCAATGTAAAGGTCAATATCTGCCTGATCTAGTTCTGGGAAAGTCTTGTCGAATGTTGTCATAGATTCAGAAACAAAGGACTTGCCGTCATCTGACATTCCTTTTGACCCGCTTGCTCCCCAAGCCTTGTAAGTCTCACCGTTTATCACAACTTTGTAGATACTTGCTGTTTCATTTGATTCTTCAATACTTCTTCCCTTTGGGTCTTGTAGGATAGTTGAATAGATCTTGTCATCTTCGATTACAAGATTTTCGAGAACAATAGATTCATCTCCAATCTCTATTGGCTTGTGAAGTTCAGTTATATACTTATATGATTCTGGGCTTGCTCCGATTGTTTCCATCATAGATACTTTAAGGTCTGTGAAAGCCTTAGAAACACCTGCCCTTACAGGAGGGACTGTAAGTCCTGCTGCAAGAAGTAGGGCTGCTGCAACTGCTAGGTATTTTTTATTTGATTTTTTCTTATAAGATTTTGCTGTCATATATAATTTCTCTCTTTCTATATCATTTAATTCAAATTCGTCAGTTTCAAAGTCTAGGTCATTTATCTTATCATAAACATTTTTCATCTCGAATTTCCTTTCTTATTTTTTTCTTGCCCCTTGCTACCCTGTTATAAAGTCCTGCCTTTGATATGTCGTAGATTTTGGCAAGGTCGTCATAGGAGTAGCCTTCTATAAATAATTTCCTAAAAATTTCACGGTCCTTTTCGTCTAGGACCTTTAGAATCTCATCTGTCTCATCTAAGTAAATCTCATTATCATCTTCTAAATAATTTTCCACTTCATCGAAGTCTACACTTTTGTGTCTGACTTCTTTTCTAAGAGCATCTATGGCCTTATATCTTGCCACACCTGCACACCAGTTCTTAAAGCTTGATCTTTTTGGATCAAAGGAGTCGATATTATCCCAAACTGCAAGGATGCTGTCATTTAAAACTTCCATCCTTATATTTTCATTGAAGGTTAAAACCTTATAAATAGATGCTTTCATAACTGGGCCGTAGGTGTCGATAAAAATTTTTAAGGCCTTCTCATTTCTTTTTTTGATGCCCTTTATAATTTTCTCTTCACGCATCTTAGCCTCCTTCACCTATATATTCGTATCAAGATCTCATTTTCTATCAAAATAATTTATTTTTCTAATAATAATTATTCACCAAATTCTAGTAAAGACTAGGTTTTATTGAATAATTCTTATAAAGCCTAAGTAATTATAAATATCGCTTTATCGTACTATTTTAAGTGCTTGCAAACGCTCGTAATATCTGATATTATACTCTAGGAACAAAAATACATATATAAGGAGAGAATATGAACAAGAAAAAAACGTTAGCATTACTTTTATCTATGTCCATGCTTTTCTCAGCTTGCGGTGGAAAAGAGACAAATAATAAGGCTGAGGATGCAAAAGAAGAAACAAAGGTAGAAGAAGCTACAGGAGAGGCTACTGGTGAAGGTACAGCTAAGGGTCACAATGGTGATCTTAAGGCCGTAGTTACTTTTGACGGAGATAAAATTGCTAAAATCGACCTTGAACACGAAGAAACAGAAGGTCTTGGTGATAAGGCAGCAGATAGTCTTGTAGAGAAAATTGTTGCAAACAACTCAGTAAATGTTGATACAGTTTCAGGTGCGACAGTTACATCTACTGCAGTTATAGAAGCAGTTAAGGCTGCAATCGAAGCAAGCGGTAGGGATGTTAAGGCATTTGAAACTGAAGCTGATGCTAAAAAAGGCGAAACAACCGAAAAAGAAACTGACGTAGTTGTAATAGGTGGCGGTGGTGCAGGTTTTGCTGCAGCAGTTAGCGCTAAAGAAGCAGGTGCAGAAGTTATCCTTCTTGAAAAACTAGCTTCAGTAGGTGGTAATACACTTATTTCAGGTGGAGAGTATGCTGCTCCAGCAAACGAACTTCAAGAAAAAGAAGGAATTGAAGATAGCAAGGAACAATTTGCAAAAGACGTTGAAGAAGCTGGTGGAAATCCAGAGCTAATCAAGGTTCTTGCAGATCACGCTACAGAAGATGCTTACTGGCTAAGAGATGACATCGGAGTTGAGTGGTTAGATTCACTTATGTTCTTTGGTGGTCACTCAGTTAAGAGATCATTAATCCCAGCAGCTCACACAGGTAACGAATTAATCAAAAACTACCTAAAGAAGGCAGAAGAATTAGGAATCGAAGTACAAACAGAAGCTGATGTTAAGGAAATCTTAGCAGAAGACGGCAAGATTGCTGGTGTAAGAGTAGAAACAGCTGATGGCGAAATGATCGTAAAGGCTAAATCAGTTGTTGTTGCATCAGGTGGATTTGGTGCAAACGATGAAATGTGCTACGAAAACGACAATGAAGTTGACGAATATGTTAAATCAACAAACTCACCAGGAGCTACAGGTGATGGTATCCTAATGGCAGAAAAACTTGGTGCAGATACAGTAGATATGGACAAAATCCAACTTTACCCAGTTTGTGACGTTGAAACAGGCAAACTTCTATACTGTGGAGACACAAGACTTGTTGGTGGTGCACTTCTTATAAACAAAGAAGGTAAGAGATTTGTTGAAGAGCTTGACACAAGACGTGCAATCTCAATGGCAATCAAAGACCAAACAGACCACGTAGGCTACGTACTTTGGGATGAAACATCTAACGAAACAACAGGTACAATGGCTTCAAACCCACAAGAGGCAGAAAGCCTATTCGAAAGAGGCCTAATGGTAAAAGCTGATACCCTAGAAGAATTAGCTGACCACTTTGACATAGACAAAGATGCCCTACTAGAAACAGTTAAGACCTTTAACGAAAACTCAGCAAAGAAAGAAGACCCAGAATTTAACCTAAGAATGCTAGGATGGCAAGTAAAAGACGCACCATTCTACATGATGAAAGCGGCTCCGGCTGTTCACCACACAATGGGTGGTCTAAAAATCAATACAGAAGCGCAAGTTCTAAACAAAGATGGCGAATGGATTGACGGACTTTACGCAGCAGGTGAAGTTACAGGTGGAATCCACGGTTCAAACAGACTTGGATCTGTTGCTATGACTGACATCACAGTGTTCGGAAGAATCGCTGGTGAAAACGCAGCAGCAAATGCTAAAAAATAATAAAGAATTTTCAAAATAGCCCCTAATAGGGGTTATTTTTTTGAGGATATTTTAAAGGATTGACAATAATTGTTTAACTTTTATATCATATTGGTATATATAAGGTAGCGTTGATTATTATAAAGATATGAAATTACAAAGTTCGGAGGAATTATGATACAGACAGAGATTAAAAATAAGATTGGAATAATTTATTTAGATAGGCCAGAAGCTTTAAATGCTCTTAATCGCAGTATGATAGGAGAAATTCATAAAACACTCAAAGCCTGGGAAAAAGATCCAGAAATTAAGGCTATTTTTTTTGACTCAAAGGTTGAAAAGGGATTTTGTGCAGGTGGCGACCTTAAGGAAATCTATACAGATTATCTAAACAACGATGATGCTAAGGATAAGGATGTATTTTTCGAAGAGGAGTTCGCCCTTGATAAATACCTTATGACCTACCCAAAACCAATCATAAGCCACTGGTTTGGGGTAACTATGGGCGGAGGAATTGGTCTTACAATCCACTCTGACCTCATAATTGCTGATGAAACAGTAAATTGGGCTATGCCAGAGACAAGCCTAGGCTTCGCTCCAGATGTGGCTGTAGGATATTTTATATCACGACTCCCACAAGGTTTAGGCCAATACGTGGGTCTTTTAGGAGCAAGGCTCTATCCAGATGACCTTCTAAAATACGGTTTTTGTCATGTGTTAATCGATTCAAAAGACTATGAGGAAGTTATTAATAGACTAATGGAATTTGATACAGACTCAGATAATTTTATTGAAGAATTTAAGGAAGCTATTTCTGATTTGGCAAAGAAAGCTAAGGAGACAGAAAATAGCAAAAACATGGAAAAAATTGAAAAATATTTTTCCAAAGATTCAGTAAAAGAGATTAAAAAAAGCTTGGAAGATGCTAGGGACGATGACTTTGCCAAGGCAAGCCTTGAAGTATTAAGAAATAGGGATCCTTTCGCCCTAGAAGTTCAGTTTAAGAAATATTTTGTAGGCAAAAAGCTAACTAAAGAAGAAACTATCGACTTAGACCTGGAAATTATTAAATATGGAAGGAAAAGTGGAGCCCTTGAAGAAGGAATAAGGTCAGTTCTTATAGACAAGGACAAAAACCCAAAATGGCCAACAAAGAGGCTCGAAGATGTGGACCATGATGAGGTTGATAGGCTTTTGGGGATAAAATAGTATTAAAAATTAATTGCAAATAAGACTTGAAATTAGTAACTATTTCTATTCTTAAATTAAAGAGCTAACCATAAGCCATAAGAACTGAAATAAGTTTTTGGATTTCTATCTAATAAATCATATAATCATTCAGAGGTGATTAAATGAATATAGGGATCTTAGTAGCAGTAGAGTTTGATGCTTTTTATGATATTTATAAGGAACCAATAGAGAGATATAAGCATGGCAGCTTTGAAGTTTTAAAATACCATATCCACGGCAAGGATGTTTTTGTTTGCCCTTCAAGTATGGGGCAAATTCGTGCAGCTCTTGCCATGACCTTGCTTCTTGATGTTTATAAGTGCCATACCATCATAAATTATGGAGTAGTTGGTGCTTTAAATGACCGCCAAGTAGAAGACCTAACAGTTGTGGAAAGTGTGAGCCACTACGGATTTGATACATCAGACTTAAATGGTGTTGCTAAAGGTCAGTATGAAATTTTTGACGATGTAGCAATGAAAGCTACAGAAAGCTTGATGGATTTGGCAATAAAAATTGATCCTCATTTGAAAAAGGTAAGGCTTGCATCTGGTGATAAATTCATTGCAGGTCTTGATGCAAAAACAAGGCTCGCTAATGATTGGGACTGCGATATTGTCGATATGGAAGGCGCTGCAATTGCCCTTGCCTGCCACCTGTATGGGGCAAATTTTCTTATGATCAAGGCAGTTTCGGATGCCCTTACAGAAGGTGGAACGGAATTTTACGAAAATTTTGAACGTGCTTCAAAAGTTGCAGTTGGAATAATTGACGACATAATAGAGGCACTTTAATTTTTTATCGATTGAAAGCTCTTTATTGAGTTAAAAGTTATATATGTAAATATTGAAAAAGCTTAAAATCGAAAATATAAGGATTTTTAAGAAAAAATAAACAAGCAAAAAGCAAGGCCTAAAAACCTTGCTTTTTTAAATTTCTATTAGATTTCTGCTGAGTTTTCCCAAAGACCGTGGATGTTGCAATATGCTAGTGCGTATACTTCTCCACCTTTTTCAGATTTTACTCTTGCTTCTACACATGGTTGTGAGAAGATTTCTTCTTCGCCGTGTGCCATAAATTCATAAGAACCAACTTCAATTGGGAACTTTGCGCCTTCAGGTTTGAAGAATACTTTAATCCAAGCAATGTGGTGTTCAGCTGTGTTTGGGTGTTCAACTTCTTCACCTACATTAGCTTTGATGTGAATTAAGCCGTCTTCCTTTTCAACGTGGATTACAGGTACGTGCTTTTCAGCTTTCCAATCTGCAGTTTGAACTGTTTCAGTTAATCTCATTATATTCCTCCATTTTTTTAATAGTCTACATTAATTAATATACCCAAGCTTAAATTTTATAAACTTAAATTTCTTAATATATGTACTTTAATAAATTACTTTGTTGCAAACAATCAGTCTTAAAATATAATATAAAAAAGGAGCATTTATGGATAGATTAAAGGAATTAAAAGAGGCAAGAGATTCTGCAAATCTTGCTATAGTAAAGATTGATGAAGGTATTAGTCAATTAAAATCTGCCTCATCATGGGGAATCCTTGATATTTTAGGTGGGGATTTTTTTTCAAGCCTTGTTAAAAGAAACAAGATAGGCGAAGCAAACCGTAGCTTAGATGAAATATCATCAAGTCTTAAAGCTCTTAATAAAGAGCTCAGTGATGTTAATATAAGTTTGCCAGATGCCATACCTGATAGGCTTTCTGATCAGATTTTCGATATGGTTTTTGATAATATATTTACAGACTTTAGGGTCCAAGGGGAAATTAAGAATAATATCATAGCCCTAAAAGAACTAAAACATGCTATAGTAGGGATAAGTGAGAGCTTAGATAGGGAAATAAAAGATTTGGAAGGCTAGGAAAATCCTAAGTCTAATTTTTTAAAAGAAAAAAGGAGAGAAAATGGACGTACTGTTAGTAGTTGATTTGCAAAATGACTTTGTGGACGGAGCTCTTGGTAATGAGGGAAATGACAAGATAGTTGAGCCTATTGAAAGACTAGTTGATAATTTTAAGGGAGAGGTCATTTTTACCAGGGATACCCACGAGGAATCTTATTTGGAAACGCTTGAAGGTAAGCACCTACCTGTGACTCACTGTGTCAAGGGGACCCATGGTTGGGAATTAAAGATTCATACCAAGGATAAAAAAATTATAGATAAGCCTTCTTTTGGGTCATATGAACTCGTCAATTACCTTTCTGATTTAAATGAAAAAGAAAAAATCGAAAATATTTACATGGTAGGAATTTGCACGGATATTTGTGTTCTATCAAATGCTATAATGATCAAAAACGCCCTCCTAGATACAGAAGTGACTGTAATTCGTGACTTGTGTAGGGCCACAAGTGAAGAGGCCCACGAGGCAAGCCTAGCATCGATGGAATCTTGCCAGGTAAATATTATAAAATATGCTGATTTTAAGCAAGAATAAATATAAAAGCTATGAGTTTATAACTTGTAGCTTTTATATTTGTAATTTTTTCCAAAAAATACTTTGCTTTGCTATAATAGTATTAAATAAGGAAAGGAGAATTTTATGAAACTAGAAATTTGTATCGATTCTTTTGATGGGATGATTGGGGCTTATTTTGGCGGGGCTGATAGGGTTGAAATTTGCTCGTGTTTAGGTCTTGACGGCCTTACTCCATCAGCTGGTCTTGTTGATATTTGTTGTGAGTATGACGATATAGAAAAATTTGTTATGATTAGGCCTAGACCAGGGCATTTTACCTATGATGATTTTGAAATTGGCCAGATGAAGGCTGATATAATGGCTTTTAAGGATAAGCCAATTGATGGCTTTGTCCTTGGGGTCCTAGATTCTTATGGACATCTTGATATTGAGACAATGAAGGAATTAGTCTATTTAGCCTTTCCTAAAAAGGTCGTCCTTCATAGGGCCTTTGATTATTCTATTGATGGGGAAGAAAAGATTGAAGAACTCATAAAAATGGGTTTTGATAGGATCCTTACTTCAGGCAAAAAGCCAAAGGCTGTAGAGGGACTTGATTTAATCAAAGATTTGCAAGACAAATATGGAGATAAGATTGAAATTATGGCAGGTTCTGGGGTGAATTTTAAAAATATCAAAGAGATTTACGAAAAAACAGGCATAGAAAATTTCCATATGTCAGGAAAAGATATAGGTCAAACTGAAATTGACTATGATAATTTTGGAAAATCCTTTTCTGACTATACTTTTACAAGCTCTGGCGAAGTTGAAATGGCAAAAAGAGCAATAGAAGAATTAAAAAAATAAAAGTGTGACTTGAATCATAGAAATATCTCAAATTTTTGTTAGAATAAGATTAGTAAATAAGGAAAAGTTTAATTAGTCTTACAAAAAGGAGATATTATGATTAAGGATAGCAAAATTATTTTGGTAGGAGATGGGGCAGTTGGTTCATCTTTTGCCTACGCAACAACAATTTTAGGTATAGGTAGACAACTTGGAATAATTGACTTAAACGAAGATAAGGCAGAAGGTGATGCCATGGACCTATCTGATGCACTTTCATTTACTAAGCCAAAAGAGATTTTTAAAGCGGATTATTCTGACTGCAAGGATGCAGAAGTGGTTGTAATTACAGCAGGTGCCCCACAAAAGCCAGGTGAAACTAGGCTTGACCTTGTAGATAAAAACCTTAAGATTTTTAAGGACATGATTGGAAAAATCAAGGATTCAGGCTTTGAGGGAATCTATGTAGTGGCCTCAAATCCTGTCGATATCTTAACTTACGCAACCTGGAAATATTCTGGAGCCCCAGCTGAGAAGGTAATTGGATCTGGTACAAGCCTTGATACATCAAGATTTAAGAAGGAAATAGCTTCTCTAATTGGAATTGACCCAAGAAGTGTAGATGCTTTTATACTAGGTGAGCACGGAGATACTGAGTTTCCTGTTTGGTCTCATACAAATGTGGGTGGTCTTCCAATTTATGAATGGGTTGCAAACCACTCAGAAGTAGATGAAATGGCCCTTCTCGATACTTTCAAAAAGGTGAGAAACGCTGCCTATGAAATAATTAATAAAAAAGGTGCGACATTCTATGGTATAGGCATAGCCCTTGCAAGGATAGTAGAGGCAATTATAAATGATGAAAACTCAGTTTATTCGACATCCTCCTACCTTGACGGAGAATATGGAGAAAAAAATATCTTCATTGGTGTCCCATCTGTGATAGGAAAAGACGGGGTAAAATGGGTAATAGACGTGCCCCTAACTGATACAGAAAAGGAAAGAATGAAAGAATCTGTCGATACACTAAGGACTGTAATGGAAAAAGCAGGTCTATTCGACTAAGAACAAAGACTCTAGAAATAGGGTCTTTTTTTATTTTAAAAAAATTTCTATTTAAGAACCTAGTATTTGCAAGTCTTTCAAAGTTTTTTCTATTCAAAAAGTTATTAATCATAATATATCAAACTTGAAATAATTTTCTGAGTGTGTATTATATAAATTAGCTGATAAAATATAAAACTTAATTTTAATGATAAGAATCTAAATATTTTAAATAAAAATAGTAAAAAAATTAAGATAAGTGATATGGTATTAAATCAAAATTAATAAAATGTGAATCATAAATAATTAGAACCATATTTTTAGTTATAATCCTAATACTTTTACTTGAAAAATTTATTTAGAAAATTAAGAAATTTCTTATGATGATTTTATGGCTAATTGATAGAAAGGAAGTTAGAAATGAAAAAAATATCTAAATTTATTTCATACCATCCTAGACTAGTCTTATTGATAATGACTATATTATTGATACCATCTTGGATAGGATACAAGTCTACTGGTGTGAACTATGATATATTGTCATACTTGCCAGCAGATCTTGAGTCAACACAGGGACAAAAAATCCTTGATGAAGATTTTAAAAATGCTGCAACGGGCATGTTAATTCTTAAGGGTTCTGATGCCGATGCAGAAGATTTGAAAAACAAAATCTTAGAAATCGATGGGGTAGAAGACGTAATTTCAAAATCTTCTATAGTAGGAGATACTATTCCTGATAAATTTTTGCCAGATGAGTTGAGAGATGCTTTTTATAGTGATGATTCGACTCTTTTGATGGTCAAATTTTCCGAATCGTCATCATCTTTTAGAACCATGGAGGCCATTGACTCTATAAAAGCGATCGAATCTAAGGAAAAATACCTAAGCGGAATTTCATCTTTGGTAAAGGATACTAAAGACCTAATAGATCACGAAACACCTATCTATGTGGCCCTAGCAGTCGCCCTTGCCTTAGTCGTTTTATCTCTAGCCAACGAATCGACCATAATACCATTTTTATTTATGCTCAATATTGGCTATGCAATTGTCTATAACTTTGGTACAAATTTTTTCTTGGGAGAAATTTCTTATATCACCAAGGCTATAGCAGCAGTTTTGCAGCTTGCGGTAACCACAGACTATTCGATTTTCCTCTACCATAGGTATGTAGAGAAAAAAGGCAAAACCGAAAACAAAAATGAAGCTATGGCAAAGGCTATAGATTCGACTTTGGCATCAATATTTGCTTCATCTCTTACAACTTTTGCTGGATTTTTAGTCTTACTCCTTATGCAACTTGGACTTGGTAAGGATATTGGTCTTGTAATGAGTAAGGGAGTTTTATTAGGCCTTATTTCAACTGTAGTAGTACTTCCACCAATGATTCTTTTATCAGAAAAATTAGTAAATAGGTTTAACCACAAGGTTTTATTGCCAGATTTTTCAAGGACAGCAAATTTCACAATCAAAAAGAGAAAGCCACTCTTTATTGTCTTTTTGCTTTTATTTATACCAGCAATTTACGGGGCGAGAAATACAGACCTTTATTACAACCTAGATAGGTCTCTGCCTCAAGATCTTGATTCAATTGTTGCCCTAAACAAGATGAAAAAAGATTATAATATGGCATCAAGCCATTTTGTGGTTGTAAAAGATGATCTTTCAAAGGCAAGCATCAATTCTATGATCAGTGAAATCGAAAATGTTGATGGGGTTAATAATGTCCTAAGTGCAAATTCAATGACTGGTCTAACCATGCCAAGTAATATGCTTCCAGACAAATTAAGCGATAATTTCAACCAAGCTGGCTACCAAATGCTAATGATTAATTCTGAATATCAGACAGCATCAAGTGAAGTTAATAAGCAGGTTTCTGAGATTGATAAAATAGTAAAATCTCACGATCCTGATGGCAAACTCACAGGCGAAGCCGTCCTTACAAAGGACCTTACAATCCTATCTGATAGGGACTTTAAGATGGTAAATATTGCTTCAATTGGAGTTGTCTTTGTAATTATCGCCCTAGTCTTCAAATCACTTGCTATCCCAATTGTTTTGATAGCAGCGATTGAACTTGCGATTTTTATAAATATGGGAATCCCATTCTACTTTGGCCATACAATTCCATTTATCACATCTATTATAATCGGTGTAGTCCAACTAGGATCAACCATCGACTACTCAATTTTGATGATGGATAGGTTTTTATTTGAATATAAAAAATACAGGGACTTAGAAAAGGCCCTAGATTTATCAGTCAGGGAAACTTCCAAATCAATAGTCACATCAGCCCTATCATTCTTTGCGGCAACTATTGGTGTTGGTATATATTCAAAAATGGAAATTGTATCAACAATTTGTATCTTCTTGGCAAGGGGTGCAATAATTTCAATGCTTGTAATTATCATCTTCCTTCCAGCAATTATTGGTGTAACAATTCCATTTATAGAAAAAACTACCAAAGGTTTTAAGAAATTAGGAGGAGAAAATGAATAAAAAATTTGTAAAGGCTCTTGCTATTGTGAGTGTAAGCTCAATTCTTTCCACAAATACAATTTATGCTAAAGAGCCAGTCGCTAAGAAAAACGAAACAATTTATGTAAATAAAGAAGCAAATAAAATCAAAGATAAAACTGTTTCAGTTTGGATAAATAATGACGAGAACAAAGAAATAAAGGATAAGTCAGACCTAAAAGATATTAAAAATCTGGAAAATGATGAAAAAATTCAAACTAAAGACGGTTTTATAGATATAAAAGCTGACGAAAAAGACCTATATTATCAGGGTAAGACTGATAAAGATTTGCCTGTAGATGTGGAAATATCTTACCAATTAGATGGCAAAAACGTGAATTTTGCTGACCTTGATGGGGCAAGTGGTAAACTTAAAATCACCATCAAGGCCACAAATAAAATAAGTGAAAAAGCTCGTAATTCAAAGAAAAATATCTATGCCCCATATCTAGTTGTGACAGAAGTTAGCTTCCCTGAAGACCAGGTTGAAAATATTGAAGCCCCTTCAGCTAAGGTCATAAAAGACGGAAAGAATCAAATCGTAACAGGCGTTTTGACACCAGGCCTTAGGGAAAACTTTGACGGAATTTTAGATAAGGATAAGCTTGATAAGTTCAAAGACCAAATAGAAATTGAAATGGATGTCAAAAATTATAAGCCAACAGAAGTTTATGCTGTTATCACAAACGAAATTTTCCAAGATGGCAAGAATATAGAATCACTTGATGATTTGGAGAATGGAATTGATGAGCTAACTTCAAATGCCGATAAGCTTGTCGATGCATCAAGCAAATTAAAAGATGGTTCAGGCAAAATTTCAACAGGTCTTGCTGACCTAAGCGATGGAGCAGGTAAGCTTGAAGATGGTTCGGCAAAGCTCAAATCATCTTTTGATCAAATGGCACAAGCTTTTGGATCTCTTCCTGAACAAATAAAACCTGTGACAGGTGCAGTAAGTAAGCTAAACCAAGGTGGGGCAAGCTTAAATACTGGCATCAACCAATATACAGCAGGTGTAAGCGAAATAAATGCTAATATGGATAAATTAAATGAAGCAGCACTCGGTATTGAAAAAGGAGCTTCTGACCTTGATGAAGGAGTTGGAAAATTAAATGCCGGATCTAGCGAATTAAGGAAGAAATTAAGTGAGGCCAGCGGTGGAAGCGATGTGACTGTATTTGCTGAATCTTTAAAAACCCTATCAAAAGGTCTAAATGACTTTGAGGTAAAATTAGCCCCTATGGCAGAAGGACTTGCCGCGATGAGCGCAGGTCTTGATAAAACAGCTGAAGGAAGCAAGAATATTGAGGGAGCTGTTTCAAAACTTAATGAGACAATGGCAAGTGCGGAAAGCTTAGAAAATCAAATAGGTGCTATAAATCAAAATGCAGGTGCGCTTCACAATCAAATTGCAAGCCTTGAAGCGAAAAATGAGGACGGAAGTCTTTCGGCTGAGCTCGAAAGTCTAAGAGAGATTGAAAATAATCTTTATGCCAATGCCCAAAGTCTTGCGGTTAATCAACAGGTTAATGCTGGATTAGAGAACTCTTTAGCTGAATTATCTGGCGGTGCCACAGAACTAAGCGGATCAATTCTTAAGATAAAAGAATCCATGGATGAGATGAGTGCAAAGATTGTTGCTTCAGAAACAGACTTATCAAAGGCATCCAAGGGCCTTGCTCTTGGAGTAAGTAAACTAGAAGAAGGCCTATCAGATAGTGATTTGATGAAATTAAACCAAGCTATTATCTCACTTGATGAGGGACTAGCAAGCCTAAAAGATGGATCAGAAAAACTAAAAGATGCCACAAGCCAAAACAGGCAAGGAGTCCAAAAATTAGCTAACGGCTTAGATACTTTGGATAATAAATCAGCTGACCTTAAGGAAGGCTCAATGCTTTTATCTAGTGGCCTAAATGAATTTGAAGAAAAATCAAAAGCTATAGGCAATCTTGGAAATCTTAGGGAAAAAGCGCTAGACCCAATGAGTAAGGGACTTGCTGATTTAAATATTGGAATTTCTGACCTAAGACAAGGGGCCCTTAAACTAAAAGAAGGCCAAGATACCTACAATGCCAAATACCAAGAATTTGATTCAGGTCTTAGAAGATATAAAACAGAAGGAATCGACAAAATCTCAGCTAAAACAGGAGATTTAAGAGAAGCTAAAGATATTCTAGATAAAATGGCAGATCTTGCCAAGGAGAATTCTTCTATATCTGGTTCAAGTGATGAATTTGAAACTAGGTCAAGAATAATAGAGAAAATAAAATAAATATTTTTTAAAAAAAATAAGTAAAGAAAAAAGGCTATCTGTATTATACCCTTATAGAAATCTCTAGAGCGTTAATTTTTGATTTCTATAAAAGGGGCAATGAAAGGAAACATACAAGTAGCCTTTTTTAGTGTTAATTATTTTAGTAAATTATATGACAATTATTTGCCCCTATAGGGGACTTTGAGCGTTATTAGTTTTTAGATTTAAATCCTAGCTTAGGCAAAGCTTAGCTATATTTTTGTGGCGACTAAATATAGTTTTGTAGGATTTTTTAATCTTATTATACTGATCGAAAAGTTTAAGCTTTTCTTCCTTGTCGGCATATACTTTCCAGTAGCCGTTACTTAAGTACTTTGTTCCCTTATTTTCAATGAAACCTATTACATCTTCATAAGGGTAACCTAGAAAAATACCAATTTCGTGGGGGAAATTTTCTTTCCTAAATCTCTTTTTCAAATGGTTTATTGATTGTTCTAGGTCATTTGTATCATAGCCTAGGGGACTTAAGAGATTTCTAACCTCTATTTTGTTTAATACAGCCTTAAGTTTTTCTGGCCTATAGGTATAAATTTGAGCGGAAGATTTGCCACTACCCAAAATATCAACGTAGATATTTTTCTCGTTAAGTATTTGGTTCCACTCATAAACCATTTTTTCTATGTCTATATTTTTAAGATTTTTAAAAGTAAATAGGTTGGCAAGTTTTTTATTAGCTAAAGTTTGTGATGCGTAATTAATAAGTAAAACTTCGTACATACTAATTTATGGCTTTAGCAAGTTCTAAGGCTGCCTTTCTGCATTCTCCCAAAGCTTCATCGTCTGGATAATCATAAGCTATAAGGCCATCACAAACTAGGTTGATACCATCATTTACGCATCTTTCTTGCCAAGTTGTCATCCATTCGCCTTCTGCCCATTCATAGGAACCAAAAATTAAAACAGGCTTGTTTGATAAAGAATTCTCTACGCTTTCAAACATTGGTTCAAATTCGCTTTCTTCAAGCTCTTCAGATCCCATAGCTGGACAACCAAAAGCGAAGCCATCGTATGAGTCTATATCGTCTTTTGTAAATTCGCTTGCTGTTAAGATATTTACTTCAATGCTATTGTTCTTAAGCTCATCAGCTATTTCATTTGCCATAGCAAGGGTATTGCCAGTGCCTGACCAATATATTATTGCAACTTTTTTCATATTAACTCCTTAAGTTTATTTTCTCGATATTGATAATCTTTATCAACGTCTATGTTAATAATAAACTAAAGTTTAAAATTTGTCAAGACTTTTTTGCAGAATTTATTTCATAGATAAAATATTGACAGAATAAGGCTTTGGAAGGAAATGTAATTTGTTTTGATGATTTTTCAGTGATTTTTGTATTAAAAATTATAAAAATTTAAAAGGAGTGGCAAAATTTTATAAATATTTTTATTTAAAACTTATAAGGTAGATAAAGTGAATATAGTTAGATAATTTCTTAAGACAAACTCTTAGTCTTATAGGATTAATATGATAAGCAAGAGTCTTATACATTGTTTAACAATTAAATAATTAATTAGTTTTGATTACTGACAGCCATAAAACCGTCATTTCCGATTAAGTATAATAAATAATAGTTAATAAGTCTGATATTGAAAAATTAGAAAAAGGCTATATAATAATACTAAGAGAAGCCACCTCTTACAAAGCGAAGTAGTTGAATAGTGAGTGTGACTCACACATAAAAAGACACTAGGTGGTGCTAGTGTCTTTTTAATTTTACTTGAAGGTAGAATCTAAATATTTGTCTAAAATAATTAAAATAATACCTACAAGTAGTGGAAAATAAAAGTTTTCCAAAAGTAGTTGAATCATTTGTGACTCACCTCCCTCCACCTAAGATATTTTGGTGTTAGGCAACTTTATTATATCATATAAAATAGGCTATGAGGGATTTAATAAAAAAATATAAAAGTGATAAAAAGAAAAACTGCCGGATATTGAAGTTTAAATCAATATCCTGGCAGTTTGTTTTTTATTCTTCTACAAAAGTGATCTCGCCGTCTTCTAGTTTGGCAATTCTTGCAAGTGAGTAGATATCAATATCCATTTCTTCTATTAATTCTCTACCTTCACTAAAAGATTTTTCTATTACAATACCAAGACCAGCTGGATTTGCACCTGCTTGTCTAACTATTGCAATCATGCCCTTGGCAGCTTGACCGTTGGCTAAAAAGTCGTCAATCATTAGGACGTTTTCGCCTTCTTTTAGGAAGTCCTTTGAAACGATTAATTCGTTTGTAACTTGCTTAGTAAATGAATATACACTTGAATGATAGAAATTATCCCCAGTTGTAAGTGATTGTTTTTTTCTGGCAAATACACAGTCAACACCAAGCTCAAATGCAGTAGCAAGGGCTGGGGCTATACCAGAAGACTCTACAGTTAGGACCTTGTCTATTTTTTTGTCCCTAAAATAGTTGGCAAACTCAATGCCCATTTTATGTATCAATTTAGAGTCAATCTGTTGGTTTAAGAAAGAGTCAACCTTTAATATGTCAGGCCCAATTACAATACCATCTTTGAGAATTCTCTCTTCTAGTTCTTTCATCATATCTCCTTCTAGCTTCAATATTTCGTTTATGCTTTGAGATAATTATAATCTTTAAGCGCCTATTAGTCAATAAAAAATACTTTTGACTGATTTTGATTGTTTATGATTTACTTTGACTGATAATGCTGTTATAATATTAACATGATATTAGAAAAGAGGCTTGAAATTATTTTAGATACACTCGAAAAAGAAGAGGCTGTATCAAATAAAATCTTAACAGAGAAATTGAAAGTCAGTGAATCAACCTTGAGGCGAGACTTGTCTTATCTACAAGATATGGGCAAAATCAAAAGGGTTCACGGAGGGGCAGTTTTAAATTCTATAGCACCAAGCGAGATAAATTTCACTGACAATCAGAAAATAAAATTAAAGGAAAAATCAATCATAGGAAGAAAGGCAGCTAAGCTTATAGGCGATGCAAAATTTATTTACCTTGATGCAGGTTCTACTTGCGGAGAGCTTATAGATTTTCTTAATTACGGACAGGAAATGACAATTGTCACAAATGGTCTTATGCATGTGGATAAACTTATTTCTAAAAACATCCCTACCATTCTTTTAGAAGGGAAGATTAAGCCAGAAACTAAGGTGACAACAGGAGTTAAAACCCTAGAGTCAATTTCTAAATACAACTTTGACCTGGCCTTTATAGGGGCAAATGGTTTTGATAAAAAAGCTTTCTATACAGCCGATCAAAGTGAAGCTGTGGTTAAGGCTAGGGCTATTGAAAATGCAACTAGGGCCTATGTATTAGCTGACAAATCAAAAGAAGACATCAAATATTTTCAAACTATAGCAAATAGGGATGAAATCAAGCTAATTACGGAGGAAGAATGATTTATACAATTACAACAAACCCTGCAATTGACTACATCTTAAGATTTGATAAATTCGAAGATGGAGCGACAATCAGGGCAAATGATGACGAAAAATACCCAGGTGGAAAGGGAATTATGGCAAGCAAAATTCTCAAAAATCTCGGACAGAAGTCAGTAAATCTTGGCTTTGTGGGAGGTTTTATTGGAGAGTATATAGCAAATTCCATAAAAGACTTGGGTCTTGATGAAAATTTTGTAAGAATTAAGGAAAACTCAAGGATCAATGTCAAACTCAAATACGATAAGGAAACAGAAATCAATGCCAAGGGGCCAGAGATTTCTAAAGAAGAAGTAGAAAAGTTCTTTGATAGTCTAGAAGAGGTTCAAAAAGACGATATCATTGTCATTTCAGGATCTTTGCCATATTCACTAGATTCCGATTTTTATAAAAAAGTTATAGAAAAAACGGGGGCAAAATTTACAATCGATATAGCAGATAAGAGGCTTATTGATTATCTATCCTACAAGCCACTCCTTGTTAAGCCAAACGAAGAGGAGATTGGAAAAATTTTTGAAACTGAAATAAATGATAAGAACCTTGTAGAATACGCAAGGAAACTAAATAAGCTGGGTGCAGAGAACGTGATTGTATCCCTAGGTGCGAATGGTTCGATTTTTGTAGATCAAAACAAAGCCTATAGGGCAAGACCAATTAGTGGTAAGCTTGTAAATTCAGTGGGTGCAGGTGATTCAATGGTTGGTGGTTTTGTCTATGGGATTGTAAATAATTTTGAAAAAATCGATGCCTATAAGCTTGCTGTTGCTTGTGGAACGGCCACAGCATTTAGCCCAGACATAGCAGACAGAGATATGATAAATAAAATTTTAAATGAAGTAGAGGTGGAAGAAATTGGAAATTAGAGATTTATTAAAGAAAGATTTGATTGTCTTAGACCTAAAGGCAGAGACTAAGGATGAGGCAATTACAGAAATTGCTGAGAAATTTCATGAAAAAGGCTATGTAAAAAGTGCTGAAGACTTTAAAGAAGGCCTGAGAGAAAGAGAAGCCCAAGGCTCAACAGCCCTTGGCGAATCAGTTGCTATCCCACATAGCAAAAACAAAACAGTTATAGAGCCTGCAGTAATGTTTGCTAGGAAAAAATCTGGCCTTGACTATGACGCTCTAGACGGTATGCCAACAGAGGTTTTCTTTGCAATAGCAGCTCCTGATGGGGAAAATAACCTCCATGTAGCAACCCTTGCAGAGTTGTCTAAGATGATTATGAAAGATGGCTTTGTAGATGAGCTAAAGGAAATCGAAAAAGAAGACGATTTATACGCAGTTATTGAAAAATACACAGAAAAACCAAAAGCAGATGAAAAACAAGAAGATAATGCAGAAGTAAAATCAGATATAAACTTACTTGCAGTTACAGCTTGTCCAAACGGTATAGCCCACACATATATGGCCCAAGAAGCTATAGAAAAAGCTGCCAAAGCAAGAGGAGTTAATATCAAGGTTGAAACCAATGGTTCAGACGGAATAAAAAATAGACTCACCCAAGCTGAAATTGACAAGGCAGATGCTATTATAATTGCAGCTGATAAAAAGGTCGAAACAGCAAGATTTAACGGCAAAAAAGTTATTCAAAGACCTGTTTCTGACGGAATTAGAAAGGCTGACGAACTTGTTGACATGGCAATCAAGGGCGAGGCAAATATCCACCAAGAAGAAGGCGGTTCTGCCAAATCCTATAGCGATGAGGGAAGCTCAGTTGGTCAAAAAATCTACAGAGACCTTATGAACGGCATTAGCCACATGCTTCCATTTGTAATCGGAGGTGGAATTTTACTTGCAATCTCCTTCCTTTTTGAGAGATTTGCTGGAAATGAATCGACAGTATTCACCTTCCTAAATGGCCTTGGAGGAGATGCTTTCACCTTCCTAATCCCTGTTTTAGCAGGCTTCATATCATTTTCTATAGGAGATAGGCCAGCCCTCATGCCAGGTATGGTTGCAGGTCTTATGGCAAGTCGTGGTGCAGGCTTTATCGGAGGTTTAATCGGTGGGTTTGTGGCAGGTTACGTTGTAAACTACATCAAAAAGGCAACAAGAAATCTTCCAAAATCAGTAGAAGGCCTTAAGCCAATGCTAATCTATCCAGTGCTAGGACTATTAATTGTTGGAGCAATCATGTTCTTCATAATTGATCCGATTTTTACAGGAGTAAATACCTTTATAAATAACTGGTTAATGAGCCTTTCTGGCACTAACATGGTCCTTCTAGGAGGCCTACTAGCTGCCATGATGGCAATCGATATGGGCGGACCAATCAACAAAGCAGCCTACGCTTTTGCAATCGGAGCCTTCACAGATACAGGAATTGGAACATTCATGGCAGCTGTAATGGTTGGCGGCATGGTACCACCAATTGCAATTGCCTTTGCAACCACATTTTTCAAAAATAAATTTAATGAAGACCAAAAAAACACTACAATAACCAACTTCATCCTAGGTGCATCTTTCATAACTGAAGGGGCCATCCCATTTGCGGCAGCAGAGCCACAAAGAGTACTTCCTTCATGTATGATAGGATCAGCTATAGCAGGTGCAATTGTAGGCCACTTCGGAGTAAGCGCACCAGCCCCACACGGAGGAATCTTCATCCTTCCAGCAATGTCCTCATTTAACCATGCTTTAATATTTGTAGGAGCTGTGCTAATTGGTGCTATTGTAGGTGGTTTAATTCTCGGTACAGTTATGAAAAAAACAGAGACTCTAGTATAAGTGTTTTTTCTTAATATAATACTTGAAATTGAGATGAGATTGACAACAAATCTATTGAAATAATAGATTTGTTGTCTTTTTAATTTATTGTTAACTATAGTTTTTTAAACTTTTGTTGTTATCGGATTAATGTATTTTAATATATATTTATTTAGTGAAAAAATCGATAAACTTTATGGGAATGCAGTGAAAAACTGTTGCTTTTAATAAAAATTTATTATATAATCAAATTTACTGATATATGGTATCAGTTATGTTCGATATTGGGGAAATTCGTTTTCCTATAGAAGCTTGAAAAGGAGGTTAAATGATAAATTTAAAGAATAACAGGATTGAAAAAAGATACGATAAAGAACTTCTAATAATAGAAGCTTGGTCAGAAGATAGTTTAAGAGTAAGATCGTTTCCTGATGGTAAATTTAGAGATGAACCATATGCTCTCATTGAATCTGATTTTAAAGATACCAATGTAAAGGTTGAAGATATCGGAAATGGTGATTATAAAATCACAAATGGAAAAATTCATGCTATTCTCGATCATAGAGATAGAATCACATTCTACAATGACAAAGGTCAAGTATTATTAAAAGAGTATATAAGATTAAGGGCTGTTAAACACGATGACGGTTCAGAAGATGTTGGAAATATTGAGATAACTCGTGATTTTAACTCTACACTAAAATTAAAATCAAGACAGTATAGGGCTAATGTAGGTGGTGATTTTGAGATTACAACCAGGTTCGAATCTGATAATAGTGAAAGAATATTTGGTATGGGACAGTACCAGCACGAATATTTGGATTTAAAATATACAAGCCTAGAATTAGCTCAAAGAAACTCGCAAATATCAATTCCTTTTTATGTTTCCAGTCTAAATTATGGTTTCTTATGGAATAATCCTGGAATAGGTCAAGTAACCTTCGCAAAAAACTTAACTGAATGGAGAATGTATTCAACATTTTTTATTGATTATTGGATTTGTGCAGGAGATAATCCTAAGGAAATAATGAATAAATATACTTCTGTAACAGGCAGGGCTCCTAAGATGCCTAAAAATTTACTAGGCCTTTGGCAAAGTAAATTAAGGTATAGGACACCTGAAGATGTATTAGAAGTAGTTGAAGGATATAAAAAAAGAAATATTCAAATATCAACAATAGCTATAGATTATTTCCATTGGCCACACCAGGGTGAGTATAGGTTTGATGAAAAGTTTTGGCCAAATGCAGAAGAATTAGTTAAAAAACTAAAAGATGATTACGGTGTAGAGCCAATTATATCTGTATGGCCAACAGTACAAACAGATGCTGAAAATTATAATGTATATTTGGAAAATGGCTATTTGATAGATGTTAATAGGGGAGTTAGGTTGACTATGCAAATTCAGGGATCAACTGTTTTTGTAGACACAACAAACCCTGAAGCAACAGCTTATGTTTGGTCATTGCTAAAGAAAAACTACGAAGAAAAAGGCATAGGCTACTACTGGATAGACGTTGCAGAGCCAGGTTATGCAGTATATGATTTTGATAATTATAGGTATGATAAGGGGACAGTCCAACAGGTAGGAAACTTATATCCAATTGGATATCTAAAGATGATTTATGATGGACTAAGAGAGAGTGATAAGCCAGTAGTTACCCTAGTTAGGGGAGCTTGGGCTGGAGCTCAAAGGTATGGAGCCTTGGCTTGGTCAGGAGATATTGATTGTAGTTTTAGGGCCTTCAGAAACCAAGTTAATACAGGCTTAAACGTCGGAATGGCTGGTATTCCATGGTGGACAACAGATATTGGAGGCTTCCATGGAGGAAACCCAGAAGATGAGGATTTTAGAGAGCTAGTGCTTAGGTGGTTCCAATATTCAACATTTTCTCCAATTTTGAGAATGCATGGAGATAGGCTACCACACAGCAAAGCTTTATCAGACGAAGGTGGCGGCAGGATGCCAACTGGCGCTCCTAATGAAATTTGGTCATATGGCGAGAGAAACGAAAAAATATTCACTAAATATTTACACATAAGAGATTCAATCATTGATTATATAGACAGTTTAATGGATGATGCAAGCAATACAGGAAATCCATTGATGAGACCTTTATTCTATGAATTCCCTGAAGATGAAAAGGCTTGGGAAGCAGATAATGTTTATATGTTTGGTGAAAAATTGCTTGTAGCCCCAATCTTATATAAGGGCCAAAACTCTAGAGAACTTTACTTACCAGGTTCTTGCAAGTGGGTAGATATTTTTGATAAAAAGGTCTACGAGGGTGGTAATACAGTGACAGTTGATGCGCCTATAGATAAAATTCCTGTATTTGTTAGGGAAGATTATGTAGGTGAATTTGAAGATTTATTAAAATTTGCTGCAGAAGCATAATATGATAGACCTAAACGATTATTGCCTTGATAAAGGATTTAAAGTTTATGAATTGGAAAACTATCATCTAAGACTAGGTCCATTAGGGAAAAACGCCGTAAGAGTAATTGCTACAAGAAAAGAGAAATTAGAATTACCTAGTTATTGGCTAGATTTTAAAAGTGATGAAAATTATGATTTTGTTGTAACAAACAAAACCAATAAGATTTCTTTTACAAATTATAATTTAAGGGTTGATTTTGATGGTAAGAAGCTAAGCTTTTATAACAAAGAGAGGCTTATCTTAGATGAGATATCTTTAAGGCAGAGCAAGGTTAGAAGAACAGTTGGCATAGATGATCATATAGAAATACCAAATCTTCCAACTTCTTCTCTTGCTATAGACCCCTATGAATTTATTGATATAGGAGAAGATATCACAAGGTCAAGACTTAGATTTGTTGGCGATGGTGAGGAAAAAATATACGGCATGGGAGGGTTCCAGGAAGAAAGTTTGGATAAGAATAATCACTTTATCGAACTTATGCAAAGGAATTCTCAAACCGTAATTCCAACTTATATATCAAATAAAAACTACGGATTTATTTGGAACAATCCGTCCGTAGGATCTGCATTTTTTGGGAAAAACCAAAAGGTATGGGAAGCATCAGATTCAGATATAATTGATTATATTGTTTTTGTCGGTGATAATCCTAAAGAACTGATAGAAAAGCTTACTGAAATAACTGGAAGGCCACCTAAAATGGAGGAAAACTTGCTGGGCTTATGGCAAAGCAAGTTAAGATATCAGACTAAAGATGAATTAGAAGAAGTTTATAACCAATATATTGCAAGGGGAATCAATCCATCAGTAATGGTTATAGATTATTTTCATTGGCCTTTCGAAGGGGATTATAAATTTGATTTCGATTATTGGCAAGGCATTGATAAACTTTCAGAAAAAATGGAAAAAAATGGAACTAAATTAATGGTTTCAATCTGGCCAACTGTTGAGGAAGATTCTGAAAACTTTCCCTACTTAAAAGAATATTCTTTATTATTAGAGGGTATAAATACAGTAGGTAAAGTCTTTAATGATAGGTACGTAATTGATTTTTCAAAAGAAGATTCTAGGGAATTTCTGGCACAAAAACTAGAAGAGAATTATACAAAAAATGGGGCTCTCCTTTTTTGGGCAGACCAGGCAGAACCAGAAATGAATGTATATAATCATTTTATTTATGAAATGGGAGGATACAATATGAGTAAGCTAGGAAATTTGTATCCTAACTTCTATTTAAGGGCAGTTAATCAAGTAAGTGGAGATTTACCGGTTTTAATTAGATCTGCATTTTTAACTAGTCAAAAATATTCAGCTCTTCTTTGGTCAGGAGATGTAGAGTCATCATTTAGGTCTATGAGAAGACAAATTCAATTTGCCACAAGTGTTGGCCTTTGTGGCCAATCTTGGTGGACAAGTGATATAGGTGGATTTCATAGTGGTAATAGTGATAGTGATTATTTCAGGGAGCTTCTAATAAGGTGGTTTCAAATTTCAGTATTTAGTCCAATTTTAAGAATGCATGGTGACAGGCAGCCTCATTTTCCAAGAATAGGAGAAAACGGTGGTGGTCTAAGGACGAGCGGTTCACCTAATGAAATTTATTCATTTGGTAAAGATGTTGAAGAAATTTTGACATCCTATATCAGTCTTAGACTAAGTCTTAAAGAATATATTTCTTACCTGTTTGATCAAGCTAGTGAAAGAGGGCTTCCTTTAATTAGGCCAATGTTTATGGAATATCCAAATGAAAGCCATAGTTATGAAGAAAACAATCAATATTTCTTCGGCCCAGATATTTTAGTGTGTCCTGCTTTTGAGTATGGGCAAAGAACTAGGGAAGTATTTATTCCAGACATGAATTGGATTGATGCTTATAGTGAAAGTCCCATAAGAAAAGGTAATAATTTAGTAGCTTGCCCGATAGAAAAAATACCTGTATTTGTTAATAAAAATAGCAAATATTTTGAAAAAATAATTAGTGGATTTAAAACAATAGGAGGATAAAATGAGTTTAGTTTTAGTTAGAATAGATCAAAGATTGGTTCATGGAATCGTAGTAACACAATATGCAAGTTCATCAAAGGCTAAGAGAATAATGGTTGTAGATGATGAGGCTAGTAAAGATGAAGTTCAAAAGGGAGTTATGAGATTAAGTAAGCCTGCAGGAACAGGTATGTCAATTATAGATACAGAAACAGCAATCAAAAACTTTGGAATTGGTAAATATGATAATCATAATGTTCTTATGGTTGTTAAGGAACCTTCAACAATTCTAGAATTAATTGAAGGAGGGGTTAAAATTCCTGAAGTTAATATAGGGATAGTATTCAAGTCTGAGGGTAGTGAGCTTATTGTAAATCAAGTAAACTTAAACGATAAACAAAAAGATGAATTAAGGAAAATAAGGGATATGGGGATACCTGTTTATTTCCAATATGTTCCATCAAATCCTAAAGAAGAACTTTCAAAATATGTATAGGAGCTAGAAATCATGAGTGAATTTTTACAAAATATTTTAATAGTATTATTGCCTATGTGGGCTTTAATAGATAATAGGGGAATTACAATAATAAACCATTGGCCAATTACTGTTGGTCTTTTAGCTGGATTAATAATGGGAGATGTCAAAACGGCGCTTCATATAGCAGGTACCTTCCAACTGATGAGCTTAGGTGTTGCTGCACTTGGAGGTTCTTCTGTTCCTGATTATGCACTTGCAACTGTTGTAGCTATATATTTAAAAGCAAGAACAGGAGTAGATATAGGTGCATCAATAACAGTTGGACTCTCAGTAGGAATATTAGCTATAAACTTAGATATTTTCACACGTACACTTAATTCTTTTGTTACAAACAAATCAAAACAATTTTTAAATGAAGGTAAGTTTGAAGCATCTAAAAATATTAATTATATATCAATATTTTTTGTTGCAATGCAGGCTTTCATACCTATGATTATTCTTATTTTGTGGGGACAAACCGCAGTTGAATCAGTAGTTAATGTTATCCCACAATGGGTAACAGATGGTCTAAATATAGCTGGTGGAATGCTTCCAGTAGTTGGTGTGGTGATGTTACTAAGATACATGCCAACAAGAAGATATATATGGGCCCTACTTGTGGGCTTCGTATTTGCTGCATACCTAAAACTACCAATACTTGGAGTGTCAATTTTAGGTCTAGCAATGGCTATTTTCACCTATAACAATTTAATATCTAAAAAAACAGAAGTTAGTTTAGGAACAGAAAATAATGAGTTTGGAGATGATTGGGATGAATAAACAAGAGAATAAAATTTTGAATAAAAAAGATCATAGAAAAGCAGCTCTAAAATGCTCTTTTATTGGTTCTAATAATATCAACTATGGAACTTTGCAAGGAACAGGATATGCTTGGGCAATCCACGATACATTAAGAAAACTTTATTCAGATGATGAAGATTTCAAGAAAGCCATGGAAGTGGAATACGAGTATATCAACACCACTCCGTACGTTCTTCCATTGATACTTGGAGCTGATATAGCTATGCAAGAACAAGAAGGTATAAAATCACTAGATGCTGTAAGGTCAATTAAAACTTCCCTTATGGGTCCTTTAGCTGGTGTTGCTGACTCTATTCTCTGGGTACTATATCCAACTATTATGGGTTCTATTGGAGGATATCTAGCTCTAGAAGGAAATCCGCTTGGTGCTATAATCTGGATTATCCTGAATGTTCTTTTGGTATTTTTAAGGCTTAAGTTCTATGATATTGGTTACAAATCAGGAATAAGATTAGTAACAGATCTTTCTGAAAAATTAAATGTATTTACTGATTCTGCATCAGTAATGGGTCTTACTGTTGTAGGAAGTCTTATAGCTACAGCTGTTAAGGTATATACAGGGGTTGAATTTAAGTTTGGAGACGTAACATTAAACCTACAAGAACAAATTTTTGATGCTATTCTTCCAGCTTTCTTGCCAGTTCTTCTAGTAATGGCAATTTACTGGTTGATGGAAAAGAAGAAATTAGGATTCTTAAGTATAATTTTAGGGCTCTTAGTCCTATGCCTAGTAGGATCTTACTTTGGTATCCTAACAGTAGCACCATAAGGGGATTGAAATGAGTAAAATAATTATAGCTTCTCATCATAAGTTGGCACAAGGACTTAAAGATACTTTGGAATATATTCTTCCAAATTCATTAGAAATAATTCCTGTAACTGCCTATGTTGATGATCAACCATTAGATGAAATTGTAGATGGTATATTTGAAAATATAGAAAAAGATGAACAAGTAATAGTATTTACTGATATAATGGGTGGTTCTGTGAATCAAGAATTTGCTAAGAGGATTGGAAGAAAAAATTACTTTTTGATAACAGGTGTTAACCTTCCATTACTTCTAAACATAACCTTACTACTACAAAATGGAGAAGTGAGTGAAGATGATATTAGAAATTCTATTGAAGAATCGAAAAACCAGATATTTTATGTAAATGATGTATTTGCTTCAAGTGATATTGATGATGAGGATGAATAAAAATAATAAAAACTATTAAAGTTTATTATGTGGCAGTATTAATTCTAAGATGAGATATTACTGTTAAATAATAGAGTGATTAAATTAGTACTCATGAATTAATTGACTTAAATTTTATTAATTCATGGGTACTAAAATTTTAAAGAAGGAGGTATTATGTTTGATAAAGTAGTTGATAGAAGAAATACATCATCAGCCAAGTGGGATGAAACTATATTAAATTGTGGTATGGAAGAAGTCATTCCACTTACAGTTGCAGATATGGATATTAAAACGTCCCCAGAAATAGTTTCAAATATGGTGAAGGCAGCTAACCATGGAATTTATGGTTATACAATTATAGAAGATTCATATATTGACTCTGTATTAAAATGGATTAGTGAAAATCAAAATTGGAAACCAGAAAAAGATTGGTATGTATATTGTCCTAGGATAATACAGGCCGTGGCTATGTCAATACAGAATTTTAGCCAAGAAGATGACAAGATAATGGTTCAAACACCACTTTATGATCCAATTCAAGAATCAATCGTGGTTAACGGTAGGAAATTAATAACTAGTGATTTAATTTTAAAAAATAATCACTATGAAATCGATTTTAATGATTTTGAGGCCAAGATAAAAGACGGGGTTAAGATTTTTATCTGTGTATCTCCTCATAATCCTACAGGTAGAGTTTGGAATAAAGAAGAATTAGTAAAAATTGTTAAAATTTGTAAGAAGTATGATGTTCTTATTATTTCTGATGAAGTTCACGCTGATTTTGTTTGGGAAGGAAAGTTTACGAGTTTTGGAGAATTTTTAGATGTTTACGACAGAATAATCATTTGCAACTCTCCTTCTAAAACATTTAATATTCCAGGTCTTGAAGCAAGCTCCATATTTATTAAGAATAGAGAAATAAGAGAAAAATTCAAAAGGATTATAAATAAGTCGGGAATCCACAACCCAAACTATTTTTCAGTCTTTGCTGTAAAAGCGGCATATGATGACAGCTATGAATGGTATGAGCTTATGAAAAGTTATATTGAAAATAATATTTCTTATGTAAAAGAATTTTTCAACAAGTTAGATGGTTTCGAAACTACTAAGGCAGAAGGAACATTTTTATTATGGATCGACTATAGAAAGACAGGCCTTATTGAATCTGATTTGGAAAAAATTTTTTCTAAGTCAAAGGTTTTATTTAGTCTAGGAACAGGTTATGGAGAAGCTGGAAGAGGATTTTTCAGAATTAATGTGGCCTCTCCTAAAAAGCTTCTTGTTGAAGCATTAGAGAGTTTTAAAAAACAATTGTAAATGGAGGAGTTATGGAAAATAAGAAAGTTAAAAAATTAAGTTTAATGCAAGCAGTTTTTCCGATTTTGGTAATGCTTGTAGTATTAGGAATTGGTGTTGGATTTTTGGAACTTCCAGCTGAGCCACTTATTGTAATAGCTACAGTAATAGCAGGTATTCAAGCAGTAATGTTAGGGTATTCCTACGACAGAATCATGGATGAAATCGCTCAAAAAATCTCTAAGATTTGGGGAGCTCTAATGATTCTTGTAATTGTAGGTTTTATGATTGGTTCATGGATGATAGGCGGAACTATACCTATGTTAATATATTATGGATTGAAACTTATAAGTCCTAAGTATCTAGCTTTAACTGCTTTTATATTAACAGCTATTGTGTCAGTTCTAACTGGTACATCTTGGGGATCTGCGGGAACTATCGGTGTAGCTTTTATGGGAGTTGCTGTTGGTCTTAATGCAAACCTTTCAGTTGTTGCTGGTGCAGTAGTTTCTGGAGCTTACTTTGGAGATAAATTATCGCCTTTATCAGATACAACTAACCTTTCATCTGCTGTTTGTGAAGTAAATATCTATGAACACATAGCTAATCAAATGTGGACTACCGGTGTAGCAGCTATATTAGCCGCCGTTTTCTATTTTGTTTATGGACATATCTATATAACAGGAGATAGCCAAACACCAGAGACAGTAATAACATTAATGGGTACCCTAGATGATATGTTTAATTGGAACTTAATACTAGTGATACCACTTTTTGTAGTATTGATAGGTTCAGTAACCAAAAAACCTACTATTCCAGTAATGCTTCTTGCATCATTCATGGCTTTGTTTAATGCTTATATATTCCAAGGTGCAAATCTTAATGATATTATTAACGCAACAATAAATGGATTCAACGTAGGAATGCTAGGTTATGATGAAACAGCTGTAATTCCTGACCTTATAAGGTTATTACATAGGGGAGGAATGATGGCTATGATGAATACTCTTCTAATAGCAGTTTGTGCAATCTCTTTTGCTGGTACAATGTCTGTAACTGGTGGACTCGATGTTCTAATATCAAAACTTGTTGATAAGATAACTTCAACATTCCAACTTGTAGCATCAACAATCGCTATATGCTTGATTACGACTGGGGTTACAAGTAACGGACAAGTTTCTATTTTAATGCCAGGTGAGGCATTAAAAGATGTTTACAAGAAAAAAGGAATTCATCCAAAGGTTCTATCTAGAACTCTTGAAGATTCTGTTACATGTACAGAATGTTTGATTCCTTGGACAGCAGCTGGTGCATATATGGCAGCAACCCTAGGTGTACCAACATTAAGCTATCTTCCATTCGCAGTACTAAACTACTCAGGAATGATATTAGCTTTGATATGGGCGGCTACAGGTATTGGCATCACAAAATTAAATAAAGAAGAAAATAAATAAAAAACTTATAACAATTGCTTTAAAAAACTAGATAATAAAGATTTAATAATAAATACAAATTTATTATTAAAAAATATCAGAGATTGAACTTATCCCTGATATTGAACCTCCTGATTAGGTCAAAATTTCTGATCGGGAGGTTTTTAATTGAAAAAATAGGTTGATTTAATAATTAATAGTGTTGGCATAAAATAAGGCTAGCTAGAAATAAGTAATATTTTGATTATATAATAAAGCTAAGTAAAAGAGCATTTTATCTCATTTATTAGAATCATTACTAAACTTATTCCTATATTGGCTTGGTGTCTCATTGCACCAAATTTTAAATTGTTTGCTAAAATTTGACACATTATCAAAACCAATCATTTGGCCGATAATTTCTATTGAAAGATGGCTGTGAACTAGCATGGATTTTGCATCATTCAATCTAATAAAACTGAGATAATCCTTTGGAGACATGCCATAACTTTCTTTGAATGATTTAAGCATTTTACTAGTACTTATACCTATCTCCGAAGTTATATTTTGTATATTAATTAAGTATTTATTTTCCGTTGTTGGATTTAATTTGAATTATTTATAATTTTCGTGTATTTTATCTGCGATATTTTTTGAGAGAATAGAATTATCTTTGGATTTCAATATGTCTTTATTATTAATTTCTTTTGAATAATTAAGCAAAGAAATAATGAATGATATTAATAATTCTTGAAGATGTAATATATCGATTGTATCATATTTCTTTTCGGATAAAAGATTAATAAAGTTTTTTACATGTTTTTTTATGCTTGGATAATAAATATTATCTTTTTTTAGAAGACCACTACAATACATTCTTAAATTATTTTGTACATCTGGATTATCAACATCGAAATGCATACAGAAGTAGTCAAGACCCCATTTTGATATAGCAAGATTTTCATGACTCAGTCCTGGGGGAATAATTATTATATCATCCATTTGATAGGTTTCTACTGAGTTAATGTATTTTGTTTCTTGTATGCCGCTGATTATATACATAACTTCAAAAGAGTTATGAAATTCTCTAGGCGCACTCCATAAATAACTTACTTTTTGTCTATGACCACCATGAACCCTGAAATTCATATTAATTTCAGGCAATATATTAATTTCTTTTAACCAATCAGGGTCAGTTTTAATAAGTTTCATTAAATTTCACCAAAAATACGTAAAATGATAAAATTCTTCTACTTTTTGATATTTTAATATCTGTAATTATTATATACAATATTTATGAAAACGTAAAGAGTACTGAAATTTTAAGAAAGAGGTTATAATATGGAAACAATAAAAAGTACTGGAAGCAAATTGAGTTTGAAAGAAAGAATAAGTTATGGTCTAGGTGATTTTTCTTGCAACATAATTTATACTGCTATGACAGCATATCTATTATTTTATTATACTGACTATGCAAACGTTAGCGCAGGTGTTGTAGGAATGATAATGTTAGTAAGTAGAATTTTTGATGGTATATCAGATATTTTTATGGGAAGCATTGTTGACAATACTCATACAGAAAATGGTAAGGCAAGGCCATGGATTTTATGAATGGCATTTCCTTTTGCTATAAGTGGTGTCCTTCTCTTTGCGGTTCCACAATCATGGTCAGATTCTATGAAATATGTGTATATATTTATAACATATAATCTTACATCAACAGTGGTATATACAGCTATTAATGTGCCTTATTCATAACTAAACGCATTAATGACTCAAGATCCTTATGAAAGAAGCGTTTTAGCGATTTTCAGAAACTTACTAGAAACTTTAGGAACATTTGTAATAAACTCATTTACCTTATCATTAGTAGAGTTTTTTGGTAATGAAGCTAGCTCATGAGTAAAAACATTTTCCTTATTTGGATGTATAGCGGCGTTAGGTTTTATTTTAACTTATAAATGGACAGAAGAGAGAGTTAAACCAGTTAACAAAGAAAAATCAGAAAATATTAAATTATCAGTAGGATTAAAAGCACTTTTCAAAAATAAATATTAGGTTATGATGACAGGTATACTTTGCTTAATGTTTATTAATATGGCATTACAGTTTGGATCAAGTGTTTACTTTGCACAGAGTGTATTAGGTAATAAGAATATTGCTCAAACCATGAATGGTGTGATGAACATTTCACAAATACTTTTCATGTTTATTGTAGCAAATTTTGTTAAGCGAATTGGTAAGAAAAATTCAATGTTCATAGGATTAATTTTACAAACTATAGGAGTTTTGATTCTGGTATTTATTAAAAATACAAATGCTATGACTTATATATCAAGTATTGTAAGAGGTATTGGTGGAAGCTTTTCAGGGGCTGTTATGTGGGCAATGGTATCAGATACTGTTGATTATGGTGAATGGAAAACTGGACTTAGGATGGAAGGACTTACAAATAGTGCATCAAGTTTTGGTTATAAGGTCGGAAATGGAGTTGGTACAGCTTTATTAGGTGCTATCCTTAATTTAGGAGGCTATGTAGGTGGACAAGCAATTCAAAGTGATGCAGCCATATCAAGTATTCATACTGCTTTTTGGGTAATACCAACAGTTATTACTATAGCAATCCTTATAATATTAGTATTTTATAAATTAGATAAAGAATTTGATGGAATTATCAATGATTTAAATAGAAGAAGAGAGGAAGTTCAATAATGAGCAAAATAAAGGGAGTAAACCTAGGTGGATGGTTAGTGCTTGAAAAATGGATGACTACAGAGTTATTTCGCAATACTAAATCTGATGATGAATATTATCTTGCCCACGATTTAGAATCTAAAGTCTATGAAGATAGGATAGGCATGCATAGAAAATACTTCATTAATGAAAGTGATATAGCCAGAATCAAAGCACAAGGCCTAACTCATATTAGGGTGCCAGTCCCATATTTTATTTTCGGATATAGAGAACCTTTTGTTTCCTGCATAGATAATTTAGGTGATTTATTTAATTGGACAGATCAATACGGTCTTAAGGTTTTGATAGACATGCACTCTGTGGCATACAGTCAGAATGCCTTTGATAATGGTGGATTATCAGGGGTTTGCAGGTGGGCCAGCATAAAAGAAGAAGTAGACTTCGTAGAAGAGGTATTAGTTAAGCTTGCGAAAAGATATAGGGATAGAGAAAGTTTCTGGGGGATAGAAGTTTTAAATGAACCAGCCACTACAGCAATTTGGGATACAATGAATCCTATAAAGAGATTTCCCCCAAGAGACGAAGAAATGAGCAAGGGAAGCGCCCCTATAGAGTTTGATTTTCTTTATGACTTTTATAAGAGAGTATACCATAAGTTAAGAGATGTCATTAAAGAAGAAACTTATATTGTTTTTCATGACGGTTTTAGTCTTGATGAATGGGAAGATTCTTTCACAAAGAATAATTTTAAAAATGTAATTTTAGACACTCATCAGTATATAATGACAGCAGAATTAGAAGGAGTAGATTTAAATTTACAATCCTATATAGATTATTTAGATAACCTAAAAAACAAACTGGAAAGAGTTAGTAAATATGTAAAATTAATTGTTGGAGAATGGTCGCTTTTTAACTCCTATGCTATAGGGATAGATACTAAAGGGGGACTTAATCCAAACCAAGTAAACTATAAAGACATAGACAAACTAGATGAAAGTAAAGTGAAAAGTATATATAGAACTTTATGGAAAGAATCTAAAAATGCTTGGAATGTTACAGAGGGAGACTTTTACTGGACATACAAGCTTAATATAGACAGTATTAATAATCCTGGTTGGTATGGATGGGACAGTTGGGATTTTGATAGATGTGTATCCAAAGGTTGGATAGATTTGGAGGAAAGAAATGAAAATTAAAAATCCAGTGATTCCAGGTATGTGTCCCGATCCATCTGTAATTTATGATGGAGAGGCATATTATATAGCAAGTTCAACATTTCACTGGACTCCTGGAATTGTAATATATAAATCTTATGACCTAGTTAATTGGAAATTATTTAATTATATATTGAAAGATGACATTGTCTCTTTAAGAGCCAGCAATACTCCTACCGGAATATGGGCGCCACATTTGTCTTATGATAGTGAAACAAAGAAATATTGGATTACATTTTCTCATATGGTAAACATGGGAAGTAGAGAATTTAATGCCAATAATTATTGTGCTTATGCAGATAGTATGGATGGACCTTGGTCTGATCTTATTTATTTAACATCTATTGGTTTTGACCCATCTTTATATCACGAAAATGGAAAACACTATTTATCAATATTAGAATGGGAAACAAGGCCATATTATCAAAGTCCTGGTTCTATAGTTATATGTGAAATAGACCCTAAAAGTGGAGAAATGCTAAGCGATTGGAAGAGAGTTACAAAAGGATTTACAACGAGGGGAAATGTAGAGGCACCTCAAATATACAAGCACGAGGAGTATTATTATCTACTTTTAGCATCTGGTGGAACTGGATATGGTCATGGCATAGAGATAGGCAGGAGCAAGGATATATTTGGACCATATGAAAAAAATCCGACAGGAGAACCTATATTAACATCTAATCCTAGGCATCTCTTCTCTTTAGGAGATCCTGATGCAGGACATTTTGAGATGCTAAATAAAAATTCAAATATACAAAAGTCTGGACATGGATCATTAGTAAAAGATGAAAAAGGAAATTATTATATTTTCCATTTAATGTCAAGACCTTTAAAAAATAAAATCCTTAATCCCCTAGGCAGAGAAACTTCAATCCAAAAAGTTAAATGGAATGAAGAAGGATGGCTTGTATTAGAAGATGAAAGCAATTTAGCTAAGGAATTTGTAGACATAGAATTAGATAAAGATACAAGTGTTAATGCATTTGACTTTGATTTAGATTTTAAAGATAAAGATCAAATCGAAAATTTTATGACGCCATACCATTATAGGAATGATTCATGGACAGGAATAGATGAAGAAGGAGGATATCTTTATATAAATGGTAGAGATTCTTTGTTTTCACAAGTCGAGCCTTCAATTATGGCAACAAGGGCCACATCATTTTCCTATGAGTTTGAGACTGAAGTTTCATTTGAACCAACCCATTATTCTCAGACAGCAGGTTTTGGTCTATATTATGATAATAATAATTGGATATATTGTGCAATAATTTACATCGAAGAAACAAAATCCAAAGCATTAGCTGTTTACCAAGCAAAGCTAGGAGAAAAGATTTTCTATTGCGATGAAATGGCAAACATATTTATTGAAAAATATGATCTAAAACTTAAGTATGATAATGGGCACGTAAGCTTTTTCTATAAAGATGATGATGAGTATAAAGATTTGTTACTAGATATTGATGTAGATTATATATCTGACGAAGGAGTAAATGGAGAACCTGGGGAAATTGGTGGATTTACTGGAATGTTTAATTTTGTCGGAACAGTTGATTCTTACCAACATCAATCGTTAGCAAAATTTTATAAATATAAAGTAATAAACAATAAGTAGAATAGTGTAAAAATAAAGTTATATGGTCTATACAATAATAAGTTTTGTAATATTGGATAACCATATAACATTTATTTGTTATTTTTTAAAAAAATTTATTATTGAATAACAAATGCAACCGATAAGGGTTGATTTATCATTAAATTTAGAGACTGCTATAGATATATCTTGGCCGAATGTTGATTTTACTTTCTTATTAACCATATCCAGATATTCAGGTATATGATATGCCAAGTCGCTATTGATATAAACGCAACTAGGATCAATTGTTTTCATCATATTGTTAACGCCGATACTCATATAATAGATATTTCTTTTAATAGTATCGATAGCACAAACATCACCCTGTAGATACTTCTCTATTAACTCTGATGAGTTATTTATAGGTGTGTTTGAAATTTCGTTATAGTAGGCTATATCAGCCGAACTTGAACAATACTGCTCGAAACAACCCTTGTTGCCGCAATGACACTTCCTCCCATTAGGCACAATAATCATATGGCCAATTTCACCACCATAGCCCCTACTACCTAAGTGAAGGTGACCATCGATAATTATTCCGGCTCCCAATCCGCTACCAATGTTAATAGTAACTAAATCATTAACTTGACTAATATAGTGCTCACATAAAGCGGCGGCATTTGATTCGTTAATAATATTAAAGTCAACATCTGGTATGAGCCTATCTAAGTTATTAATAAGATCCAATTTATCAAGGTTATAGTTGGGGGTGAAAATTATTTTATCATCATTAACTATACCATGAATAGCAATAGTTATTCCTTTAAGTTTGTTAATTCCATCTATTAAATAGTGTTTTTCATTAGACTTGACAAGGTCAGTTATCTTTTCTACTGCATTCTTTGAATTAATCTCACCTTCATAAATATCATAATGCTTAACTTCAAAAGCCATATTACAAATGCAAAAAGAAATATAGTTCTTTGAAAGATCAATGGCCATAAAATATGCAAACTCATGGTTTAGCATTAGCTTAATAGGTTTTCTCCCACCACGGTTAGAAGACTTTCCTATGCTAACTTCCATAATAATTCCTTCTTCAATTAGACTAGAAACATTAGTTGAAATTGATGTTTTATTAATATGTAAATCTTTAGAAAGATCTACTCTTGATTTTTTATTTGTATTAAATAGTTCGTTTAGAATAAGAACCTGATATTCATTTCTCATATTTACTCCTATCTGATTAAATTACCATACTATTAATATTTTTAAAATAAATTCATAAAAAGACTTTACAATTACTATTATATATGATATCATTTAGTTAGTAAATAAATTTATTAACTAAATTTATTGTAAGCATTGTAATATTTTAGGAGGGAAAATGCATATGTTAAAAAGTTTCAAAAAATTTAGACTAGCCTCATTAATGCTAGCTCTTGTTATGGTTCTTATTGGATGTTCGAATGAACCAGCAAAAGAAAACGCAGAGAATAATGAAGCAGCAAGTGGAGACGGTAAATATGTTGGAATAGTAATGCCAACTCAATCTCTACAAAGATGGAACCAAGACGGCAATAACTTAAAAAAATCGCTAGAGGAAAAAGGTTATAAGGTAGATTTACAGTTTGCACAAAATGAACCTGACACCCAAGTTTCAATGATTGAAAACATGATAGCTAAAAATGTTAATTACCTAGTTGTAGGTCCAATTGATGGTAATACACTTGCAGGAGCAATGGACCAAGCTCATGAAAATGGTATAAAA